>JAXEEE010000132.1:0-83918 GCA_034104265.1 Eubacteriales bacterium | reverse complement strand
TCACCCATTCACCCGGGGCGATGTCCCTCATGGCATATCCCAGGGTCACGCCGTAGCGGATGACCGCCCCGCCCGCAGGGATGGGCTTCAGCGCAGCCTTGTGGGCCTGGGGAATGTCGCATGCCGCCACAATCCCCTCGCCCAGCTCCTCCCCTACCGCCGCGTCCCTGAGCAGGATCGCTACATTATCCCGGGGATCCATCCTGATCCACTTGCGCTTCTCCATCAGCTCAGCTCCTTCATCCTTCGTTTCTGCCGCTCAGTCCCCGATGCGCCATTCGTCCTGCCAGCTGATTGTCGGAACACCCCGCTGGTCAAAGCGTACAGGCAGCCACACGTATGTCGCCATGGAGGTGTTCTCCTCCGTCAGCGTCCCCGCGCGGGGGAAGCGCGCCGCAAAGTCCGCGCCCTTTGGATACTTGCACTGGTACAGCTCGTCCATATCCGGCATGTTGCAGGGCAGATCCGTCAGCCAGCGATCGCCTGTTGCAATGTACACATCCGTATCCGGCACATGGAACACGCTGGAAAACTGTGCGTGGAAGGAGTTCCGCCCCCGATCCTCCGCGCAGGTCCGTCCCAGGAACCGCCATGTGCCATGGAAGTCCTCAATTTCAAAGGTTTCGGTCGCGTTGGGATAATATCCTGTGGTACCCGATGCAATGAGGAACTTCCGCCCGCCCCGGGTGAAGAAGCACGGCGCTTCCCGGGTGAAGGGCGGCCCGCTGCGCCGGATATGGCTGGAATATTCCGGCGTTACGCCGGTATAGTCCTCCGTCAGGGTTTGACAGATCATCTCCGTATGGGGACGCTCGTAGATGATGTAAGCCCTATCGCCGTCCTGTACCAGGTCAAAGTCGCCCATGGGCAGCCCGGGCTGGGCAATGCGGTTAACCACCTGATAGGGCCCCCGGATGGAAGGCGCGGTGGCCACAGCCATATAGCCCTTGCCGAAATCCGCGCCCGCGCCCAGCACACCCGCGATTTTCGCCCAGAGCACATACTGTCCCGTCCGGGCGTTATGGAGAATATGGGGCCGGTCCATGATGTTGCGCGGATGGAAGGGCGTATCCGGCGCGCCCTCTCCCACCAGGATAACGCCCTCATCCTGCCAGTTGTACAGATCCGCCGAGGAGTACAGCCGCACCCCATTGTGCCACACAGGGCAGCGTTCCCCGGTGGCGCGGCCGGTAACGCCCTCCTTGTTCTCCCCGTACCAGTAATACCGCCCGTTCTCAAAAAGGATGGATCCGCCGTGGGCCTGAATCAGCCTTCCGCTGGTGTCGTACCAGTACTTGCCCGGCCTGATGCTCTGATACATGCTCATTCCTCCTGCCCGCCAAGGCTCTGCTTGTACTCCGTCACGCTCATGCCGTAGAGCGCCTTGAATTTTCTTCGGAAGCCCGATACGTCGATGTACCCCACCTGCTCCACAATGTCCCTGAGCGGCAGGTTGGTCTGGCGGATCAGCTCCGTGGCGCGCTTCATGCGCAGGCTGGTCAGATAGTCGATATAGGTCATGCCCATTTTCGCCTTGAACAGCCTGCTCAGGTACGATGTGGACAGCCCTGCATATTCCGCCACCATCTCCGCGGAGAAGGACGGATTCTGATAATTCGCGCGGATATAGTCCAGGATCAGCTCAAAGCCCGTTACCGTCACTGCACCCGCGCAGCACCGCTTCAGCAGACGGGTCATGGACGCGTCAAATCTCTGCCCGTTGCTTACGTCCACCTGCACCACGTCGGAGATCAGGCTCTTCTCGTTAACGTCGCCCTGCACACCCTGGATCAGCGCCTGGGTGATCGTATAGCGCAGGAAGGTCTGGTTCGCCTCGGAGCAGGCGCTGTCACGGATGAAAGCCTCCATCCGCCGCAGCAGGGTCAGGGCTACATCCTCTTCCTTGCGCGCCACCGCATCGGTCATGGCGGTCAGCTCCTCCGCGGAGAAGCGCACCGCCAGATCCGGCGCTTCCGGGAGGCTTTCCCGGCACAAAACAGCGTCCGCCGCAGGCAGCTGCTCAAAGATGCGCTCCACATCCGCGTAGGCCTCAGGCGCCCGCATGATATCCCCATAGACCCGGCTGACGCCCACTGCCAGGGGGACGCCGCCCATTTCACCCCGCAGCCATGCCGCATAATCCAGGCGCAGGGACTGGCTCTCGTCGCTGTTGGGGAACTCATGGAGGAAAACCACCACAGGCTGATCAAAGATGTAGGCCGTATGGTACAGGCTGCCGGCCAGCAGCCTTTCCAGCGCGCGGGCGCTCTGCTCCTGCCCCTGGGCGGGAAGGCGCACGCCCAGAACGGCGTAGTACTGCTCCATCAGCTCCACCCCGCACAGCGATAGGTTGGAGGCAACGACCTGGCGATCCTTGTACATGCCGCTGAACAGGAGCCTGGCAAACTGACGGCAGAAGCCTTCCCGGTAAACCTGCTGGCTCTCATTGATGCGCTGGGCCTCCCGCAGGGAGGCGGTCATCAGCCGCTGCAGGGAGGAAAACTCATCCCCACGGCGACCCGTCAGCGCGACGGTTTCCCCCTTGGCTATGGCCTCCAGCTGATACACGCGCTTGCGCCTGTCCATGCTGAGGAAGAAGGAAATGGCCACCGACACCAGCAGCCCCAGGGCCATCACCAAACTGTTCACATTCCGGTTGGCGGCCAGCTGCCGCTGCAGCGCCGTGGTTTCATAGCGGACGCTGAGCCGAACGCCCAGGGTGTCGTTGTAATGCTCCGCGGAGACGCCGCTGGCGGAATCCTCCGGCACATGTCCCCTGCCAAGGCAGAAGCTTTCCTCATCATCCCTGTGGAAGGCCACCGTGCCGCCCTGCTCAAAGTCCAGGACAAGATCCACATTCGTCCGCTCATCCACCGGCCTGAACCTGGCAATCAGCCGGGATAAGGGAATCACGTAGTTCACGGATTCCATGCCCGCGCGGTCGGTGATAAAGTGCATGAGCAGGTATCCGTCCGCATCCCCTGACCACAGGACGCACACGCCGTTGGTTTTGCTGTGCACCATGCTTCTGGCCAGCGCAACGCTTTCCTTCCTGCACTGCAGGGTGATGCCCAGCAGCGTTGACAGGCGCGAAAGTCCCTTGCCGGAATACACGGTCTCCGTGCCATAGCACATGAAAATGTCCGTGGTTTCCGCGTTGAACTGGTTGGCGAAGTTCAGCAGCGTGATGCCCGTGCTGGCCTCCTCCTTGTTCTTGAGCATATTGCGCCCGTTCAGCACGGTTTCATTGCTCAGGAACGCGCTGGATACCGTATGCTCCGCATACAGGCTGGTCAGCTCGTCCGAGAAGCCCTTCAGGCTGGATTCCGCCTGCCGGGCCGTGCTTTCCCGGAGGGTGTTGAGCATGCGGTAATTGAGAAAAAAGCTGACGCACAGCATGGGCAGCAGCACACAGAGGTAAACCAGAACAAACCTGAGCAGATAGTGATCCTTCCGCATATGCTTCCCTCCGTGCGCACAGTCCTTCAACCGCCGTTAACCCGTCCGGCAAAAGCCGGACGGGAGCGGCGGCAGATTCAGAGGGGGATCCCCCCTGCCGGAGCCTTACAGGCCCAGATAATGGTTGTAGGCTTCCTGATCAATGGCCAGGATCGTCTCCAGCCCCTGCTCGTTCAGGGTGGACACGAAGGTATCCCAGTAGCTGTCAATATCCACCACGCCGGTGATAAACTGCACCTTCATCGTGGCGATATAGTTGGTGATGTCCGTGTAGATGTCAGCCCGGGCGTCGGTCTGCTCCTGCGTGTAGCTCAGGCTGGGGAACGCCTTGACCAGGTCGCAGCCGCGCAGGGCCTTGACGCGGGTGGCGGTGGAGCGGAAGAGGTTCTGGGTATCCCGGGCGATGAAATCCTCCAGCTCCGCGTCCGTCAGGGTGTTCAGATACTCCTGCACATAGTCGTAGGTCAGCAGGTAGAAGAAGGAATCAATGATGGCCTTCTCCTTCAGGTAGGTGGTGGAATCCTCATAGCCCGCAGCGGTCATGTAAGGCGTATAGTCGTAGGTCATGATGCCCAGGTCGGTCATCACGCGGTCGTAATTCACACCCTCCAGGCCCATCACGGAGAACTCGGAGCCTTCAGGAGAGAGGAAGTAGTCCAGCAGTTTGCAGATCTCCTCGGGATATTCCGTGGTGGCGCTGACGCACAGGCGGGGATTGTTCAGCCAGTAGGTGCCCAGGATGTAGGCCTTCTGGCCAGTCTGCTCGGAATCGAAGGCCAGGCAGTAATCCCACACATCCTCGCCCAGCTTGGCACGGAGGGACATGGTGGAGGAGTCGTTGCCGTAGCCCACGATATTCTCCGTCAGCTTCGCGCGGAACTCGTCGTTGGTCTGGATGTAGGTCTCGCTGTCCAGCAGGCCCTCGGCATAGAGTTTCCGCATGTACTTGAGGAAATCCTTGTACCCTTCGGTGGTTTCGGCAATGTAGACCTGATTGTTCTCATCCGCCTGCAGGCAGTAGCTGCGCTGATCGGAATAGATGCCGAAGGCGGCGCGGATATTCCACTCCAGGCGGTAGCTGCCGGCGGAGGCGTTGCAGTAAGACATGGGAATCTCATCGCCGGGGTCGCCGTTACCGTTGGCGTCCTGATCGCGGAAGGCGCACAGCACGTCGTAGAGCTCGTCCAGGGTGGTGGGGATTTCCTTGCCCACGTTCTTCAGCCACTCAATGTTGATCTGCGCCTTGGAATCGTCCATGACAATGCCGGTGGGGTTCACGCGGGACATGGAGTAGATGGCGCCGCTGGGCGAGGTGATGTAGGCGGCATACTCCGGATAGGTTTCCAGATGCTTCTTGAAATTGGGCATCACGTCCAGATAGTCCAGGAAGTTGAGGAAGTACCCTTCGTCGCCGTACTGGTTGATGGCAGTGTAGGTAGCCAGGGTGTTGTTGTAGATGATGTCGGGCAGCTCATCGGTGAGCAGCATGAGGGAGAGCTGGTTCATCCAGGCATCCAGGGGGTAGGTGTCGCATTCCAGGTCCAGGTTGAAGTTGTCCCGGATCCAGTGGACCATGTCGTTCTGCGTCCAGTCCGTGGGGGTGCCGAAGGCCGCAGCAACCTTCAGCTTGATGGGTTCGTCCTCCGCCGCCGCGATTCCTGCCATGGACATGGCCAGGGTCAGGACAAGCAGCATTGCAACAAGCCTGCGCAGGTTTCTCATGGGAATACCTCCTTCATGATAGTGATCTCAACCAGCATGGCCGCTGGCAGGAGCCGTGGTTCATCCCTTGACCGAGCCGATCATCACACCCTTGGCGAAATACTTCTCCAGGAAAGGGTAAATGATCAGCATGGGCAGGGTGGAAACAACGATGATGGCATATTTCATCATGTTGGCCGTTTCTGCCTGCTTGGTGAAATAGGCAATATCTTCCGCCGAATAGGCCCCCAAGTCGCTGATCTCGGACATGAAGCTGCCCATGGTCAGGATCTCCCGGAGGAAAACCTGCAGCGGATAGAGGGAACGGTTGCGCAGATAGATGTACGCATTGAAGTAGGAATTCCAGTGCGCAATGCCATAGTACAGGAGCATCACCACCGTGATGGGCGCTGACAGCGGCAGCACGATGCTGAAGAACAGCTTGAAATCGCTGCATCCGTCCAGGAAGGCCGCCTCATGCAGCTCCCAGGGAATGGAGTTGGCAAAGAATGTCCGGGCCACAATCAGGTTGTAGACCGACACCGCGCCCAGGATCAGCAGCGCCATGCGGGTATCCACCAGGCCCAGGCTGCGCATGTTCAGGTAGGAGGGAATCAGGCCGCCCTGGAAATACATCGTGACGATGAACAGGGGCATCAGCACGCTGCGGCCCTTGAAATCACGCCGGGAAAAGGCATAGGCGCAGGGCAGTGTCACCGCCAGGTTGATCACCGTGCCGACCACGGTATAGAAGATGGTGTTGGCATAGCCCGTCCAGATGTCGTTGTATTGCAGGATATACGCATACGCCTGCAGGGAGGGCTGTACCGGCAGGAGCACCATTTTGCCGCTGGCCACAGCGTTGGGATCGCTGAAGGAGGCGCTGAGGACATACAGCATGGGATACAGCGTGATGATGAAGATCAGCGCCAGCACTGCCCCGTTGACAATGCCGAACACCCTGTCTCCACGGCTTTGACGGATGCGCTGCCTGTTGGCAGCCGTGTGCTGCGTCATTCCGGTTGTCTCCTTTCACCACAGGCTGGACTGGGTCAGGCGCCTGGAGAGCGTATTGGCCAGCAGCAGTACAATCGCGTTGACCACCGAGTTCATCAGCCCCGCCGCTGTGGAGAACGAGTACTCATTGGACTGCAGGCCCATCTTGTACACAAAGGTGGAAATCACCTCGGAGCCGGTCAGGTTCGCGTCGTTCTGCAGCAGGTACACCTTCTCGTAGCCCACGTTCATGACCTGGCCGCACTTGAGAATCAGCATCACCATCACCGTGGGAACCAGCACGGGCAGATTCACATGGCGGATGATCTGCAGCCTGCTGGCGCCGTCCACCTGCGCGGCCTCCACCTGGGAGCGGTCAATGGCCGACAGCGCCGCGAAATAGATGATGGCGTTCCAGCCTGTATTCTGCCACACATCGCTGAGAACATAGATCCACTTGAAGTACGCCGGATTCTGCATGAAGTACTGCCGCTCGTAGCCCATGGCCGCCAGGGCGTTGTTGATCAGCCCGCTGGAGGGCTTGAGGAAGAGGATCACCATACCGCACATGACCACCGTGGAAATAAAGTGCGGCGCGTAGGACACCGTCTGGAAGACCTTGCGCAGACGGGCGCCGGATACCTCATTGACCATCAGCGCCAGGATGATGGGTGCGGGAAAGGTGATCAGAATGGACAGGATGCTGATGGACAGGGTGTTCTTCAGAATAATCGGAAACCAGTAGGAAGAAAACAGCCGGTTGAAATGCTTCAGCCCCACCCACTTGCTGCCCGCAACACCTCCGCGGAAGGTAAAGTCCTTGAACGCGATGATAATGCCGTACATGGGCTTGTAACAGAATACCAGAATGTACACTATCGCCGGCAGTGCCAGCAGATACAGCTGCCAGTGGGACGCTTCCCCTCTGAGCAGCCTGAGCGCCCTCCGGCGCTTCCCGGCAAAGGCCGTCATGCCCTGTGCTCCTTTCCTCCGCCCAGCCGCCGGACGGATGAGGTTTTGTTGTGTCCCGACTATACATGAAGCAGTTTCTCCCGTCAAGAAGGACAAATTTTCCGCGCAATATGACCAAAATGGCAAAAACGTCACCATTCCTGGCATGTATCAGGATAAATTCGTCATGCTGATCTTCCCGCCGCGCCTATTGGGACAGCCATGCGGACCCGGATTTTCGCCCTGCGCCGACGTCAGGCAAAGCGCAAAGGTCATTTTTCACTCGCCCACGGACATACCGCAATTGCAGCAAGCCCGCAGCGGCGTTGACAGACCGCTGCGGGCTTTTTATAATGCTTTTATCCGAACAACGTCCGAGGGAAGGGAGCGCTGTCCATGAATCTGTATCCCCGCCGGGAGGAACCGCTGTCCGAGGCCTTGTTCCGCAGCCCCACCAGGGAGTACCGCGGCGCGCCCTTCTGGGCCTGGAACTGCGAGATTGACCCTCAGGTTCTGGATGAGCAGATTGACATATTCAAAAAAATGGGCATGGGGGGATTCCACATCCATGTCCGCACAGGCATGGCCACGCCCTATCTGTCCGACGCATTTATGGCGCTGGTGCGGCACTGCCTGGACAAGGCGAACAGCTGCGGCCTGCTGACCTACCTCTACGATGAGGATCGCTGGCCGTCCGGCACGGCGGGCGGCAAGGTGACCGCCGGGCACCCGGAATACCGGGCCATGAATCTGCTGTGGACCACCCGTGCCTACGGCCAGGCCGGCCCCGTCAGGGATCTGGGCATCATGGCCACGGGCAGGGGCGGCAACCGGGAGGAAAACGGTGAGCTGCTGGCCGTATACGATGTGGTGCTGGATGTCCAGGGCTGCCTGAAGCATTATGCCCGCATTGCCCCGGATGACGCTGCCTGCGGCACGAAATGGTATGCCTACGCCGAATACGCCGCACCCAGCGCCTGGTTCAACAACCAGGCCTATATCGACACCCTGAACAAGGACGCTGTGGACGCCTTTGTCGCCATCACCCATGAGCGCTACCGTCAGGCCGTGGGCGACGCCTTCGGCACATCCATCCCGGCGATTTTTACCGATGAGCCCAGCTTTGCCATCAAGGGCACGCTGCCCTTCGCCGCCGACCGGCAGGATGTATTCCTGACCTGGACGGCCCGCATGGAGGAGTATTTCCGCGCCGCGTACGGCGAGAGCCTGCTGGAGCGTCTGCCGGAGCTTTTCTGGGATCTGCCCGGGGGAGAAGTCTCCCTGACCCGCTACCGCTTCCACGACCTGACCTGCGAGCTGTTCGCCGCCTCCTATGCCGACACCCTGGGCGCGTGGTGCCGCAGCCACGGTCTGGCCCTCTCCGGGCATCTGCTCCATGAGGAAACCCTGGAATCCCAGACGAAGGTCATCGGCGAGGCCATGCGTTCCTACCGGGCCTTCAGCGATGTGCCGGGCATTGACATTCTGTGCGACCGCCATGAGTACAACACCGCCAAGCAGGCCCAGTCCGCCAAGCATCAGCAGGGCGCCAGCGCCATGCTCTCCGAGCTGTACGGCGTATCCGGCTGGGATTACGACTTCCGGGGCTACAAGCTGCAGGGCGACTGGCAGGCCGCCCTGGGGGTCACGCTGCGGGTGCCTCACCTGACGTGGATGTCCATGAAGGGCGAGGCCAAGCGAGACTTCCCGGCCTGCATCGGCTATCAGTCCCCCTGGTGGGATCAGTTTTCTGTCATCGAGGATCATTTTGCCCGGCTGAACACCGCGCTGACCCGGGGCGAGCCTGTGGTGCGCGTGGCGGTGATTCACCCCATCGAGAGCTACTGGCTCCACTGGGGGCCCCGGGAACAGACCGCCGCCGTCCGCGAGCAGATGGATCGCCGCTTTGCCGCGCTGACGGAAACGCTGCTGTTCGGCAGCATCAGCTTCGACTTCATCAGCGAATCCCGCCTGCCCGCCCTGTGCCCCGAGGCCGGCGCGCCGCTGCAGGTGGGCGCCATGGCCTACGAGGCGGTGATCGTCCCTGCGTGCAGGACGCTGCGCAGCACCACCCTGGCCCGGCTGGAACGCTTCCGCGCCCAGGGCGGCAGGCTGATTTTCCTTGATGCCTGTCCCGACCTGGTGGACGCGGTTCCCAGCCAGGCGGTGCAGCCGCTCTTCCGGGAATCCCTGGCGATTCCCTTTGCCGCCCCGGCCATTCTGGATGCGCTGGAGGAGGAGCGGGACGTGGACATCCGCGACGAAAGCGGCAGCCGGACGGATGATCTGCTGCATCAGCTGCGTCGGGAGCAGGATGCTCTGTGGCTGTTTGTGGCCCGGGGGAAAAATCCGCCCTGTCCGGACGTGGACACCCCCCGACGGATCCGCATCAGGATCCGGGGCGAGTATCACGCACTGCTCTGGGATACCATGACCGGGGAGATTGCACCCATTGCCTCCGCATGCCGTGACGGCTGGACGGAAATATGGCGCACGGTGCACATGCATGACAGCCTGCTGCTCCGCCTGCTTCCCGGCGCGCAGCACGAAGCGCCCGCCGAGGCTGAGCAAGCCGTTCCCGCGCATCGCCTGCAAACGCCGCCTCTGGCGGAACTGACCCTGGAGGAGCCCAACGCCCTGCTGCTGGATACGGCCCGCTGGCGCATGGACAACGGCCCGCTGCAGGGGCCCATGGAGCTGCTGAAGCTGGACAATACCTGCCGCGAGCTGCTGGGCATCCCCCGCCGGGCCAAGCATGTGGCCCAGCCCTACGCCCTGGCGCCGGATACGCCCCGGCACCGGCTGGAGCTCATCTTCAGCATCACCAGCGAGGTGGAGGGCCTGCCTGCGCAGCTGGCCCTGGAGGACGCCGCCTCCACCCGCATCGTCCTCAACGGCGAGGAGGTACCTTCCGCCGTGCAGGGCTACTATGTGGACAAGGCCATTGAGCGGGTTGCGCTTCCGCCGCTGCGCCAGGGTGAAAACCTGCTGTCGCTGACGGCGCCCTTCGGCCGGCGCACCAACCTGGAATGGTGCTACCTGCTGGGCGACTTCGGCGTGCGCGTGAACGGCTCGGCGGCCACGCTGACTGCGCGGCCCCATCAGGTGGGCTACGGCAGCATCGTCCATCAGGGCTATCCGTTCTATACAGGGAACTTCACCTACCGCTTCTCCGTTTCCGGGGGCGGACGGCTGCGCATCCGCGTACCCAAGTACCGGGCTGCGCTGATGGCTGTTTCGGTGGACGGCGTTTTTGCCGGCAGGATCATCTGCGCGCCCTACACCGTGACGACCCCGCCGCTGCCTGACGGCGACCACACGGTGGAAATCCGCTGCTTCGGCCTGCGGCAAAACGGCTTCGGACAGGTTCATCATGAGCCGGGTGTGTATTTCTATCAGAATTCCAACTCCTGGCGTTCGGAGGGGGATCTGTGGCTGGACGAGTACCAGCTGCGCCCCATGGGCATTCTGAAACGTCCGGAAATTGACGCGCTGCGCTGATTCCACAGCAGCGGCATTCCTCTTTCCCGTCATGGACGGACAAAAAATGCGGCATGCCTGAGCATCATCAGGCATGCCGTTGTTTTTTCCTTATCCCCTCGCCCGCTGCATCCCCGTGCTGACGATCTTGTAATAGGCGTTGGCCGTCATCCGATACACCGCCAGGTAGAACAGGGCGAAGATCAGATAGCTGCCCAGGGTGGTCGCCATCAGGAGCGGGATGTTCAGCAGGTTGAAGAGCATCAGCAGCTTCTGCACAATGGGGAAGGCGAAGCACAGGTGCATCCCCGCCACCATCAGCGGCAGGAAGAACACCGTCAGCAGCTGGGCGTTGATGCTGCGGCGGATGTCCCGGCTGGTCATGCCCACCTTGCGCATGATGTCGAATCGCGCCTGATCCTCGTACCCCTCGGAGATCTGCTTGTAGTAGATGATCAGCACCGCCGCGAAGATGAACACAATGCTCAGCAGGATGCCCAGCAGGAACAGGCTGCCATAGGTGGTGAAGAAGTCGTCCCGGTTCTCCGCCTTGCTCTCGCAGGACAGGCGCATCCAGCCGGCGTCCGCGCCGGCAAGGGCAAGCCGCTCCTCCAATTCGCTCGCCAGACGAATCTGCGTATCCGCCGGGAGGGGCAGGTCATAGCCGTACTCCCAGCGGTAGCGGGGCATGGCATCGCCGTTGTAGTCCGCAAGGGTCGCCAGGGAGGTCAGCGAAGGCTTGAAGTCCGGCACCACAATGTAGAGCGATGCCATCAGCAGCGACGCGCTCTCCCCGATGGTGTTCATGGATTCCAGGTGCCGCTTGACCCGGAAGCCCGGGCCGCCCCGGACGGCGAAGGTATCCTCCGTGTAGGTGGTGCGCTCGGCGTAGATCAGGCACTCGCCGGAGGCGAGGGTCTCGCTGGCGCCGTTGGCCCGGTTGTAATCCTCCAGGCAGATGAAGTACAGCGCGCGCACATCGTGGTAGGGATCCACCGGGTTCAGCTGCACCTGGCTTACATCGCACTCCACCACGTCGTCCCTGAGCATACCGTTGACCGTCACATACCGGTAGTCCAGCGCATGTTCGGGCTCCACGCCGTACTCCGCCGCCTGCTGCATGCAGATCTCCCGCATGTCGTTATAGGCGGGGCTGTCCAGGCCCTCCAGGCTGCTGAAGCGGAAGGTCAGGTTGATGTCCCGGGGATAGCGATGGTCCAGGCTGTCCTCCCCGCCGAAGTACAGGCAGGTGGTGGACGACACCATCACCAGCACCATGGTCGCCAGAATGCAGATGGAGGCCAGGCCTGCGCCGTTGCGCTTCATGCGGTAGGCCATGGAGGACACCGACACGAAGTGATTCGCCTTGTAGTAGTACCGCTTGTTCTTCTGCAGGATGCGGCACAGCGCCACCGCCCCCGACATGAAGGTCAGGTACGTACCGACAATGACCATGATCACCGCCACAAAGAACCACACCATCGCCGTCACAGGATCCTTGATCGTGACCGCCAGCCAGTAGGCCCCCGCCAGCAGCGCGATGCCCACAAGGCCCAGCAGCCAGTTGGCCCGGGGCGGCTTCTCCCCGGCGCTCTCGCTGCGCAGGAGGGAGATGGCGCTGCTGCGTCTGAGCATCCACAGCCCGTGGAGCAGGATCAGCAGCTGGATCACCGCAAAGACCCGTACCGTGGTCAGCAGGCCCCGCGCCGAAACGCTCAGGCTGTAGGTGACGCTGCCGCCCATCAGGTTCAGCATCAATAGCTCCGCCAGCTTGGACAGCGCCGCGCCCGCGAACAGCCCCGCCCCCAGGGACAGGGCCGTCACCATCACCGTCTCCCACAGGAGAATCCGGGCGATGTTCCGCTTGCCCATGCCCAGAATGTTGTACAGGCCGAATTCCTTCATCCGCCTGCGGATGAGGAAGGAGTGGGTGTAGAACAGGAAGATCGCCGCGAAAAGGGCAATCACCTGGCTGCCGAAGAGCAGCATCTCCCGCATGAACGCGGCCCCGCGCATGGTGTCGATGGCCGGGGAATCCTGCAGGAAGCGGACAATGTAGTGCATGGCAACCATGCCGGTGCAGGTAAGGATGTAAGGGATGTACAGCCTGCCGTTCTTGCGCATGCCGTCCCAGGCCAGGCGGGGATAGAAGAGCTTCTTCATGCCCGGTCACCGCCTGTCGCCAGCATGGTCAGGGTGTCGAAGATCTTCTGGTAGAGCTGCTCGTCGGTGCTCTGGCCGCGGTAGATCTGATGGAACACCTCGCCGTCCTTGATGAACAGCACCCGTCCCGCGTGGCTGGCGGCCTTGACGGAGTGGGTCACCATGAGGATGGTCTGCCCCAGGCGGTTGATGGTGCCGAAGAGCCGCAGCAGCTCGTCCGTGGCCTTCGAATCAAGCGCACCGGTAGGCTCGTCCGCCAGCACCAGTCGGGGATGGGTGATCAGTGCCCGGGCCACCGCCGCCCGCTGCTTCTGCCCGCCGGAAACCTCGTAGGGATATTTTTTGAGGATGTCCCCGATGCCCAGCTGCACCGCGATGGGCGCCAGCAGCTGCTTCATCTCCTGATAGGGCTTGCCCGCCAGCACCAGAGGCAGGTAGATGTTGTCCTCCAGGGTGAAGGTGTCCAGGAGGTTGAAGTCCTGGAACACAAAACCCAGGTTGTCCCGGCGGAAGGCCGCCAGGGCCGATTCCCGGATGTCCTGGAGGTCGATGCCGTCCAGGATGACGGTGCCGCCGCTGGGCTTGTCCAGGGCTGCCAGCAGGTTCAACAGCGTCGTCTTGCCCGAGCCGGACTCGCCCATGATGGCGACGTACTCGCCCTCCTCCACCGTGAAATTCACGTCCCGCAGGGCCTCCACCTTCGCGCCGCCCAGGTGGGTGGTGTAGATTTTCTTCAAATGGCTGACTTCCAGCATGCTCATGATCGTTCCTCCCTTTGTTTGCTGTCAGGATCATGATAGCATGGCGGAGGAGCCCGCCGCCATCGAATGGGCTTACATTTTGCCCGTCATTTCTTACACTTTCGTAAGGATTCGCATTACTCCCGCTCCAGCTTCCGCTGGCTGAGGTCAATGCGGATGACCGTGCCCTCCCCCGGGCTTGACTGTGCGTCGATTCCGTGGCCCAGCTTCCTGCACACGCGCCTGCAAAGGTACAGCCCGATGCCGCTGGCCTTCTTGTCCGCGCGGCCGTTGCAGCCGGTGTAGCCCTTGTCGAAAACGCGGGGCAGGTCCTCCGGCGCGATGCCGATGCCCGTATCCCGGATGCACAGGGTCTTCGGCGCCTCCAGGGTGATGGTCACGCCGCCGGACTGCGTGTACTTCAGCGCGTTGGAGATCACCTGCTCCACCACGAACAGCAGCCACTTTTCATCCGTGACCACCGATGCATTCAGGGGCTGGTAGGTCAGCGTCAGATGCCTTGCGATGAACTCCCCCGCGAATCGCTTCACCGCCTGGCGGACAATGCCGTCCAGGTCGTATTCGCGGATCACGTAGTCCGTGCTTTCCGAATCCAGCCGCAGATAGGCCAGCACCATCTCCACATACTGCTCCACCCGCATCAGCTCCGCCCGCAGCCCTCGCCCCAGGGCGGAATCCTCCTGGTTCAGCTGCAGGGCCATGGCTGCGATGGGCGTCTTGATCTGATGGGCCCAGACGGTGTAGTAGTCCATCATGTCGGCGTAGCGGGCGTTCATGCGGGAGACCGTCTCCCGCTGCTCCCGGCACAGGGTGCGGATCAGCAGCTGCGCGTCCTCCTCCTGCAGGGTGCGGGGCTCCGGCAGGCTCGGCTCCATATCCGCGCCCATGGCGGCCAGCTTGAGCAGCTGCTCATGCCTGCGGCGCAGACGGCGTCTGTCCCAGACGGCCCAGATCAGCCCGGCGCTCAGGCACAGCCCCGCCGGATACCCCACCGCCGCCAACGGCAGATGATACAGCGCGAAGGACGCCGCGAACACCGCGCACACCACCCCGAAGGCGATCAGCACCCGCCGCTGCTCCCGCACATAGCGAATCAGGACCATGGTTCCTCCCTCATTTCACCACATACCCCACGCCGAACTGCGTGGCAATGAAATCCTTCAGCCCCGCCCCGTCCAGCTTTTTCCGCAGACGGTTCACGTTCACCGACAGGGTGTTTTCATCCACAAAGCTGTCCGTGGCCCACAGGGCTTCCATCAGCTTTTCCCGGCTGACCACCTGCCCCCGGGCCTGCATAAGCGTCAGCAGGATGCGGTACTCATTCTTGCTCAGGGCGATGCTCTCCCCCTGATAGCTCAGCGTGCTGTCCCCGGTGTTCAGCGTCGCGCCCCGGTGGGACAAAACCGGCGCGGCGGCGGCAAAGTCGTAGGTGCGGCGCAGCAGCGCCTGAATCTTCGCCATCAGCACGTTCTGGTCGAAGGGCTTGGCGATGAAGTCGTCCCCGCCCATGTTCATGGCCATGACGATGTTCATGCTGTCCGAGGCGGAGGAGATGAAGATAATGGGCGTGCTGGCGGTGCGGCGGATCTCCGAGCACCAGTGGTAGCCGTTGAAGAACGGCAGGCGGATGTCCATCAGCACCAGATGGGGCGCATAAGCCGCAAACTCCCCCAGCACATCCCGGAAGTTCTGCACGCACCGGGCCTCCATGTCCCAGCTTTCCAGCTGCTCCCGCACCGCCTGGGCAATGGCCCGGTCGTCCTCCACAATCAGAATGCGATACATGTTCTTTCCCGCCCCCTCGCCGGATTGCTGCGTCCATTATACCGCGCAGCCCTGCTTTCCACAAGCCGCGGCACGCAAAAGAGCCGCCGGATCTTCCGGCGGCTCCGTCAGGCATCGCTGGCAGGGGATGCTTACGGCTGGATCATCATCTCGTAGATGTACCCGCCCAGGCAGGGTTCCCCGTCGCCGGTCAGGGCGTCGGGCGTCAGCGGCAGACCCTTGGCCATGTGGGCCAGCGCGCCGTCGTACTTGAGCTTCATCAGCTCCTTGGTGCGCTGGGGCATCTGGGCGCGGATGATGGCGTCCATGATCCGGTCAAAGCTGTCGCTGTCATCGTGAATCAGGGCGGCATCGTGGGTGACGGTCACCTGCGTGCCCTCGGCGGCGGCTACATCCGTCAGGGTCACGGTGTAGGTGTTGGTTTGGGGATCATAGGCAGCCTTCACAGCCTCGCCGTTCACGCGGAAGCTGCAGCCCTTGCGGAAGCCGCGGAAGTGCACATCCCACCGGCGCAGGACAGGCACCAGGCTGGCGTCGCCCGCCACCGGCGCGATGGTCAGCACGGCCTCCCGCTCCTGCCAGGCAAGGGACAGCGCCGTGGTGCAGCTGCCGCCCCGGGCATAGGCCAGAGATTCGCCGTCGTCCTCATAGAGGGTGAAGCTGCCGGAGGCGCCGGGGGCCACATACAGCTCCATATGCTCCGCGCCGCCCAGCTGCCGGCTCTGGGGAACGTGGGCCTGCATGGGCACCAGCGCGCCCGCCTTCATGAACAGGGGCATCTGCTCCAGGGGGCGGAACATGCGGATTTTCTGCCCGCCGCGGTAAATATAGCCGGTCATGGCGTCCGTCCACACGCCCTCGGGCAGCCACACCGTGACCGGGGCCAGATCGCTGTGATCGGCAGGATCGGTGATGGGCGCGGCAATCAGCTCGCTGCCGAACCAGTACTCGTTGCGCACCTGATAGGCCTCGGGGCACTCGGGATGCACATGGTACATGGGCCGCATCAGGGGCAGCAGTTCCTGGCAGTTGCGGCGGCACATGGCGTACAGGTAGGGGAACAGCCGGTGCCGCAGGCGCATGAAGTCCTCGATGATCAGCTCCGCCCGCTTGTTGTAGCGCCAGGGTTCACGGCCCAGGAAGGGGCTGTCCGTGCTGTGCAGGCGGAAGATGGGCGAGAACACGCCGAACTGGATCCACCGGGCGGTCAGCTCGTCATCCCGCACGCCGCCCATGTGGCCGCCGATGTCATGGCTCCACCAGCCGTAGCCCACGTTGGAGGCAGTGACGGTGAAGTAGGGCTGGAAGCGCAGGCTGTCCCAGGTGATGAAGGTATCGCCGGAGAAGCCGATGGGATACCGCTGGCTGCCGTAGCCGCTGAAGCGGGAGAAGATCATGCCCCGCCCGCCCTGACGGCGGGAGGCCAGGTAATGCATGTGGTTGAGCATCTTCAGGGGGGTGATGCACTCCAGGCCGCTGGGCTGATAGCCCTCCCCCACGATTTTCGCATAGTCCGTGCCCTGCTGCCAGTCCATCCACCAGAAGTCCACGCCATCCTGCTCATAGGGGAAGTGCAGCACCTCGAAGTAGGCCTTGAGGAACCGGGGATCCAGGCAGTTGAAGGGAATGGTCTTGCCGGAGGCGGGATCCACGCCCATGGCCCGGGCCATGGCCTCGTACTGGGCCTCGTAGCTGCGCACGCCGGAGGCGGGGTGCAGATTCAATGCCGTACGCAGGCCCCGGTCATGCAGGCCCTTGAGGAACCGCCGGTAGTCCGGGAACAGCTCCTCGTTCCAGGTGTAGCCCGTCCAGCCGTCATGGTAGGTGCGGTTCTCGCCGCTGGTCAGGTGCCAGTCCATGTCCACAATGCCCACGCTCAGGGGAACGTCCTTGTCCTGGAACTGGTCCATCAGCGACAGGTACTCCTCCTCCGTGTAGGCGTGGTAGCGGCTCCACCAGTTGCCCAGGGCGAAGGCGGGCAGCATGTCCGGCGTGCCGGTGAGACGGTAGTAGTCCTGCACGGCAGCCGTGTAGTCATGCCCATGGCCGAAGAAGTACACGTCCGTGCCCGCCTCCCGGGGGGCGAACCAGCCGTCGCTGAGCAGGCGGGGCGTGCCGCTGTCATCCAGCACGGCAAAACCGTCCACCGAGCAGACGCCGTCTTCAATGGGGCACTCGCCGTCCACGCCGTCCAGGGTGGAGGTGGTTCCGCCCAGATTTTGAAGGGGCTTGTCCCCGTAATGCCACAGGAACGTCGGCGTGCCCAGGCGGCGGATGGTCAGGCACTCCTTCAGGGTCAGGCCCTCCCGGCAGCGGATCTCCAGCATCCCCGTGCGGATGACCGTCTCCTCGCTCGTGTGGACAACCTCCGGCGTCCCATCGCCGAAGTCCCGGCGGATCACCGTCAGGGTGGCGTCGTCCGTCCATGCCCCCTGCTCGATGCGCACCAGGCACGGGCTGATCACCGTGATGCGTACATCCCCGCACTGCACAACGCTTTCCGCCCGGGGCGCGGCGTTCACATTCGCCCGCAGATAGTCCGGCAGTCCCTTCATTTCCATCATGTTGCAGCTCCTCTCACACGGGCTGTCCGCACCGCTGCAGGCAGCCCCGTCTTCCCCTTGTCAGGCCGGTCAAAACCGGCGGTTCCGCATTTCCAGTGACAGTATATCGGCCTCCCCCGGCAATGTCAAGCAAGGAAAGGAAATAAACTCCGCACCTTTGGCTTGCATTGCGCGGGGGAATACAGTACAATCATCCTGCGGCCCTTTTCGCCGCGCATACCCTGCACAGGACGGAGAATACCATGCACGCAAGACCCAACCAGCGAATCAATCTGCCCATGATCCGCGTGATCCTGACCCTGGCCTGGCCCACCATGCTCGAGCAGCTGATGCAGACGGCCGTGCAGTACATCGACACGGCCATGGTGGGCTCCCTGGGCACACAAGCCACCGCCGCCGTGGGGGCGACCTCCACCGTCAACTGGCTGATAGGCAGCACCATTTCCGCCCTGAGCGTGGGCTTCCTGGCTTATATCGCCCGAGCCCTGGGCGCGGACGACCGGGATTCCGCCCGGCGGGCCTCCGGCCAGGCCGTGCTGGCCACGCTGGTGGCGGGTACGCTGTTTACCCTGCTGACAGTGTCCCTCAGCGGGGTTATCCCCGTGTGGATGCAGACCGAGGCCTCCATCCAGGCCCTGGCCTCCCGTTATTTCCTGATTCTCTACCTGCCCATGCTGCCCCGGACGGCCAGCATCATCTTCGGCACGGTGCTGCGCGCCGCCGGCGACACCCGCACCCCCATGAAGATCGGCCTGATCGTCAACGGCATCAACGTGGCGCTGAATTTCCTGCTGATCTACCCCGCCAGAACCGTCACGCTCTTCGGGCTGAGCGTGCTGATACCCGGCGCGGGGCTGGGCGTGATCGGCGCGGCCATTGCCAGCGCGGTGGCCTTCCTGTGGGGCGGGCTGCACATCACCTGGGTGATCTGGCGGCACCCGGTCATTTCGCCAAAAGGCCAGCGGCTCCGGCCCGACGAACAGATCCTGAAGCCCTGCCTGCGGGTGGCCCTGCCCAACATGCTCCAGCGCTTCGGCACCTCCCTGGGGTATGTGGCCTTCGCCTCCATGATCAACGCCCTGGGCGAGGTGTCCACTGCCGCCCACACCATCGCCAACACCGTGGAGTCCGCCTTCTACATCCCCGGCTACGGCATGCAGACCGCCGCCGCCACCCTGGCGGGCAACGCCTACGGCGCGAGGGATCAGCGGAAGATGAAGGATCTTGCCGCCATGTTCATCCCCATCGAGATCGCGCTGATGATCCTCTCCGGCGGCGCGCTGTTCGCCCTGGCGCCGGGGCTGATGCGCCTGTTCTCAAGAAGCCCCGAGGTCATTGCGCTGGGGGCCACGGTGCTGCGGATGGTGGCTGTCTCCGAGCCCTTCTACGGCTTCTCCATCATCATCGAGGGCCTGATGCAGGGCGTGGGCAAAACCCGGCTTCCCTTCCTGTTCAACATCTGCGGCATGTGGCTGGTGCGCATCGTGGGCACCTTCATCTGCACGCATTGGCTGGGCATGGGGCTGGTGTCCGCCTGGGCCTGCATGATCGCCCACAACCTGCTCTTGTTCGTCCTGTTCCTGATCACCTACCTGCGGGGCGCGTGGAATCCCCTCCACGGGGGGCTTTCCGCCTGACCCATGCACCAAGGAGGCACCCATGATCCGTCAGCTTCATCAGCCTGAGGAAAAGCAGGTCGTCGCCCGGGCCATATTGACAGCCCTGCCCGAGTGGTTCGGCATCCCCGAGGCCCGGGAGGATTACATCCGCCGCAGCGCGTCACAGCCCTGCTTCGCCGCCTATGAGGAAGGCACGCCCGTGGGCTTCCTGTGCCTGGAGGAAACTGGCTGCGCCACGGTGGAAGTGTACGTCATGGGCGTGGTGAAGCGCTGCCACCATCAGGGTATCGGCACCGCGCTGTTTCTCGCCGCCAAGGCCTGGGCGGCGGAGCAGGGCTACGCCTTCATGCAGGTCAAGACCGTGCAGGAGGGCCGCTACCCAGAGTACGACGCCACCAACGCCTTCTACCGGCATCTGGGCTTTCAGGAGTTCGAGGTCTTCCCCACCCTGTGGGACGAATGGAATCCCTGCCAGGTCTACGTTTTCTCCCTCCGCTGACACGCAAAAAGGGACTGCCGCTTCATCTGCGGCAGTCCCTTTTGTCGTGCTTACCAATCCGCCAGCACCTGCTTCAGGTCGATGGTGCAGACCTGGGCAATGCCGTTCTCGTCCGGGTTGTTGAACAGGATCATGTCCCCCGCCCGGTTGAAGGAGGGGTGCTGGTGATCCGCGCCGGACTTGCAGCTGCCGGTGGTGGCGATGAGCTTCTGCTTGCCCGTGGCCCGCTCGATGAGCACCACGCCCTCCTGCACCGTCACCCCCAGGTAGCTGATGCGGTCGGCGCAGATCCACTTTCTGTCCCGGCTCAGGCAGGGGTGCAGCAGCTGCTCGCCCTCCGCCGCCTGGTCGAAGTGGCGGCCGTCCTTGTCGCCGATCATCACCCTGCCCCGCAGCTTCATGAAGGCCATCTCGCTGCCGTCCGCCGCCCAGACCTCATGGGTGATCCACTCGTCGGGATGCTCCACATAGTACGGGCGGATGTAGCGCTCCTTCACGTCGCACATCCAGGTGCGCTGGAAGGCGTCGCCCTCCGTCTCGTGGATGTAGAAGATCAGGTTCTCGTCCGTGGGGCAGATCTGCGCGTGACCCAGGCGGTAGTCGCTGCGGTAGACGATCTCCGCTTCCTTCCCCGGGTCAAGGATCACCAGCGCGTAGATCTTGCTGGCCAGGTGATAGCTGCAGGCAATGCGCCCGGTATCCGCCGCCGTCAGATGCCCGGTGATGGTGCCGCCCGCAGGCAGATCGCCCACCTTGCGCATGCTGTTGTCGTCCAGGTTAACGGCGAAGACCTCCGTGTTGTTGCGGCAGACGTAGGCCTGGTTCTTCTCCCGGTCCAGGGCAAAGCCCCGGTAGCTGGCGTCGGTCACCAGGGTCATGTCCCCCGTGGCCACGTCCACCCGGTAGCAGCCGCCGTCGTTGCAGCCGTTGGTCTGGTTTTTGTTGAAGTAGAAGTACCGGTCATCCACGGAGAAATTCTCCGTGGTGAAGTACAGCTTGGCGTTGCGCTCAGGGCCCTCAGTGTAGCGGCGCACCAGATACCCGGTCACAGGGTCGCGGTACTCGATCATGGCCAGCCCTCCTTACAGGCGCACCGTCGCCCCGGCGGGGATGCACACGGGCTCGCCGTCGTTGACGCGGATCCAGCAGTCCCGCACGTTGGGGTTGAAGACGAAACTGTTGTCCGCGGCAAACTGCAGGCGCTTGAAATCGTCCATGCAGTCCATGAACTGGATGTTCGTGCAGTACCAGATGTCCTCCTGGCCACCCATCTCCGCGCAGAACTGTTCGATCAGATCCCAGTTGTTCTTGTCGTCGAACTCATAGCTGTGGCCCCAGACGTACATCAGGTACAGGTACTGCTGCTTGAACAGCGCGCGGAACTCCGCGCCCAGCTCCAGCAGGCGGTGGTTGTGGTGGCAGGTGGCCTGCCAGCGATAGGGATCCTCCGGCAGGGCGAAGCTGTCCGAGGAGCCCACCACCCGGGAGTAGCGGATGCCGCACATGGGCAGCATGGCCACGATATCATCGCTGAGGGAGCCGTTGGGGTAGCTCAGGCCCCGGACGGGATAGCCCGCAATGCCCTCCAGCACCCGGCGATCCTCCAGCACCTCTTCCATGACCTCCGGCAGGGGGCAGCGGGCGATGGTGGGATGGGTCACGGTGTGGCAGGCGATTTCATGGCCCTCGTACAGCGTGGCGATCTCCTCGGGCTTGATGCGCCGGGGATCGTCGAACAAGCCGCTGTTGATGTGGAAGGTGCCCTTGATGCCGTAGCGGTTGAACAGCGCCACCAGGCGGCGATCCTGCAGCTTGCCGTCGTCATAGCTGAGGGTCAGGGCCTTGTGCTTGCCGCCGGGATAGCAGCAGTATACCTTGTTCATGATGATGGTACCTCCTGTTTTTTCTCCATGATAGGATGAAAGGGCGCGGCCGTCAAGGTATCTTCGTGCTTTTCGCGCCCTGCAGGATGGAAAAGGGGCTGCCGCCCCCTCCTGTGGATGGTTGCAGCAGCCCCCGGTGGTGGGATCTCTGTCAGCCTGTTACTCGCCCTTGGCGGCGTGATAGGCTTCGTTGTATTCCTGGGTCATCAGAGCGCCGCCCTCGTCGCTCCAGGACTGCCACACAGCGCGCAGCTCATCCTCGTTGATGATGCCGGCGATGTACTGCACATGCGCGTCCTCCAGCATGGTGCTCAGGGTGGAGCCGAAGCTGGTGTAGGTCTCGCTGGTCAGGGGATGGCAGGGATCGTTGATGATGTAGGGCTTCATGGACACCTGATAGCCGTTGTACTCGTCGCGCAGAGCCGTCAGCTTCTGGGGAGGCGTCAGGTCGCCGTTGACGTTGGTGCCCAGCTGGTTCATGCTGTGCTGGATGGTCTGCACCTGCAGGCTCATGTCGGCGTCATCGGTGGGGTTGGTGTAGCGGAAGCCGTCCTCACGGATCCAGAAGGTGGTGCCGTCCAGGCCCCAGTTCAGCAGGGTCTGGCCCTCGGCGGTGTTGCACCAATCCAGGAAGGCCAGCACGCGCTTCATGGTTTCCTCGTCCTTCACGGCCTTGGTGATCACGACCTCGCCGGAGTAGCCGGCATTCTGCGGCCACATGCGCAGCTCGCCGTCAGCGTTCTCCACAGCGGGAACCATGGCCCAGATGTCCTCGGTCACGCCCTCGTTCTTCTCAAACCATTCCTGCTGACGGTAGGTGTTGTCCATGCAGTCGAAGCGCATGAAGGCCTTGCCGGTGCGCTCGATGTTGTCCCACTCGCCGGACTCGATGGTCATGAAGTCGGGGTTGATGCCGCCGGCAGCGTACAGGTCGCGCAGCCAGTTCAGGCCCTCCAGGAAATGGGGATCCTCGTGAGCGGGATAGATGTTGCCTTCCTCGTTCACGCCCCACTGATAGGGCGCGCCATGGGCCACGGTGATGATGCCGATGGTACCGGCAACATACTTGACCATGTTCAGGGCGTAGCTGTCGTCGCTGTAGTCAGACAGGGCGTAGGCCAGCTTGGTCAAATCCTCGATGGTCTTGGGCTCCTCGGTGATGCCCATTTTCGCCGCGATGTCCTTGCGGTAGTAGATGCCGCCGCGGGCCTGGGCGCGGGAGCGGTAGATGCCGTAGATACGGCCGTCCACGGAGATGTTGTTGTAGATGTCCTGGCTGCCCTGGGCAAGGTTGGGATAATCAGCGATGTAGTCGGTGATGTCCCAGAAGGCGCCGGCGCGGGCGGAGTTCACCACGACCGGATCACGGGCGCCGGTGAGCACCATCAGCATGGGCATGTTGGCGGGATCAGCCAGGGTCAGGCTGGTCATATCGCCGTAGGAGGAGTTGGCCACCCACTGGATGTCCAGCCGCACACCGGAGGCCGCCTCGATGGCGTCCAGCACGGGGTTGCCTTCCACCTGGAAGTCAACGTCGGTGTAGAAGTCGGGCATCATCACGGTGACGACGAGGGGTTCCTCCGCCACGGCGAAGCTCATCACGGAGAAGAGCATCGCGGCGCACAGGAACAGAGCAATCAGTTTCCGCATAGTACAGATACCTCCTTGCATATTTGTTATCTTCCGGCGGCGTATCGACACGCCGCTGATAACCGTTGGTGAATGTTTCCCGCGTCAGCCCTTCAGCGCGCCCACCATGACGCCCTTGACGAAGTACTTCTGCAGGAAGGGGTACACGCACATGATCGGCACGGTGGCCACCACGATGACCGCCATCTTGATGGACTGCTCCGGGGGCTCCACGAAGTTGGGATCCATCAGGGCCATGTCGCCGGCGGAGGTGGTGCTCATGACGATGATCTCGCGCAGGATCACCTGCAGGGGCCACTTCTCACGGGCGCCTGTCATGTAGATCATCGCGCCGAAGTAGGCGTTCCAGTGGCCCACGGCGTAGAACAGGCCGAAGGTGGCCAGCACGGGCAGGGACAGGGGCAGCACGATCTTGATCAGGGTGCCCAGGTCGTTGCAGCCGTCGATGTGGGCGGACTCCTCCAGCTCCTGGGGAATGCCCTGGAAGAAGTTCTTCACGATCATCAGGTTGTAGGCGCTGATGGCGCCGGGGATCAGCACGGACCAGTAGCTGTTCTTCATGCCCAGCCAGTTGGAGATCAGGATGTAGCTGGGGATCATGCCGCCGGAGAAGAACATGGAGAAGATGACCATGTTCAAAAGGAACCCGCGGGCCCGCAGATACTTCTTCGACAGGGGGTAGGCGAAGGTCACCGTGAAGAACAGATTGATGATGGTGCCCACCACGGTGATGAACACCGAGTTGCCGAAGGACTGCACCAGCTTGTTGGAGGAGAAAATGTACTTGTAGGCGTCCAGGGTCACATCCTGCGGGATGATGAACATGGGCCTGACCGACAGCTCGTACTCCGAGGCGAAGGACGCGCCCACAATATAGATGAAGGGCAGGATGGTCAGGATGGCCGCCAGGGTAATGACGGTGTAGTTGATCGCGTCGAACACGCGGCTGCCCAGGGAGGAGGTGGTGCCCACAGGGCCGGAGGAAACCTTGAATTCTTCCTGCTGGGCCTGCTTGTTATGCTTCTTCAACATCTCAGCCGCCTCCTTAATACAGACCGGGCTCGCCCAGGGCGTGCGCGATCTTGTTGGACGTAACCACCAGCGTCACACTGACGATGCTCTTGAGCAGGCCCACGGCCGTGGCGTAGCTGAACTGGCCAGCCTTGATGCCCTGCTCGTAGACGAACACGTCCAGCGTCTGGGAGACGGAGCGGTTCAAGGAGTTGGCCATCAGGATCAGGTGCTCATAGCCCGTATCCAGCACGCTGCCCATGCGCAGAACCAGCATCAGCACGATGGTGGAGCGGATGGCCGGCAGGGTGATGTGCCACATGCGCCGCCAGCGGCCCGCGCCGTCCACCATGGCCGCCTCGTAGAGCTGCATATCCACGTTGGTCAGCGCCGCCAGGAAGATGATGGTACCCCAGCCGGTTTCCTTCCATATGGTCTGGCCGATGATCATCCAGCGGAAGATTTTCGGATCGGTCAGGTACTTCACCGGGGAGCCGGCAAGCGCTTCCGTCAGCTTGTACACAATGCCGCTGGTGCCGAAAATCACGTAGGTGATGGACACCACGATCACGATGGAGATGAAGTGCGGCACGTAAAGCAAGGTCTGCATGAGCTTCTTGTAGCGCAGGTGCCGGATCTCGTTGAGCATCAGCGCCAGAATGATGGGCGCGGGGAAGAAGAACACAATGTTCATGGCCGAGAGGATCAGCGTGTTCTTCAGGTACCTGAGCCACGACGGGTTGGAGAAGAAGTACTTGAACCACTTCAGCCCCACCCATTGGCTGCCGAAGATGCCCGAATAGGGCACGTAGTTCTCAAAGGAGATCACCACGCCCCACATGGGCAGATACTTGAACACCACGAAGTACACAAAGCCGGGGATCAGCAGGATGTACAGCCATATGCTGCCCTTGATGTCCATGCCCAGCCGGCGCCAGTACTCCTTGCCGGAACCGTACAGTGCCACACGTTCCGCCTTTTTCATCTCCGCATCGCCTCCATTGTTCTGGGGAACCGATTTACTTCACGCCGACATTGCAGAAACGATGCTTTCATAAGCCCCGGTGCCGTTTCTTCGCCCTGCCTTGTCCGCGTTGGGTATGGGGTTATTGCCGGGAGTGCAGATAAAATGGATTGCATATAAGCCGATATACACCGATATGCACCGATAACTGATACCTGCATTGTACGGGAAGGATTGTCTTTTGTCAATCATGCACAAGGGTTATTCTTGATAAAGCGCATTTTTGCGCAATAGCCAATTCTTTTTGCACAGTTCGGTATGTCCCCCGCACCCTTCCCTACGGCTTGACAAAGGCCGCATTTCCCGATATAGTGTAGGGAAGCTGAAGCGACGCTTGCAGCCCTTTTTCACAGGATGAACGCTCCGCACTGACGCGGAGCCGCAGGGAGGATTGACACACATGACCAAGGCTCTCATCTCCGTCACCGGCCTGGACGCCACCGGCATTATCGCCAGCGTCTCCACCAAGCTGGCCGAGCTGAACATCAACATTCTCGATATCACCCAGACCATCCTGGGCGGCTACTTCACCATGATGATGGTGGTGGACCTGGACGGGGCGAACATGGAATTTGCTGCCGTGGACGAGGCCCTGCAGCCCATCCGCGACAACATGAAGATGACCATCCACATCCAGCGCATGGACATCTTCGACGCCATGCACCGCATCTGACCATCGCCCGCCAAACCGCCATTATGATAAGGAAGGAAATCCATCATGATTGAAACCGGCGAGATTCTCCAGACCATGCACATGATCCAGGAGGAGAACTTCGACATCCGCACCATCACCCTGGGCATTAACCTGCTGGACTGCTCCGATCCGGACGCGGAAAAGTGCGGCCGCAGGGTCTATGACAAGATCTGCCGCATGGCGGAAAACCTGGTCTCCACCGGCGAGAGCCTGGAGCGGGAGCTGGGCATCCCCATTGTGAACAAGCGCATTTCCGTCACCCCCGTGAGCCTGATCTGCCAGGCGGATCCCCGGCCCATCGCCCGTGCGCTGGACCGTGCCGCCAAGGAGATGGGCGTGAACTTCCTGGGCGGCTACTCCGCCCTGATGCAAAAGGGCGCCACCCTGGCCGACAAGCGCCTGCTGGCCTCCATCCCCGAGGTCATGGCCACCACCGAGAGGCTGTGCTCCTCGGTGAACGTGGGCAGCACCCGGGCGGGCATCAACATGAACGCCGTGCGGGAGATGGGCGAGATCATCAAGAAGACCGCCGCCATGACCGCCGAGAACGACTCCCTGGGCTGCGCGAAGCTGGTGGTGTTCTGCAACGCCGTGGAGGACAATCCCTTCATGGCTGGCGCGTTCTGCGGCGTGGGCGAGCCGGAGTGCGCGGTGAACGTGGGCGTATCCGGCCCGGGCGTGGTGAAGAAGGCCCTTGAGAAGTGCAAGGGTCAGCCCTTCGACGTGGTGGCGGAGACCATCAAGCGCACCGCCTTCAAGATCACCCGCGTGGGTCAGCTGGTGGCCCGGGAGGCCGCCCAGCGGCTGAACGTGCCCTCCGGCATTGTGGATCTGTCCCTGGCGCCCACCCCGGCCCGGGGCGACTCCGTGGCCCACATTCTCACCGAGATGGGCCTGGAGATGGCCGGCGCACCCGGTACCACCGCCGCCCTGGCCCTGCTCAACGACGCGGTGAAGAAGGGCGGTGTGATGGCCTCCAACCATGTGGGCGGGCTCAGCGGCGCCTTCATCCCTGTCAGCGAGGACATCGGCATGATCGAGGCTGCCGCCGCGGGCGCGCTGACCCTGGAAAAGCTGGAGGCCATGACCTGCGTGTGCTCCGTAGGCCTGGATATGATCGCCATTCCCGGCGACACCTCCGCCGCAGCCATTTCCGGCATCATTGCGGACGAAGCCGCCATCGGCATGATCAACAACAAGACCACCGCCGTGCGCGTGATTCCCGCGGTGGGCAAGAAGGCGGGCGACACGGTGGAATTCGGCGGCCTGCTAGGCTATGCGCCGGTGATGCCGGTGAATCCCTGCCGCAACGATGACTTCATCGCCCGGGGCGGGCGGATTCCCGCGCCGCTGCATTCGCTGAGGAATTGAGGAGGACGCGAAGGGCTTATGCCCCTTAAGAATCCCGTTCCGGAGGCTGCGCCTCCTGACGCGTTTTCCTGATGACAAACGAAAGCTGCTACATGGAAAAGGACGGAGCGTGTGCTCCGTCCTTTTCCTTATTCCTCGCGAACCGTACTCAGTCCGGAGGCAAAATAGATAATATCGCTGATCTTGCGTTCATACTTGCCCGTCAGCTGATTCACCCGCTCGTTGTGGAAGGTCAGCGTGGAGGTGCCGCCCCCGTCCAGGCCGAAGGCCTGCTGGCAGCCCAGGGACAGCATCAGCTCGCCCACCTCCGGCTGCGTCAGCCCGGGCGAGTCGTTCAGCCGGCCATCCACCACCACCATGACGTAGGAAAGCTCCCCCGTCTGGCCGATGACGGTTCTGGGGGCCTGGCCATTGCGGCGGAAGGGATAGTCCTTGCGGATCTCCACCAGCTCGCCGTCCACCACATAGGCCGGGCCGAAGGACAGCACGTTCCAGATGGTATACTGATCCAGCACGGCCTGGCGCTCCTCCTCGGTGGGCGAGATAATCAGGTGGAAGTTGCCCTCCGAATCAATCAGGCAATCGTCCCGCATGTCGGTGTGCACATTGCGGATCACCGTGCCCATGCGCATGATGTAGCCCTTGTTCCTGTCGGAAAACCAGTCGCCGTTGATCGCCACCACCGCGCCGTTTGCCTCGGCCATATAGCTGGTGGTATGCTGCCCGGACGTGGTCTGCCGCCGCAGCTTGGCCGGATCGGTGCTGACGGCGGTACGCAGCTGGGAGGGATCGGCGATCGTCACCCAGGCCACATGGCAGGTGGCTCCTTCATACTCAATGGTTTCCAGGCGGACGGACAGCGTTTCGTCCTCATACTGCGTGTCGCTGAGATAGTTTTCCTCCGGCGGCGGGGTCAGAGGCTCCAGGGTGATGGGCAGCGCGTCAGCACAGGCGGCCGCCGGCAGCAGCAGTGCAGCCAGCAGGCAGATCCATCGCTTCAGCATTTCATCGTCATCTTCCTTCCACAAAATAACATACCCGTTCATTATAGCACTGTTTCCGGCATATGCAAGCATGCCGTTCCGCCGGAAACAACGAAATTGGCGTCCTGCATCTTCCCTTCCCCCGCAATTTATGGTATAATGCAGGGCAACCTATGGACACACAAGGGAATGCCTGCTTGCACGGAGGCATTCGTGAGAACAGGAGGCAATCCCATGGGCAATTTCGTCGATCATGTGAAGATTACGGCCAAGGCCGGCAACGGCGGCAACGGCAGCATGTCCTTCCACCGGGAAAAGTTCGTCCTCAACGGCGGGCCGGACGGGGGCGACGGCGGCAACGGCGGCGACGTGCTGCTCTACGCCGACCCCAACATGCACACCCTGCTGGACTTCCGCTTCAAGAGCAAGTACACCGCCGAGAACGGCGCGGACGGCGCGGGCGGACGCTGCACCGGCAAGCGCGGCGCGGACCTGGTCATCAAGGTGCCGGTGGGCACCGTGCTGCGGGACGAGGCTACCGGCGCGGTGGTGGCCGATATGGACAAGCCCGGCGAGACCCGGCGGATCCTGCGGGGCGGCAAGGGTGGCTGGGGCAACCAGCACTTCGCCACGCCCACCCGCCAGGCCCCCAACTTCGCCAAGCCCGGCGTGAAGACCGAGATCCACACCTTCCTCATGGAGCTGAAAACCATCGCGGACGTGGGCCTGGTGGGCTACCCCAACGTGGGCAAGAGCACCATCCTCTCCGTGACCACCGCCGCCAAGCCCAAGATCGGCAACTACCACTTCACCACCCTGACCCCCAACCTGGGCATCGTCCGGCGCTACGGCAAGGATATTGTGCTGGCGGACATTCCCGGGCTGATCGAGGGCGCTGCGGAGGGCGCGGGCCTGGGCCATGATTTCCTTAGGCATGTGGAGCGCACGCGGCTGCTTTTGCACGTGGTGGACATTTCCGGCAGCGAGGGCCGGGATCCCATCGAGGATTTCGACCAGATCAACCGGGAGCTGGCGGGCTACGGCGAGCTGGCCCAGCGGCCGCAAATCGTCGTGTGCAACAAGACCGATCTGCCCGACGCCGAGGAGAACCTCCAGCGGATGAAGGAGCACGTGGCTCCGCTGGGGTATCCGGTGTTCGCCGTCAGCGCGGCGACCCACCAGGGCTTCGAACCCCTGCTGGACGAGACCGCCCGGCTGCTGGAAACCCTGCCGCCCATCGTGCACTTCGAGGAAGAGGTGGAGCTGGACGAGGCCATCAAGCCCGGGGCCTTCGAGGTGACGAAGGACGGCGCGGTTTATGAGGTCACCGGCACCTCCATGGAGCGTCTGCTGGATTCCGTCAACTTTGACGATGAGGAGTCCATGAACTGGTTCCACCGCACGCTGCGCCGCTGGGGCGTTATCGACGCGCTGCGTGAGGCCGGTGCCAGGGAGGGCGACACCGTCCGCATCATCGACATGGAATTCGACTTTGTGGAGTAAAGGAGCAGCCTATGGATTATCAGCAGCTGAACGCCGACACCATTGACAAGTGGTGCCGGGATGGCTGGGAATGGGGCGTGCCCATCACCCATGAGGCGTATGTGAAGGCTCAGCAGGGCGACTGGCAGGTGTACCTCACCCCCACCAAACCCGTGCCCCGGGCGTGGCTGAGCGAACTTCGGGGCAAGCGCGTCCTGGGCCTGGCCAGCGGCGGCGGACAGCAGATGCCCGTCTTTACCGCCCTGGGCGCGGAATGCACCGTGCTGGACTACTCCCCCAGGCAGTGCGAGAGCGAGCGGCTGGTGGCGGAGCGGGAGGGCTACGACATCCGCGTCATCCGGGCAGACATGACCAGGCCCCTCCCCTTCCCCGACGAGTCCTTCGACCTGATCTTCCACCCGGTGTCCAACTGCTACGTGGAGGAGGTTCGCCCCATCTTCCGGGAGTGCTTCCGGGTGCTGAAGAAGGGCGGCGCGCTGCTGTGCGGGCTGGACAACGGCGTGAACTTCATCTTCGATGAGGATGAAACCACCGTCCGCTACAGCCTGCCATTCAACCCGCTGAAGGATCCCGCGCTGATGGAGGAAATGCTGCGCAAGGACCTGGGCGTACAGTTTTCCCACACGCTGGAGGAGCAGATCGGCGGTCAGCTGGAGGCGGGACTGCACCTGACGGATGTATACGAAGACAACAACGGCACCGGCAACCTGGCCTCCCACGGGATTCCCACCTTCTGGGCCACCAGAGCCGTGAAGGAATAAAACCGACTGACAACAGGAGAGATTCAAATGACCAGCAAGCAGCGCGCTATGCTCCGCAGCATGGCCAACACCATGGAAACCATTCTCTACATCGGCAAGGACGGGGTTGTCCCCGGTACGGTCAAGCAGGCCAGCGACGCCCTGGAGGCCCGGGAGCTGATCAAGTGTGCCGTGCAGCAGGGCTGCCCCCTTTCCGCCCGGGAGGCCGCGACGGAGCTGTGCGCCGCCCTGGAGGCCGAGCCCGTCCAGTGCATCGGCCGCAGGTTTGTCATCTACCGCCCCAGCAAGGAAAACCCCCGCATCGTGCTGGAGTAAGCCGTTTCTTCCATGCCGCCCGTGTGCCGATGGCGCTCCGGGCGGCTTTGTGTTTTGCGAACCTGCTTATACCAAGGAGGATCACCATGCATCCCTACACCATCGAAACTGACCGGCTCCTGCTGCGGGCCCTGTCCCCGGAGGACGCAGAGGCCGCCTTTGCCTGGTGCGGCGACCCGCAGGTCAACCGCTTCATGCCCTATCCCCTGTACACCCGGGCGGAGGATGTGCGCGCCTGGCTGACCACCGCTGCCGACGCGCAGTGGGAGTTCGCCTTTGTCCGCAAGGGCGACGGGCTGCTGATGGGCAGCGGCGGCGTGTCCCCCGGGGAGAATCCCGGCGAGCCCTGGGAGGTGGGCTACAACCTGCGCCGGGACTGCTGGGGCCAGGGCTATGCCACGGAAGCCGCCCGGGCCATGATTGCCTTTGCCTTCCGCACCTTCGGCGCGCGGGATTTCAGCGCGAACCACGCCAGGGCCAACGCCGCCTCCGGGCATGTGATGCGCCGCTGCGGCATGGTGTTCGACCACGAGGGCGAGTACGCCCGCTTCGACGGAAGCGAGGTTTTCCCGGCGGATTTCTACCGGCTGCACCTGGATCGTTCGGGTCGGGCGCGGCGATACCGCTTCGTCCCCATGGAGGATGCCTGGCTGACTGTCTGCCGCAGCTGGGGCTATCCCCTGCCCTGCATCCCGGCGGAGCACCGCTTCGCCGTGCTGGACGAGGCGGATCAGCTGGCCGGCGCGGCCTGGTATCTGCCGGAAGAAGGCGCGCTGACCATGTTCCCCGCCCTCAGCCCGGAGCATACAGGGCTGGGCGCGGGCGAGCAGTTCCTCCGGGCCTGCGCGGCCTTCGGCTGGGAACGCTTCGGCAGGCGTCTGCCCGTGGCGGTGGACGCGACCGGGTATGCCGCCCGGGGCCAGGCTGCCTGCCTCCACGCCGGATTCCGCCCGGAGGACGGCACGGAAAGGCTGGTGCTTGCCCCATGAACGAGGTGGTGCATCCCTTCCCGCCGGTGGTGGGCCCGGAAAGCCGGACGCTGATTCTGGGCAGCTTTCCCTCCGTGCGCTCCCGGGAGGAGGGGTTCTTCTACGGGCATCCCCGCAACCGCTTCTGGCCCATGCTGGCGTCCATTTATGATGAAGAAACTCCGCTGACCATCCCGCAAAAGCGGTCGCTGATTCTCCGCCACGGCCTGGCCCTGTGGGACGTGATCGCCTCCTGCCGGATCGAGGGCTCCTCCGACGCCTCCGTCCGGGACGCGGTGCCCGTCGATATCGCCCGGGTCACCGCCGTCGCGCCCATTGAGCGGGTGATCTGCAACGGCGCGCTGGCCGCGCGGCTCTACGCCCAGCATTTACAGCCAATCCTGCACAAACCCGCGCTGGCGCTGCCCTCCACCAGCCCCGCCAACGCCGCCTGGAGCCTTGCGCGCCTGACGGAAAGGTGGCGCGATGCGCTGCCTGATCCACAGAATCCTCTCTTTTGATCCACATATCCGGGTATTTGTTACAATCTGTTTACGTTTTTTCAACATAGCAAAGTCACCGAAGGAAAAATGGTAATGTATGTCGAATGTGCGTATAAATATTGTCTGTCTCAATCTGCAGGCAATTCATCAAAGAGCCGCAGGGAGGATCTTGCACGTGAAAAAGTTGCTTTCAATCTTGCTTGTTTTGATGCTGACCGCCGCTTTTTTGGCCGGCGCGTCCGCCCAGAGCGTATCGTCATCCGCCGCACCTTCCACGGCGCTGGATATTGTACTGCTCATTGACCAGAGCAATTCCATGACCGAGGGCGATACCAACGACCCGGACGGCTACCGTCTGGACGCGGCGGAAATGATCGTCGCCATGTGCAACATGGACGGCTCCCGTGTGGCGGTGCTGCCCTTCGACCAGAAAACCGGGTCTGACAGCTTCACCGACATCAACACCGTTTCCCGCAGAACGGCCAAGATCGCCGACATCAACGAGTTCAAGGGGAAAACCACGGGCGGCACTGACTACGGCGAGGCGCTGTACAAGGCGTATCAGCTGCTGGCGGAGCGCAAGGATCCGAAGAACCAGCCCATGATCATCCTCCTGACCGACGGTGAAAACAAGCCCAACGGCACCTCCAAGGTCTACTGGGCCTATGACGCGGCCAGCGGCGAATTCACGCAGACCAAGTCGAAGGTCGTAACCACCGCGGACGCCGATTCGCTGGTCAACATCATGCAGGACATCCTCAGCGATGCCGGCATTCCCGTATACACCGTGGCGCTCTACAATGCCAAGCGAGCCAGGAACAGCACCGACAAGGCCAATGAAATCAAGACCTACGCCGGGCGGCTGCTTGAGCTGGCGGAGCGGACCAACGGCCAGTTCTATCCCATTGAAACCAGCGGCACTTCCCTGTCCAGCGTTGACAGCCTCAGGAATTCCTTCCTGGCCTCCGAGGAATATGCTCCCCTGTCCCTGGAGGAGCTGCCCCTGGCCTTCGGCTCCATGTTTGCCGACCGCATCGGCAGCAGCCAGCCCCAGGGGCTGTATCCCGTATCCGCGGGCGGCGGCAAGTACACCGTCAGCATCCCGATCCTGAACGCCTCCGTCAGCGAGGCGAACATTTTCGTGCTGAAGAAGGGCCTGAAGGAAAGCAGCATCCGTCTGGTGGACGGCGACGGCAAGGCCGTGGGCGTGCAGCCCTTCAGCAGCGACAACTTCGTCCTGTACAAGCTGAGCAAGCCCCTGCCTGCAGGCATCTGGAAGCTGGAGTTCGAGCTGGCTGACAATGCCGACGTGAACGAAATCCTCAACAACATCACCTTCAACCTCCTTTACAGCTACGACACCCTGGAGCTGCGCACCTCCTCCCGCGTCAACGCCAACCAGACCGTCGAGGGCGAGACGGCCCTGACCGCCTCCAAGAAGGACGCGGTGGCCCTGGAGGCCTACTTCTACGACCTGAGCAAGGCGCAGCGTTCGGAGGACTACAACCTCTATCACCCCGTCTCCGCAGAGGAGGACTGGTACGTTATCCGCGGCACGTGGGCGCTGGAGCGGCTGAACAGCGAGGGCGGCGCCGAGGTGGTCACCTCCGGCGGCATGACGACCGGCGATTTCAACTTCACCGCTGCGCTGGCCCTGAACCAGATCGCCCTTGACGCCGGCGGCTACAACCGTCTGCGCGCGGGCGAGTACCGCATCCACATCACCGTGGCGGGCGCGGGCATCTCCCGTGAGCAGATCATTCCCCTGACGCTGACCAACACCGCCCCCGCCATGAGCAGCAACGCTTCGGCGACCATCAGCGTGGATGTGGACAAGGCCGATGTGCCCGGCTCCGAAGCGCCCATGACGTATTCGCTGGATCTGTACAGCATCTTCCAGGATGAAGATCATGACGCGCTGACCTTCTCCATGGCCGACGACGTCACCGACGATGCGCTGGAGCTGCGTCTGGAGGGCAGCACGCTGACCTACCGGACGGTGAAGGGCGCGGATCAGATGCGCGACGGCGTGGTGGAGGCGCAGATCACCGTATCCGACGGGGACAACGGCGGCACGCTGCAGCAGACCCTGACCTTCAACGTCATTTCCGGCCTGAACTCCTTTGTCAGCAGCTATGACATGACGGTTTCCTGCACCGACAGCACCGGCAGCGCCTATCAGGATGGGGTGGCGCTTGCCAAGAACCAGCCCTACACCTTCACGGTGACCCCTGTGGCCCGGAACGTTCAGGACGCTCTCGCGGTTGACTGGCAGAACAACGTCCGCGTGGAGCTGTCCGGCTGGGACAACGCCACCATCCCCATGGCCTGGAACGGCAGCGGCTATACCTGCCAGATCAACCCTGAGCACAGCTTTGCCGACAAGAAGCTGACCTTCTACGTTTCCTACAACGGGCAGACCGTCAACGCCCCTGCCTGGACCCTGAACGTCAGCAACAACGCCCCCGGCAACACGATGCTGACCGATGAGCAGAAGAACCTGACCCTTCGCCACAATGCGCTGCCTGATTTCGCAGCCTTCCTGGAGCAGCCCTCCGACAACGAGGAGCTGTACCTGGATCTGTCCGCATACTTCACCGACGCGGACGGCGATCCTCTGACCTACTCGCTCAGCCTGCAGGGCGCCAACGACGCCAACCTCCTGCAGTACGAGGATCTGGGCGGCGGCGTTTTCCGGCTGACGCCCAGGGACGGCGCCCACGGCAGCGTTGTGCTGCAGGTCAAGGCCACGGACAACGACGGCGAGAGCTCCGGCGTGCTGAAGCTCAGCTGCAAGGTTGTCAACCTGGTGCGCAAGTGGGTGACGCTGGCCTCCATCGTGATTCCCGCCTTCATCGGGCTGATCATCCTGATCTGCATCATCTGCCACCTGGCCAAGCCCAAGTTCCCCATTCCCTACACGCTGCATGCCCGGGAAGGCATGTCCGCCTACGACTTTGATTCCTACGATCTGTCTCCCTCCCGCAAGGCCATCACGCTGGCCTCCGTCATCATGGAGGACAACGCCCGCAACGCCGGCGTTTCCCCCACCGTGCTGACGGCAGTGACCCTCCAGCCCGTGCGCGGAAGCCACGGCAGCATCGGCGTGAGCTGCAATCCCAAGCAGACCGACGGCGTGAGCGTCACGCTGGAGAATCAGCCCGTGGGGAAGAAGCTCATGATCTGGTCTCCCGGCCAGTCCCTGGAGCTGCGTGCAGGCGCCGACGCCAGCAGCTTCATCCGCGTGATTCTCGCCAGCAGCGAAGAGATGATCACGCCCGGCTCCGGCATGTCGGATCCCTTCGGCCAGCAGGGCGGCTTCGGCTTCAGCTCCAGCGCGGACAGCTTCGGCGCGCCCGCCGGCCAGGACGGCGGCTTCTCCGCCCCGCCTGCCAATAGCGGCAGCGGCAGCGGCTTCTCCGACAACACCCCCGACTTCTGATCCTGAATACGCACGTCAAGTGCCATCAAATACGAAGGACAGGTGATTTCCATGACCATGGTCAATGCCCCCCACACGCTCATGACCAATATCAACCAGGACGAACTGCTTGATATTTCCATCGAGCGCGTGAAGAAGGTCCCTTCTCCCCTTCTGGTCATCGGACTGGGCGGTACAGGCGTCAACGCGGTGAATACCATCAAGCGGGTATTTGCCCAGCGGTATGTGCTGCCGCAGACAAGCGACGGGCAGTTCATCCCCGTTCCCAGCCACACCGCGTATCTCGGCATTGATACGGATGCGAACTCCCAGGGCGAGCTGAGCTCCCACGAGTATCTGAACATCACCTACCCCGACATTGCCCACATCCTGGATCCCCAGTTCCGCAACAATCTGCTGACTGCCGACGAGCATGCCTGGGTTCACCAGGCGCTGAACGCGGCCGGCGACGGCATCGGCGCGGGCGGCAACCGTCAGGCAGCCCGTCTGATGCTTTCCCGCAACTACCAGCAGGTCTACAGCGCCATCCGTTCGGCGCTGGCCTCCATCCTGGGACGTGAGCACGGCGACGGCGAGCCCCTGCAGCGTCTGGAGATTGTCATCGTCACCGGCGTGTGCGGCGGTACCGGCGCGGGCATTTTCCTGGATGTTCCCCAGATCATCCGCCACTGCCTGAAGAATGAGGCCGGCCTGGCCTCCCATCGCGACAAGTATCAGATCACCGGCTATATCGTGATGCCGGACGTCTCCCTGCGCGATGTGATGGACACCACCATTCAGCGCCGCCTGAAGTCCAACGGCTACGCCTCGCTGAAGGAGCTGGACTTCTGGATGGGCGTGGGCGAGCATCAGACCCCCTACGCCATGAAATACTACGGCGGCCCTTCCATCGACTGGACCATGCCCCCTTATGACAAGTGCATCCTCGTCAGCGGCGGCAGCACCACCACCGTGTACAACGACGCCTCCGAGGTGGTGCGCAACATCATCGCGGAAAACCTGCTGCACTACCTGGCCGACGAGGAGCCCAGCTTTACCGCCAACGGTGTGAAGCAGTATACCTACATCAGCCATGAGGACAATATCAAGAACGATATCGCCTTCATGCACAAGCCGCTGCCGGTCAACTACCGCTACCGCGCCATCAGCGCCTACACCAAGCGCATCCCCAAGCGCAAGGTGCTGTACTATGAAGGTCACCTGCTCTTTGACACCTTCATGCCCATGCGCGACCAGCACGGCAACCTGGCGCCCAACAGCGCGCTGCTGCAGGCAGGCAAGGCCAAGGAGCATGCGCTGAAAATCGTCGGCACTGTGGAAGACCTCTACCGCAACTTCTGCCAGACACTGAACCTGCCGGCCATCTGCAACGTCCTTTCCACCGACAAGGCCAAGCTGGAAGCCATGCGGCAGATGAATCCCGCGCCCCATGACCGCTACAATATCGGCACCACGCCCTGGATCACCGCCGTGGTGCAGCCCCAGGCGCTTCAGTCCGCCAACGATTACCTGACCATGGCCTGGGAGCGTTTCCTCTCCTTCGCCCAGAAGGTCATCAACGATCCCCAGCAGGGCCCCTTCAGCCTGCTGCAGTATCTGGAGACCCAGAACGGCGGCCTGATGCCTGCCCTGCGGGAACAGGTGCAGAGCTGGGACGCCTATGCCAACAACTTCTCCAATGACCGCAACGCCAAGCGCAACGCCTGCCTCAGCTCCTGGAAGACCTTCCTCAATCCGCCCCTGCTCAGCGCCCGCAAGGCTGTGGAGGCCTACCTGGAGAACCTGAAGAACTACTACGGCATCATGCGCAAGCACGCCTTCATGGACGCTTACGCCCATGCCTCCCACGTGCTGCTGCAGCGCATTGAAGAGTTCATCAGCGACGCACTTGCGCCCATGTGCCGCGACCTGGACAAGCTGCAGAAGCGCTTCAGCGATCCCTCCGTGGTGACCGAGCGCGACGCCGCCGATCTGGTGGACATGTCGCAGCTGACGGGGAACATTGATCAGGTCTTCAGCGAGACCAATCAGAACGGTCAGATCACGCAGGACTTCCTCAAGAGCCTGTACGCCTGCGTCGCCAAAACCGAGGTGTCCGCCGACACCTCCTCCTCCGGCGTAGCCTTCACCTACAAGCATCGCGGCATGGACAACGTCCTCATGGAGATGCACAAGACCCTGTCCGACAACTGTCCCGCCATCAACGGCCAGTCCCTGGACGCGCTGATGGAGCAGGTGGTCGGCCCGGGCATTGCCGAGCAGAACAACTACATGGATCAGCTGGCGAACTCCTTCATGACCGGCGCGGAGCCGCTGCTGATCATGGATCCCAGCGCGCCGCACATGACCTTCAGCTACCTCTCCATCCCCGATGATTCGCCCAAGCACTTTGCCCGCTACAGCCAGACCCTGGGCAATCATGTGCAGCCCAAGAAGAGCTCCCTGCGCGACCACATCTACTGCCTGACCGCCTGGGACGGCCTGCCCATGCACTGCTACAGCCTGATGAGCGACCTGGAGTCCACCTACTACGCCTGCCTGTCTGATGTGACCCAGTCCATGCGTCTGCACCTGGTGTGGGACGGCAACCCCAACGGCGACTACACCCGCAACTGGTGCAAGCTGCCCACCCCCAGCCCCTACTACTTCTTCTCCGCCACGTCCAATCCCCTCTGCGTGAACGAGTGGAACGCCGTGAAGGCGCTGACGGATCGGGCCATCGCCTGCGGGCAGATCGTTATTAACGACAGCGTCAGCGCGCCCACCTTCACCATCCGCACCTTCTGGGTGGACGCCCACAGGACGGTCGCCGCCCTGTCGGACACCATCCGCCAGCGGGTGCAGGAAATCACGGAGATGAAGGTGTATCCTGCCACCGGCACCGCGCCCACCCCGGACGAGCGGCTGGCCATGTACCAGAGCTACCTGGGCGAAGCGGCTGATACCGCCTTCACGCCCGGCCGTGACGCCTCCTGCATGGCGGCGCATCTGGGCCTGGAGAGGGCGCCCATCGCACCCTGGGATCCCGCGGTCGCCCAGAACGGCGCGCTGCGTCAGGTTGCCCTGGACAATCACCGGAAGCTGTCCCAGGCGCTTTCGGCCGCTGTGCTGGCCGCCAATCCCCGCATGCAGCTGATTGTATCCCAGCAGCTGGAGGGCTTTGAGGCGCTGCACAACGCCATGAGCGAAATCGCCAACCGGCGCAACGTCTGGGCGCCCCGTATCGCCTATGCCGATGCTTTCGCCAAGTGCATGGTGTACAAGCTGGTCAGCTTCGGCGCATCCAACGTCTTCTACACCAATGACATGGGCGAGAAGGCGCCCCTGATCCAGGAGAACCTGCTGAGCAAGGATCTTGTCGGCGAATCCTCTCCCCTGGTGCGCACCGCCGCTTACCTGGCTGATCTGCCCGAGGCCAACCCGGTCCGCAAGTACCTGGAGCACGTGGTGCGGCTGCATGATGCTGAGCTGGACCAGCAGGAGACGCAGGGTCTGCTCACCAAGGATGCCTACCAGGGCATGGTGAATGACCTCAACGCCCTGATCACCATCGCGGATAACCAGCTGAAGCTCAAGCGCGCCGCCTTGACCAGCATGAACGCCGACACTGACACCATCGGCAAGACCATGGAGCTGATCAACGCGTTCCGTTCTTTCCTCAGCAATCGCAGAGACGCCTACTTGTTCGCCATGCAAATGATGATCTGAGGCAAGCAGCGCATCACCCGGCAGCGTTCCCCATGCCGCCGGGTGATGCGCCTTATCCCATCTGAGCAGGAGGTTCACCCCGTCCTATGCCTGTATTCTCCCCCGCTTTTTTTAATACGGTGATTCTCTATGGCGAGGAAGCCATCGAGCACTTTGACAGCCTGGTGCAGTATTGGAAGCAGGTTCTCACGCCCGCCGCGTGGGATGAGTATCTGTTCATCAGCGTCTCCACCAACGGCAGCGTGCCTGCGCTGACCCAGCCTCCGGCCCATCTGAAGGGCTTCTCGCTGAAGGTGGATCCTGAGGACGAGCAGACGTGGCAGCTTCCGTCCTCCATCCTGAACACCCTGCAGGCGGCGCTGCTGGAGCATCCGGTGATGGTGCACCTCATCTGCGGTGACTTCAACAACCCCACCATGCCGCCCCAGACGCCCGTCCACCTCATCCGGTCCATCAACAACCGCCTGGGTGTCGGGCATGCTTCCTGTGCCATGTTCATGATGCTGCATGAGCATGCGAAGGCCGTGGAGGCCCAGCGGGGGCTGGTGCAGGCGGTGGCGGCGTCCGCCCTGTCCATCTATCCCTATCTGCTCACCCGTGTGGGCAGCAATGGCGCGCTGTACAGTGACGCCATGCTTTGGCGTGCCGTGATGTGCGAGGTGCTCATTCTCAGCAGCGGCAGGCGCTACCTTACCCCCGGCAACGTCAATACCCTGGGCTATACCAGCCTGAACGCCAATGACAACGAGCTGAAGGTGCTGCGCACCCAGGCGATATGCGACACGATCGCCGCCCGGTGTGATCGCGCCGTGACCCTGGAGAACGCCTGGTCGCTTCTGACCGCCTGTCCCCCCGCCTGGCGCGGCAAAACGGCTGCGCCTTTCACCGCCTCGCCCAGCGGCTTTTCCTCCATTGCGACGGAAAACGCGCTGCGCAGCTGGCTGATGAGCCTGGCGGATCAGTATGTTCTCCGCCTGGAGAGCAGGGACTGTATGAATCTGCGCATACTGCAGCGGATTTCCAAGCCGGAGGACGCCGAGCGGCTGTTCCCCGCTGTGAAGGCGCTGTATGAAATAAACCGCAACACCACCGGCATACGCCCCGCCCGGGAGCATGTGCAGCAGTATGCCCGGCAGGTGAAAACCAGTCTGCAGCACATGATCAATGCCGCGAAGTTCCCGGCGGATCTGATGCAGTCCTTCCTTGACGCACTGAAAAAGATCGCCCGGCAGGATCTGCCGCCCCTGCGCAGGCCTGCCCATCAGAAGAAAGGCCTCCTGCAGTCCGCGGAGACGTATTTGACCCAGTGCTTCAAGGAGGCTGAGGCCGCCGTCCGCGATTTTGAGCTGCAGTACTTCGTCATGGGGCTTGCCAAGCTGATCCTGCAGGAACTGAAGCCTCTGAAGCAGTTCCTCGCCACGGCCCGTCAGACCTCCCCGGGCGTTCATGATGAAATGGTCCGGCTGATGGACGAGCTCAGCGGCGGGCTGATTGTCGGCAACCTGCAGAACAAGTATCCCGCCTATGTTCTCCAGCTGCAAAACCAGCTGACCATGTCCGGCGACAAGCTCTTTGAAGAAATCTGGTCCCGCTTCACCGAGCAGCACAACCTGCTGACGGAGGACGGAAGGATGGATCCGGCGGCGCTACGCAGCCTGATCGCCCTGTGCGAGGAAAAGCTGCATCATTCCCTGGGCGCCGGGCTGGACGGCGGCTTCATTCCCGCGCTGACCACGATGCTGAACAACAATGTGGCCATGCAGAGCTTCCTGGACGATTATCTGCAGCTGAACAGCTGCCTGCTGCACTTTATCGACGAGGACAAGACCATGGTCGACCGGATCCGCCTGGCGGACACGGCCATGGAAGGCGCAGTGGAGGCTGACTACTTCATTGACAACGACAATGTGGAGCGCATTGACCTGTACCGCTGTCAGCATCCCCTGTCCTGGTTTGTCAGCGACGACGTTATCGCCCTGCAGAACAGGTACCTCGGTCAGGTTCCGCAAGCGCAGGGCGGCCGCGATCCCGTACTGATCAGCCAGCCCTGGCGGCATGAGCAGACCCCGGTCGCCACGGTGCAGACCGCACCCGTGATGCTGACGGAGGATGAGCAGACGAATCCCCGCCATGTGGCCCTCAACAACCACAACGGGCATTTCATGCTCAGCTGGGTGTGGGAGGACGGCATGAACACAGCCATCGTCTACATGAACGACAGCCCCAGCTTCATCCCCCACGACGTCAGCAAGGGATCGCTGGACGTTACCTCTCAGGTGATCTATGGCCGCAACGATATCAAAATCTACCGCGGCAACGGAAGCCTGTACGCCCAGTACAGCGCCCTGGGCAAGCAGACGAACGTCAGCTATCGCTTTGTGCCGGATCACCATGGCCGGAAAATGCTGAAAATGCTCGGTTACCTGCGCGGCAGCGACACGCTGTTCCTTCAGTGCATAAGGGGCGACAAGCCGTTCTTTTACCCGATTCTGGGCGGCGACAGCATGGAGCCCATGTGTCTGAAGGGGCTGGAGCTCTCCGGCATTCTCCAGATCGTCACCGCCCCGGACGACGCCTATCCCCGGCTTCGCCCTGAAACAGACCCCAGGCTGTAACACGCATAACACATGCAAAGGAGAAGGTTGGCATGGATTATATTTGCCCTTACTGCGGCGGACCAGTAAACAAGGACAACATCCTGTTTGTCTCCAACGGCTCTGCCGTCTACCGGGATACGGTGCGCTTCAACTTCCTGAAGCATTGCTGCGATGACTGGCCCTTTGAGCAGGGCGATGAATTCCACGGCCTGTACTTCCGGCCTGCCGATGCGGAGGTGATCTCCAGGGACGAAGCCTCGCAGATGCCCCTGACCATCCGGGCCTCCCTGCGCGACGGTCTGACCCCCAGGGAGCTGCGGGAGGACAGTCAGCTGGACTTCACCCCGGAGGAAAAGCCGGACGCGATCCTGCCCGTCATCCTGGGCACCAGGGCCTGCCCGCACTGCCACTGCCGCCTGCCGGTCAGCTTCGGCGTGGTGGAAACGGTGTATGTCACCATGCTGGGCGGCCGCGCCGCCGGCAAGACGGCGTTCCTGATCTCCCTGATCCACCAGCTGAACACGCAGCTGCTGGCCCGCGGCCTGGGCTCGGTGGAGCTGGAGGAGGAAAGCAAGATCTACTATGATTACCTCAACGGCTATTACCAGGAGCACGAGGGCGTCACGCTGCCCACCCCCAAGGACAACAGCCTGTTCCCCTTCGTCTTCTCCTACACCAACCTGAACAGCGACCCGGTGAAGAAGTGCAACATCGTCATCTACGATATGGCAGGCGAGGGCGCCAGCGTCCCGGAGTATCTGCTGCAGCACCTGGGCATCCGTCAGGCCAAGACCGTCATGCTGATCCTGGACGTCAACATGACCTGCCACGGCGCGTATTACGACGCCTTCCAGCATTACATCAAGCAGAAATCCGCCGGGACCCCCGAAGGCCTGACCGCGCAGCCTGCCATGGACCTGCAGCATGATTTCTTCGCCGACACGGTGGAGCAGTTCCTGGCCATGGCGGTGGTGAAGCACAGCCACCTGGGTATTCTCAGCCAGGTCAAGCACATCATTGCCATCACCACCAAGATCGACCAGCCGCTGGTCACCAATCCGGCCATGTTCCACGGCAACTGCATCCTGAAAAAAGACCTGGGACACGATCACGAGGGCGCGCTGGATCTGAGCGTGCTGGAGCAGCTGAAGCGGGATGTGAACATCTTCTACGCCAGCGCCAATCAGAATCCTTCCGCCCACACGCTGACAAGCGTGATTGAGAACGCCTTTGCCCAGAACTCCAGCGAAAAGGTGGATGTGAACGCCCTGGCGGTCAGCACCTACACCCGCCGCGACGCCGGCGACCCCAATACCATCGTTTTCGATAACGGCTATCAGACCTACTTCCGCAAGCACCGGATTATCGAGCCGTTCCTGCTTTTGCTGTACCAGGCCGGCATGATCGGCGCCAAGACCAGCCGTCCCGCCCCGCAGGCAGCGCCCCAGAAGCAGCCCCCGCAGAAAAAGAAAAAGGGCTGGTTCAGCCGGAAGTAATCCCCATTCCTTTCCTACGCAAGGAGTGACCGCATATGAAGGCTGTACATCGTGTAGCGGGTAACTTCCCTTCCCGCGGCTACGGCGTGTCCCTTTCCTCGCCCGGGTTTTCCTCCGTCAGCAGGATCGTCTCCGGCTCCAACGCCCGTCTTCCCCTGAACGATACGGGCATCGGGCGCGTCCGGGAATCCACGGTGCAGGTGGTGGAGGCTTACCATGCCATTGAGCTGCATCCCCTGACCTACGGCTCTCTGGCCACGTTCCGCTCGGCAACGGTGGCCATCAAGGGCGCACGCGCCTGCAGCTACACGGACATCGCCCTGCCCGCGGGCGAGGACGTTCCCTCCCTGGCCAGCACCGGCGGCATGACTGAGCATCTGCTGCGCTTCAACGGCTTCATGCCGGTGGAGGAGTTCTGGTCCCTGGACAAGAACATCACCACCCTGCGCGTGGGCGAATGGACGGAGGCGGATGCGTCCGTGCTGGCGCTGCCCCGCCCTGTGCCCATGTCGGAGCAGTTCCACCATTCGCTGCTGATTCATTACTGGCGCTGCGCAACGCTGCAGGCCTTCGGCCCCTGGAACAGCGCCGAGCATGATGGGCTGCTCTATGTTTCCGATCCCGTGCTGGCCGCCATGTGTGCCAGGCCGAAGAACATTACCCTGTGTCTGGGCAATGAACCCGGCTGTGATGAGATCACGTCCCTGGCCCGGGCTTTCCTGTGGCAGGAGCTGCTGCTGAAGCTGCCCCGTGCGGTGCAGAACATCGCCTCCATGGCGGCGGCCGTTCCGCTGCAGTATACCGCCAGCATGTACGCCGACGCTGCCCTGTGCGTGGTTTATCCCAGCGGGCAGGGCAAGCTGTGCTTCCATCCGGAGGTGAAGGACTGCTTCCTCGACATCAGGCCTGAGGAGGAATCCATGATCACCCAGGTGCTTCAGGAGCGCCGGATGCCCTGGATGGACCAGATGGCCCGTGCCTTCTGCCGGATCGCAGATAAGCCCGCAGAGCAGGCGGAGCACTGCGAGGTCATGGCGGATTACGACCTGTGCCTGGCCATGTGGAAGATCACTTACGCCGGGGAAGGCCCCCTGGAACTGCTGAAGGACTGGTATGCCCTGCGGAACCATCTGCAGCACCGGCACCACCTGAAGCCCTGCGAAATTGATCAGGTGCTGGCGGATATCGAGCCGCAGCTGGCGGCACGGCTGAGCGCTGACGACGGCAGCATCCTGGCCGGTGAGCTTTCCGGCGAGGATCCCACCTACGTCAAGCGGACGCTGCTTGCCTTCCTGTGGGAACGCACGCTGCATTGTCCCTCCCTGCTGGAGCGCCAGCTGGCCCAGCTGATGAAGGTCTGCCAGAAGCCCGCCACCGCCGCCTTCTTCACCACCTTCCCTGAGGATCAGGTGTATGAAGGGGAAGACGCGGCAAGGGTGTATGCGCGCAAGGCCGGGCTGATGGACGCCATTCTCCGCACCTACTATGAGAATACCAGGCCCAGCGACAAGCTGACCGGCGAGCTGCTGCAGCACGCTGCGCTCTATCAGCAGTGCCCTCCGGTGAACGATGTGATGCAGCGCTACCTGCGCGAGCTGATCAGCCTCCACCCGGACTGGCGCGCAGGACTGCTGCCCCTGTCCAGCGTGTATCTGCCCAGCGACGAGGCCGTTGCGGGCGTCATCAGGCACATGCAGCAGCTGGATCAGCTGCCCCCGGCGGAGGATCTGCGCTTCCTGCGGGATTATTTCTGCCCGGAATGCCTGACGCAGCTGAACGATTACGGCCTCGACCTGCTTCAGCGCTGCCTTGCGCAGAAGGATCTCACCCCTGCCGTACAGCTGATGGCGGCGGTGGGCCAGGACGTCAGCGACGCGATCCGCCGCTTCCTTGGCCAGCCCGCCAGCATCCCCCTGTCTGTCCCGTTGTTCCAGCAGCTGCTGGGCGGCAGCCTTCGCTATCTGCCCAAGGACGTGCTGCCTGCGGTATGCCAGCACATTGCGGCGGGATTGGCGCTGCCTGTCGCCCTGACGGATGATATTGTCCAGCGGTTCAGGTGGGCCGGGATGGTCGGGGACGTCGCCCTGCAGGACGCCCGGCGTATCCGCGCGCTGCCCGATGTGCAGGATACGTTCCGCACAAGCCATCACAAGGCTGTCACCGAGTGGCTTCTGAAAACCTACAGATATCAGCCCGCTCTGCCGGAGGAAACCGCCGTGTTCCCTTGGCTGAAGAGCATTCTTCCTGCCCAGGCCATGGACGTGCTGCAGCTGTATGACACGCTGCTGAAGTACCGCGTTACGGGTGTGGCAAAGCAAGTCGACGAGCTGCTGGCGGATCCGAACGTACTGGCGCTGCCGCAGCCGCTGGAGGGTATTCCCAACATTCTGGAGCATGCCCGGAGATTGCTGCTTGACCGGCTGACCCAGGCCTGGCAAAGCGGCGGGCTGATCAAGGGGCTGACCCAGCATCAGGCGCTGATCAACTTTACGTCGCTGTCCGCCGCTCACCTGGACGACGCCGCCATGAACGCCGCTGCCTGTTCCATCCGCAGCTCCTGCGGGCAGCTGGCCGATCCCCGGGCATGGATCCTGTATGCCGGACAGTACGATGGTCTGATCGGTAAGCTGGGCGAACTGCTGCCCCGGGATACGGCGCGCCTGACGGCCCTGTACGGACAAACAGTCTATGCCAGCCTCAGCAATGCGCTCCCCATGCTGCTGGAGAGGCTGGAAAACCTGGCAGAGGCCGAGAAGCTGCACAGCTTCCGCTGCAGGCTCGGCACGGGCAGCCAGCCGGGTGATGATCTGCCGGCGATGCTGAGCAGGCTGAATTGGATGCACGAGCATCCGAAGGATCTTGATCTGCAGGAAGCCTACGCCTGCATTCCTCCGCTGCTGCTCAACCCGGCCATGAGCGAGAACGTCTGCGCCGCCTGCCGGAGGACCTATCGCAAGCCCGACGGCGCGTGTTCCTTCCCCGTCCAGGTTTGGCAGGCGCTGATGCATGCCATCCATCCGCAGCGTATCGACTGGAAGGCTTTCCTGGCCGCGCTGGAGCCGCAGGCAGAGAAAATGTGCGCCAAGCCTGTGGCGCAGGACAGCCTGCCGCTGCTGGGCGTCATCAGCGCCAGCCTGGCTGTCCTGGCTGAGCATGACAACGGCGCCAATCTCTGTCTGTCCTTTGCCGACTGGCTCAACAGGACGGATACCTGCGCAGCCTACACAGCGTCCATCCGCAAGCATCGGAACCGGTTCTTTATCAGCGGCTGCACGTCCCCTTCGCTCCGTATGTGGCTTGGTGAACAGCAAAACGAAAGGAGTGTCGCCCATGACACGTTCTAATCCCAACTGGTTCGCTGCAGGCTGCGGCCTGGTATACATCCTGATTTTCCTGTTCATGCCCTTCTACTCGCTGTTCATCCACCTGAACGGCATGACGCTGCTTTCCCTGAGCCCCGTGTGCGCGCTGCTGCTGCTGGCAGGCATCATCATGATTCTCTCCGCACTGCTGCTGGATCTGCGCATCAGCATCGGCGTGGGCTGCGTATCGCTGATCATGACGCTTTGCTTTGCCATGATGGGCAACGCCGTGCTTTCCAGCAATGCGCTGGTCAGCCTGGCGGGGAGCCTGCTGGCGGATACCAGCTACAGCGGCATCACGTCGCTGATCTATGTTCCCATGGGCATCGGGAGCATCCTGTGCCTGGGCATGTGCATTGTCTTCATCGTCCTGGAGATTCTGCTGCGGCCCCGGGCGCCGCGCATCATCCGTGAGGATGATTTCAACAGCGGCAACAGCTTCACTGATTTCTGACCTTTGCGTCAGCCATTTCCCTTCAAAGGAGTTGCCCATATGCGTAAACGTCTGATCCGTTCTGCCGTGCTTGTGCTGACGGCATTTGTCCTGCTGTTCGCCTCGTCGCTGGTATACGGCGAGTCCACCTCCGACCCTGCGGACAGAAGCGGAACCCTGCTGGTCGCCTTTGGCACAACGAAGGACTATCCTCAGGTGACGTCAGACTATCTGCTTCTGACCCGGCTGCTGGCTGCGCAGGCGATTCAGCAGGGGGATGACGTTCGGCTGATACCCATGAGCGGCTCCATCAAGCAGCCGGATCTGAATGCGGACGAAACGCTGGATCAGCGTCTGCAGCGCCTGATGGATGCGATGAGCGTCAACCTGGGCAACAAGACCTCTTCCAGGCTGACGCTGATGAAAGCCTTCTGCGGCAGCCTTGAGAAGCAGGCGGCAAACTGGACCGAACCTGTTGATTTCTGGCTGCTCAGCCCGGATGCGCGCATTCAGGCCGCGTACTCCGCCGAGAAGGGGATGTTCATTGACGAAAAGGACAGCAAGGCTGAAGATATCATCAACGCGTTCTCCAGGCTGCTGTCCCTGCATCCCGACATGACGCTGCATCTTGTCTGGCACGGGGAGGACGCCCTGGCGGAGGGCAACCGCTATCTGGACGATGCGCTGCTGGAGACCCTGGGTGAGAGCAGCGCGCGGGTGACGGTTCACATTTCCGCCCCCTCCGATGCCCCTGAGCAGAGCGGCATGCTGGTTTTCCGCCACACCCGGGATCTGAACGCGGCCCTGCCGGAGACTGCCTCCACGGGCAATGTGTACACCTGGCAGCACAACGGGCAGGATGCCCTCCTGTGCCTGACCGGCGTGACCCCGGGCCTGAAGCTGACCTGTGCCGATGCTGCCCTTCCCGCCATGTCGCTGGCCACCACGTCCGATGTGGACGGCGATGCCGAAGTCCTGCCGGGCGACAGCGTTGTAGAACTCCCTGAGGACGTTACGCTGATCCGGCAGGATGACAAGGCCTGGCTGCTTCTGCACCAGGTGCCCACCGGAGAACTGACCCTGACCGACCAGGCGGATTTCCGCGTGCAGGCATACATGCACATGGATGCGGTGACGCTGACCGTGCTGCAGGCGGACGGTACGCCCCTGCCTGAGCAGCTGACCTGGTACAGGGAAGCGAACCAGCTGCTGGTGTCCGCGGCCATTCCCGAGGCGCTGGCGGGCCAGGCAAGCTTCGCCATGGCTGGCGGCAGCGTGCCTCTGGAGGCTGCTCCGCGCCCCTATGCCAACGGCACGGCCGAATGGCTGGTGACAGTACCCTCGCTCGCTGCAGGAAGCCATCAGCTTGACCTGTCCATGCAGCTGGGCCCGGACGTCTGGCTGACCATGAATGCGGAGCCCATCCCCTGCCAGGTGGACAATCGTTCGCCCGAAATGAAGACCGGGCAGACTGAATTTGTCACCTATGCCGGTATTCCCGGCGCGTCCGATGCTGTTCAGACTTATACGGTGGATCTGAACACACTGTTTGCCGACCCGGATCATGATTCCCTGACCTTCACCGCCTCACCCGCATGGAAAGGTACCGTCAACTACCAGTTCGCTGTAACGGAGCATGAAGCATCCTTTACGCCGCTGAAGACCGACGCCTCCTCCGTTGATGTGGAGCTGTCCGTGTCGGACGGCAGCAGTGCCCCCTATACATGTCTTCTGACCTTCAGGCAGCTTTCCGCCACGGACGCATTGAAGGACTGGCAGATGACGCCCCGGCCGACCAGCGCCATCGACCTGCCCTATGACAGCGAGCTGCAGCTGACCTTCGTGCTTTCCGACATGGAGGCAGCCCTCTATGACGCCATGGTGGAACAGCGGAGCCAGGTCGGGGATGCGCTTCCCCCGCTGGAGCAGGCGCTGACATTCATCCCGCAGCTGACGCTGACGGACGGAACGCCCGTGCCTGCAGACCTGCAGCCGCAGGGCAGTACGACCCGCCTGGCGGATGGCTCCCTGCAGTATACCGTAACGCTGCCTGCCACCCGCGCCAGCCTGGAGGCGAAACTGACTGTCTCTGCCGCGCTGAACGGGCTGGCCCTGCCGAACCTGCTGTCGCCTGTCACCATGACCCTGACGAACGCTGCGCCTAAGGCTGCGGAGGGCTTCACCGACCCCATGCCCCTTTCCGCTGAGCTGGACGATATGCCCAACAGCATCAAGCAGCTGGATATGCAACTGACCGGCGATAAGGCTGACTTCATCCCTGCTTCGCTGTTTGTGGACGATCATCCCGAGCAGCTTGCCTGCACGCTGATCGTCGCCGGCCCGGGTACCCCCGTGCTCCTGGATAAGCAGGGCAACCCCATCGCCGCTGCAGGCAGCGAGACCTCCTTCGTGTGGACGCTGGACGCGGCACAGAGCGCGTCCTCCGTAACCCTGCAGCTGAACGAGGTTGGCAGCTACACCGTTACGCTGACGGCCGCTGACGATGAAGAGCGCGCGGCGGAAGAGCTGCCCGCCATGACCTGGCAGATCCGCGTGTCCTCTAAGCTTACCGGGTTACTCATCAAGCTGATCATCATTGTGGCTGCGGTGATCGTCCTCGCCGTCGCCGGATTGATTGTCTGGCAGGTAACCCGTCCCTGCTTTGTCCGCGGGAGCAGGATCGGCATCCGCGTCCACGGCATGGAGAACGCTGTCGGGCTGGAAGCCTGCGGTAAGAAGCGCGTCACCCTGGCCCAGCTGCTGATCAGCGCGCAGCTGTACCCGCCCCGGAGCATGCCCCTGAACATGCTGACCGACATTGTCGTTTCTCCCTGCAGGGGCGGCGCCATCAGGGTATGTGTGGGCCGCAAGGCTGCCAACGCCCTGAATCTGCCTGCGAAGAAATCCATCATGGCGCCCGGCAATTACCTCACCCTTGCCCAGATCGATCTGGTCTACCTTTCTGACGTCGCGTCCTTTGGCGGCTGATACAGCATCCTGAGAAAGAAGGCGGCATCATGGCCAACTTTGACGAATGGGATTTTGCACCCGCTTCCTCCGGTTCCGCGGGACAGAGCGATGGATTCTCAACTGCTCCCGCCGCGCCGGTATCTCCCGTCAAGGGCGGATGGCACTGGCAGCAGACGTTTGTATCCCTGATGGTGGTCGCGGCGCTTTCCTTCCTGATCGCCTACCTGACGCGGAATGTGAACAACCGCAACACCCTGCTGATTGGCCTGAGCTTCATGGTGCCGATGGCCGCGATGCTTTTCTCCGCCCTGATGGTGGAGAATGCCAGCAACGCCATGACGCCCTACTACAGCCGCAAGGCGCAGGCCATTGTCGCGCTGCTGGGTACGCTGGCCACCTTTACCGTAGGCTGCCTGTGCGACGCCATCTACCTGGGCAACCTCACCCCTGTCTATGAGACGGTCAGCGTCACCTCGAATGCGTGCAACTTCGTCTTCGCCATGGACAAGAGCGGCTCCATGTCCGGCAACAGGGATCGGGAGAGCATCCAGGCCATCAATGATATTCTGGACAGCCTGCCGGATGACGTCAGCGTCGGCCTGGTGCTGTTCAGCGGCGATGTGCTGAAAAACGGCACGGTTCCCATGGCCCGGCTGACCGCAGCCCAGCGCAGCCAGCTGAAAAGTACGCTGACCATGGAGCCTACCGGCCTGACCAACTTCGACCAGCCGCTGCAGACCGCACTGAACCTCTACGATCAGAATCCTCCGACCAACGGCTATCCCACCCGGATCGTGATGGTGTCCGACGGCGTTGGCGACCTGTCGACCGCCGAGGACATCATTAACCGCTGCAAGGCCGACAGCCTGAGCATATCCTGCATTCAGCTGGAAAGCTCGCTGGATCCGGCGCTGCAGCATGTGATTGACGCTACCGGCGGCTCCGGCCACAGCATCCATGATTATGGCGACTTGATCACCACCCTGCAGGAGGTAACCCAGCTGGTGACCCACCGGCAGTATGAGATTGACCAGGATCTTCTGCGCTCCCGCAGCAGCCGGGCCATCACCATCACGCTGATCATGATGCTGCTGGAGGGGCTGAGCATCGGTATGGCACTGTGGCTGATGCTCAGCGTCAAGGGCCAGTTCCGCTTCCAGGTGATTCTCTCCCCGCTGATGGCGCTGGCCTCCTTTGCACTGCTGAAGTTCGCGCCGCTGTCCCTCTTCGACGGTCAGCAGTGGCTGCTGGAGGGCGCTGCCTTCACGCTGCTGGGCGTGGTCTTCATGCGCCGCAACCGCGTGTATGGTCAGAAGGCCGTGCCGAACACGGCTTCCACCGCCCCTGGGCAGCAGGCCGATCCCTTTGATTTCTGACAGGAGGACAACACATGGACGACTGGGATTCCTGGGATACCTCCGGTACCTCCTCCGGGCCATCTGACAGCGACTGGGGAACTGCCTCCAGCCAGCAGGGCTCCTCTTCCGGCTTTGCAGCCGATGACTTCACAGCCTCATCTTCTGATTTCGGTGATTTCTCCCAGGGCGGCGGTTCCCCTCAGGAGCCCAACCGTTTCATCACCAGGAGCATCGCCCTGTGCTGCAGCATCGCAGTGATTGTGCTGGCGGCCGTATTGCTCATTGCGTCCTTTGTCCGTCAGTCCGCCGTCACGCTTCCCGGCCAGGTGAGCTACACCTATGACTGTCTGGAGGACGGCTCCATCCGGCTGCACCTGCGCTATGAGGCCTCCGGGCTGGACGACAAGCTGTTCTACATGGCCGGCTTCGCCCTTGCGCCGGAAGGCGAAGGGCTGCAGGCAGCCAACGATCCCGCCTACCTGTTCAGGCAGCGTTCCGCCGTGGTGGAGGACGATATTCTGCTCACCCGGCCAGGGCGGTATCAAGCGGCCTTCTATCTGATCAACCCGCTGGAGAATCTGCCGCAGATCACCGCCATGCAAATACTGGAGATCGTGTGGAACGGGCAGCCCACGACGCCGCCCTCCACCCATGATCCCTGGCTGGTTGTGGTCACCCCGACGCCCTCGCCTACGCCCACGCCCTCACCCACACCCACGCCGACTCCCTCTCCTACGCCAACGCCTTCGCCCACACCCTCGCTCAAGCCGGTGGTCGTCGTCACCCCGACGCCCTCGCCCACCCCGACGCCCTCGCCGACCCCGCTGCCCACGGCTCCGACCAGCGACCTGTTCACGCTGTATGATGTGAACACCCGCTACTACTACTTCCAGCTCACCACCCGGGAAAAGCAGCTGTACAGCGTCCTCTACGATGGCACCGCGGCCTTTGAGCAGTTGATTGACTTCCCTGAGCCCTATACCGCTGAGGAGTTCTATCGGGTGATGGACGTGCTCATGTTCGACACCCCCGAATTGTTCATGCAGGGCGTCCAGGCCGGGCAGACCTACTACCATTACAGCAACAGTCAGGGCTATACAGCCTATGAGCCGCCCTATACCATGAGCAAGGCCCAGTATGACATGGAACTGAAGAGCATCATGCAGACCATTCGCAGCATGAGTCAGCAGCCCGGCTTCGGTTCCAGCGATTACAGCAGGGAGCTGGCCATCTATCGCTACATCATCGATCACTGCTACTACGACAAGAAGCTTCCCTACTGCGGCGCAGCCAACAGCGTATGGTACTACCATTATGCCAAGTGTTCCGGCTACGCCCGCGCGCTGAACCTGACTCTGCGCTGCTACGGCATTCCCTGTTGCGAAATCCTGGGCGATACCTACGACAACGGCGTGATCATGCCTGACGGTCATCTGTGGTCGGCCGTGCAGCTGGATGGCGAATGGTATGAGACGGACGTGACCTGGGACGATCCTTCCGGCATGGTCATTGATGTGCTGGAGGGCTGGATCGATTATCTGCCGTACATGAACATTGACCACACCAAGATGTTCAGCGCCCGAACCTATCAGGATGATTTCAAGCTGATCCCGCCCTATGCCACGGGGCAAAAATACCTGTACTACGCCCAGGAGGGCTGCACGGTGCCCGCGGGCAGCGATGTGAAGTCGGCCATCCACGCTGCCCTGACCCAGGCATACCAGCGGGGCGAAGACGTGGCGGCCATATCCTTCGACAGCTCCCGGGACTTCAGCACGGCGCTGATGTCCATCCAGAACATCTGCAACAGCTGGCGCAGCGGAGGCAAACGGCTGAAATCCTACCGCTACTACTACACCCCGGAATCCAACGTCATCTACCTCTTTGAGGTCCAGTACCGGTAAAACCGGCAAGCCCCGGACATGATCAGGCGTCCGGGGCTTTTGCTGTGTCACGCAGGCGGAAGAAGCTTCATCTGCACCTTCCACGTCAGGTTGGGGTACAGCCCCGGCCAGTCCAGCGCGTGCCAGGCTTCCATGTCCGGGAAGTGCCGGATGGCCTGGTCGCCCAGCCCCAGCGCGTCGCAGTCCGCCGCCGCCAGCAGCCCAAGTACCCGCTCTGCCTCCGCCTGCACCGATTGCCGGAGGGCCTCCTGGGCAAGCGACGCGTGCGTGTAGCGCAGGGTCAGCGTGCAAAGGGCATGATTGCCGTCCAGGCGCACCCGGCTGCTCCCGTCGGACAGGGTGACCGTGCCGTCCTCCAGGGGAATGGTCGCCTTGCGCAGGCGGCTGCACATCAGCATGAGCAGCTGTGTCTCCCGGGCGTTGAGGCTTCCCCGCACCCGGCCTGACGCGTCGGCCAGCCAGCAGCCTGACAAAAGCACCTCCCCCGCTCCCTGCAGGGGCAGGTCATCCGCACCTCCCTGAACCGTCAGCGCGGCGGACAGAAGCACTGGACACTGCCGCTCCCCCATGCGCATGATGGCTGACAGGGATGCGTCCGGGATCACGCCCAGCCGTTGGTGAGTGTCCAGCAGGATGTCGAGGGACTTGCTCAGCCGGGTGCCCGTCAGCGGCGACAGCGCGTCCATGAAGGAGGCCATGTCCGCCTCCGTCACGCACACCTGAGCCTGCAGCCGCATGTCCGGCATGGATGCCAGCTCCTCCAGGGCTGCGGAGAAACCGGCAGATTCCGCTGTCTCCCGGCTGAACACCAGCAGCCGCACCTGCCCGTAATGCATGCGCATGGGCGCAGCGGCGTCCAGCTGCGACAGCGCCTCCGTCAGCGATTGCCCCCGGGCGGAAAGGGTCACGTACCCGCCCTCCTGCTGATAGTCGGGGATCCGCGCCGTTGTATGCCAGGTTTCCCCAGCCCGGGTGATCCCCACCGCCACGGCAAAGGAGCGCTCCTCCGCCGGGAGCGCCGAGCAGGACACGCACAGGATTCCGCACAGGAAAAGCAGCATCATTCGCCTGAACATGGTTTCCTCCGGCAAGCCATCAGGATCAGCATCAGCGCCAGAACCGCCGGCAGCCAGGTGAGCAGCGCGCTCAGCCCCTGCCACAGCCCGCTGATGGGCAGGCACTGCGTTGCTGCGATAGCCGCCGCCAGCGCACCGGGCAGCCAGACAACCTCCCGCCCCCAGGGGGACAGCACGTGCCCCGCTCCCAGCTGTGCCGCCGTGGCCACCGCCAGGAACAGCGCCAGCATACCCAGGCTGTGGGTCAGCGTGCGCAGGGCGGGGGGCAGATACAGCGCGGGCAGCAGCAGCCGCTCCGCCAGGGCAGCGGGCCGGGTCAGCACCTCGCAGGGATTCACCAGGCACACGAGCGCCGCAGCAGCGCAGAGTATCCCCACCGGCGGCAGCAGCGGACGCAGCCTCCCGGGCCGGGCGGGCTCCACCGTCGCCAGCAGCGTCAGCGGCCAGCCCATGGCGATCCCCGCCCGGATGGCAGCCGTCAACGCATCGTCACCCGGCCCCAGCACGGGATGGAGGCCGTCCGCCCGGGCCATGGTCAGCATCACGGCCCCTGCGCCCGCCGCCAGAGCCAGCATGGGCCAGCGCATCAGGTGAATGCCCCAGGCCAGCCCGTCCCGGTGCAGGCAGAACAGCATCGCCAGCAGCGTCAGCAGGGCCATGGTAATCTGCGTGCCCTCCGTGCCGATGCCCTCGGTGAAGCCCGTCACCAGCGCGGTCATGGAGGCCGCGCCGTCCGTCAGCAGCAGCAGGGCCAGCAGCACGGATTGGATAACCGCCCCTGTGCGCCCCAGGGCGATGCGGGCCGCCTCCGTCAGCGTCGCCGCGCCGGTACGCCGCAAGGTCAGACAGGCCAGACCGTACATGACCAGCCCCGGCAGCAGGCACACCGGTGCAAGCCACCACCCCGCGCTGCCGCACATGGGGAGCACCACCGTGATCGCCGTGCGCAGCAGGGAAACCGCGCACCACAGCTGCACCTGGTGCATCCGGGCGCGGCGATCCCCCATCAGGCGCAGGCGCAGGCTCTCCTCCGGGCTGTGTACGAGGGTGGTGGTTCTCATTTCCGTCTCCTGTCAAAGCCCCGCATGGGGCCGGTGATGCGCTCCATCCGCCGGGGATTGGCCAGCCAGGCCCGCAGCCGCTGCCGCCACAGGGGCGCGCGGAGGAACACATCCGGGTTGTGGGTTCTGTCCGGGGACAGAGGTGCGGCGAAGGGCGAACCCAGGCTGCGCATGCCGCACAGGCGGATGGCCGTCGCCCCCAGGCACAAAACCATCCCGTACAGCCCGAAAACGCTGGCCACCGCCAGGAACAGCAGCTGGGCAATCCTGCAGGCCAGCCCCAGCGAATAGTCCGGCACGGCATAGCTGCCCAGGCTGGCCACCGCCACCACAATGATCAAAAGCGGATGCACCAGCTTGGCCTCCACCGCCGCCTGCCCCAGGATCAGCCCGCTGACCGTCCCCAGGGAGCTGCCCACCACGCCGGGCACCCGGGTGGCCGCCTCGCCGATGAGGTTGAACATCAGCAGCATCAGCAGCATCTCCATGGGAATCGACAGGGGCACCGCCGCCTGGCTCTCCAGGATGGCGGTGAGCAGCGTCACCGGCAGCAGCTCCGGGTGGAAGATCACTGCCGCCACAAACAGCCCCGGCAGCAGCAGCGTCACCGCCGCTCCCAACAGCCGGATCAGCCGCAGGAACGTGCCGTACTGCCAGCGCAGGGAGGTATCGTCCGGGGTGTGGATCAGGTGCAGGATGCTCACCGGCATGCACAGGATCTGCGGCGCGCCGTCCAGCACCAGCACCATCTGCCCCTCCCGGAGGAAGGACGCCGCCCGGTCGGGGCGCTCCGTCAGGCAGCACTGGGGCAGGAGGGCCCAGGGGCTGTCCTCCAGCAGCTGCTCCAGCGCGCCGATGGACAGCACATGATCCACATGCAGGCTGTCCAGACGGCTTTTCAGCCGATCCAGCGAGGCGGGATCCACCGCGTCCCGCAGGTACATCAGACACAGGCTCACCGGGCAGCCCTCGCCGATCACGCGCATCTCGCTGATGAGCTGAGGTGTGGGCAGGATCCGCCGGATGAGGGTGATGTTATCCCGGATGGACTCGTTGAAGCCCTGGTGGGGGCCGCTGACCACGCTCTCGGTCAGGGGCTGGGACACGCCGCGCCGCACATACGCCCGCACATCAAAGCAGACGGCGCAGGGCATGCCGTCCATCATCACCACCGCGTGGCCGTTCATCATCTTGCGGATGGCATCCTGGTAGGTGTCCGCCCGGGCGGTGTCCAGCAGGGGCGAGAGCGCCTCCAGGCTGGCAGCCTCCTCCCCGGGGAGCGCGTCCCCGGCATGGGCCAGGCAGGGCGTGAGCAGGTAGTGCTGCAGGAAATCCGCCGACACCATGCCGTCCACGAAATACACCGCCGCCTCCCGCCGGTAGACGCGGAAAAAACGGCAGTGCATGTCATCGTTGATGTCGCGGTTGAGCCGCTGCTCCATCACCTCAAGCGACCGCGCCAGGCGGGCGGAAATACCGTCGTTCATCATGGTTCATCTCCGAAGGGAAGGTTGGCCCGTCCAGGCACAGGGACGGCGCGTCCGCAGCGCTTGACTGCGGCGCGCGCGCCCGAAGGGTTTTACCAGCGGCACTTGTAGCTGGAGCAGCAGCTTTCGTCGGCCTTGCCGTTGCAGCAGCCCTTCTTGGGGGCCACCTGGATGTCGGTCAGGGAGCACATGTTGTCCGTCTCGTGATGCTGGCAGCTTTCCACGCTGCAATGGATGCACTGGTTGTTCTTCTGGGCCATGATGAACACCCTCCTTGCCTTTGTCGCCGGGAAAACCGGCGCACAGGCATCATGCCCCCATTTGCCCCTTGTGATGCAATGGATTTTGTGGTATGATGTTCCTCGCTTGCGACTGTATTCGCTTTGCACCCCAATTTCATACTTAGGAAAGGAAGGTCTTCTATGTTCAAGAAGCTCCTCACCACCAGGTCCGTGTGCCTGAGCGCCATGATCGCCGCGCTCTACGCCGCGCTGACCCTCCTGCTGGCTCCGATTTCCTACGGCGCGATTCAGTGCCGCATTTCCGAAGCCATGACCCTGCTGCCCATCCTGCTGCCCCAGGCCATTCCCGGCCTGGTCATCGGATGTCTGGTGGCGAATCTGCTCAGCCCCGTGGCCATCTGGGACGTGATCTTCGGCACCCTGGCCACCCTCATCGCGGCCCTGGGCACCTACAAGCTGCGAAAAAAGCCCCTGCTGGCCGCGCTTTGCCCGGTGGTGGCCAACGGCGTCATCGTGGGCGTGATGCTGGCAGTGTTCTATGCCCTGCCCCTGTGGATGACCATGCTGGAGGTCGCCGTGGGCGAAGCCGTGGCGGTTGCGCTGGGCTTCATCCTCCTGGCCGCCCTGCGCAAGGTTGATCTGTCCCGGTTCCAGTAACAGCTTTCATTCCGTTCGCAAGCAGGCGGGAATTGCCCGGAAAACAGGCGTTCCCGCCTTTTATCATGCCCCCGGAACATTTCTGTGATGAAACGGCGAATTTTTACCAGAATCATTTCCATCTGCGCTGCGGATGTGGTATAATACAGACTGGAATGTCTTGTGTATTGGAGGCAGACCTTTTTGGCTAACGAACCTGTACTGGTGCTGGCGTCGGCGTCTCCCCGCCGCAGGGAGCTGCTAGCCCTGACCGGGATTCCTTTTATCATTGACGCGCCCCAGGTGGACGAGCACTGCGCCCTGGGTGCGCGGGACGCGGTGGCGGAGCTGTCCCGCCGGAAGGCGGAGGCAGGCGCGCGGATGCATCCGGGCAAGGTGATCCTTGCCTCGGACACGCTGGTGGCGGTGGACGATACCCCCCTGGGCAAGCCCCGGGACGAGGAGGACGCCTTCCGAATGCTGCGGAGCCTGTCGGGGCGCTGGCACCATGTGTACACCGGCGTGTGCGTCGTGGACGACCGGGGCGGCGTACACAGCGGCGTTGACGCGACCGCCGTGCGCTTCGGCGAGATGACCGACGCAGAGATCCGCGCCTACATTGCCACGGGCGAGCCAATGGACAAGGCGGGCAGCTACGCCCTGCAGGGCATCGCGGGGCTCTGGGTGGAGGAAATCTCCGGCTCGGCCAGCAATGTGATCGGCCTTCCCCTGACCCTGACCCGCCGCCTTCTCCAGGAGGCTGGGCTGAACGTGCTGGGGCTGGCCGCATCGGACGGCATGATTGAGAATTGAGGATGGGATAGCATGGCTTTTTTCGCACCTGAGATCGGTATCGACCTGGGTACTTCCAATACGGTCGTTTATGTGCGCGGCCGGGGTATTGTGATCAGCGAGCCCACCCTGGTGGTGATCGACAGCGGCAACAAGCGCAACGTCCGTGCTGTGGGCGACGAGGCAAAGTTCCTCATGGGCCGCACCAGCGAGGCGCTGACCGTGGTCAAGCCCATCAAAAACGGCTCCATCGCGGACTTCGACCTGACGGAGATGCTCCTGCGCTACTTTATCCGCAAGGCCATCGGCGTCAGTCACGTGGTCAAGCCCAAGGTGGTTGTGTCCGTACCGGCCAACCTGCCCGCCGTGGCCCGCAAGGCCGTGTCCGAGGCGGCGGAGATCGCTGGCGCGAAGACCGTGTACCTGATTGAGAAGCCCTTCGCGGCGGCCATTGGCTCGGGCCTGCCGGTGTATGAGCCGGTGGGCAGCATGGTGGTGGACATCGGCGGCGGCACCACGGACGTGGCCATCGTTTCCCTGGGGGGCATCGTGGTGGCCCAGAGCGTCCAGGTGGGCGGCGCAAAGATGGACGAAGCCATCATCAACTACATCAAGCGGGAATTCAACATGCTCATCGGCGACCGCACCGCTGAGGACGTAAAGATCGACCTGGCCACCGCCATGCCCCTGGTGGAGGGTCGTCAGGTGCGCATCCGCGGGCGGGATCTGCTCTCCCCCCAGGCCATGGACATCGAGTTCACCTCCGCCCAGGCCTACGAGGCCCTGCGGGAGCCCTGCCGGGCCATCATCGCGGCCATCAAGTGGGTGCTGGAGCGCACGCCTCCGGAGCTGGCGGCGGACATCATGCGCGGCGGCATCCACCTGACCGGCGGCGGCGCGCAGCTGTTTGCCATGGATCAGTACATCGCCACGGAGCTGGGCATTCCCGTGCTGATCGCCAAGGAGCCGGAGGACTGCACGGTGATGGGCCTGGGCTACCTGGTGGAGAACATCCAGCTGCTCAACGCCATCGGCCGCAACGGCCTGCTGGCCGGGGAATAATCCGCCCGGCTCCGACGTTCATGATATGCGAGGTGATTGATCCAACATGGCAAGGAAAAGGCATGACGACCGTCAGACGCCTCAGGAGGATCTGACGCCGGTATATGACGACCTGATTTATGACGGGCTGGACAGCATCCGCCGGGATCTGCCCCGGGACAAGGCTGATACGGACGCGGAGGATAACGACTCCGACACCCCCGAGCGCGCCCTGTCCAAGCTGGAGGCTGAGATGAACCCCGACGGGGATGAGGACGAGGAAGAGGATGCATCCCCCCGCCGCAGGCGCAAGAAGAAGGAGCATCCCCCCGTGGAGGAGAAGCGCGAGCGCAAGCAGGTGCCCGCAAGGCTCCGGCGGGTGGTGCTGGTGCTGATCACCCTGGTGATCCTGGGCATGCTGGCCATTATGCTGCTTGCGCGCATTATGCCGGACGTGTCCATGCTTCAGGCGCCGGAGGGCGCGGTTTCCCGGGCCATCACCCCGGTGCAGACGGTGTTCTCGAACATTACCGAGTCCATCGCCGGTTATCTGCGCACGCTGAAGCTGCGCGCCAACCTGGAAACGGAATACAACAAGCTCCGCGCGGAAAACGAGCAGCTGGTTTATCAGGCCATGCGTGCCGACGAGCTGGAGCATCAGCTGGCGCAGTTTGAGAACATCCAGGACGAGATGAGCGCCAACGAGAACATGAACCCCATTGCCTGTACGGTCATCGGCCGGGATGACGGCAACTACTTCTCCACCTTCACCATCAACCGCGGCAGGCGGGACGGCATCCAGGAGTTTATGGCCGTGACCATCTCCGGCGCGCTGGTGGGCTATACCGAGACCGTCAAGAATACGGAAAGCACCGTCCGCACCATCATCGACAGCGAGGCCTCCATCGCCGGACTGATCCAGTCCAGCCGTGACCAGGGCACGGTCCGCGGCACCCTGGGCATTGACGGCCGGGCCATGTGCCGCATGTACTACCTGCCGGACGATCACCTGCCCCGCCCCGGCGATGTGGTGGTGACCTCCGGCGTGGGCATGTCCTTCCCAAAGGGCATTCCCATCGGCACGGTGCGTGAATCCACCCGCGGCATGGAATCCAACAAGCAGTACATCGTCGTGGAACCCAGCGTGGACTTCGAGCATTTGGAATATGTGATTGTCCTGCGCTACCAGCCCACGGCGGAGGCGGTACAGGGCCGGACCAGCACCAGCAGCTACAACGAGTTTGTGCCCCTGGCCACTGCCCGACCCATGCCCACGCTGCGCATCGGCTCCACCACGCGCTTCGGCGAGACCCCCGCGCCCACGGAGGAGCCTACCGTCTCCCCCACCCCGGAGCTGACCCCCACGCCGACGCCCTCGCCCACGCCCACACCCGTGACCACCATTTCCGGCCCGGTGTATGAGTACAACGTTGTTGGCGGCGAGCCCACGCCTTCCCCCACCCCGACCCCCACGCCCACCCCGACCCCCTATATCACCATCAATCCCGGCGACCTGACCTATGAGGAGGATGCACCGTGAGGAAGCTGTCCGCACTGTGGCAGGCTGCCAAGGGGCAGTTCAAGTTCTTCCTGGTGGTGCTGCTGGGGTATCTGTTCCAGGTGTGCGTCATGCCCTACTTCTCCGTGGGGGGCGTTACGCCCAGCCTGCTCTTTGCCGTCATCGCCATCCTGACGGTGGGCTACGGGCGGCTGCGGGCGCTGTGGGCCGGCGGGTTCTACGGCATTGTGATGGAGACCATGCTCTCCTCCCTGTCCATGCTGAACCTGCTGCTCTACCCGCTGGACGCTGTGTTCTGCAGCATCTTCTTTGCCGACAAGAGCGACAAGAAGCTGGAGGAGGAGCGCAGCATCGGCCGGGCCGCTGTGCGCAAGCACGATCTGCGGGCCCGGCTCAGCGGCCTGGGCGACGCCGTCCGCGGCGCCCCCGGGCAGAACGCCAGCCCCTACATCCGCACGCCCCTTTGCGCCGGCATGAACGTGATGATCTACGAGATCGTCAACCTGATCTACATCTACCTGGGCGGCACGGTGCTGGTGCGGGCGCACTACATGCGCTCCCTGACCAACATTGTGCTGACAGTGCTTTTGACCATGGTGCTCATGCTGCCGGTGCGCCGCTTCCTGGGCTTCCGCAAGCCCGTGCAGGAAAAACGGCCTGTCCCTCGTTATTAAGTACGTATCCATGTCACCTTTGATGCAGAAAGGAGGCGCCCCTTGAGCAACCTGAAAACGGGGATGAAATGGCGTTATTTCGCCTTTGTGCTGATACTCTTCGCCATGTTCCTGTACCTGCTCAGCGGTCTGGTGAACCTGCAGCTGCGCCAGAGCGAAACCTATTCCGAAAAGTCGGAGAGCGGCCGTACCAAGACCATTGTCCTCCGGGGCAAGCGCGGCAATATCGTCGATGCGGACTCCGTTATTCTGGCTGAGGACGAGCTGATCTACAACGTCACCTTCTACAAGGACGCCAGCGAGAGCAGCAACAGCGACTACCTCACCTACACCAAGTCCATCGTCAGCACCCTTGACATCATCGAGCGCAACGGCGGCAAGCTGGCCTTCGATTACGTCATCGAGCGCAATGAGGAAACCGGCGAATGGCAGTTCAATTTCGGCTCGGGCGTGAGCGACAGCGTCCTGCAGAAGCGCGAAAGCCAGTGGCGCTCCAACAACTACGTCTCCAAGCTGAGTACCTACCCCGACGCTGTCTCCTGCCTGGAGCAGCTGAAGAAGCGCTACCACATCGTCAACTCCCAGGAGGAGAAGGACGCACGCATTGCGGAGGCGGGCGACAAGGCCGCCAATTATCAGGATGACTACATCCTGGATGAGGAGACCATGCTCAAGGTCATGGCTGTCTACTCCGAAATGCAGATGAACGTGTTCAACTCCCAGCCCATCCCCATTGCCGAGGACGTGACCTATGAGACGGTCATTGAGGTGGAGACCCGCTCCATGAGCTTGCCGGGCATGGAGATCTCCGTGGGCACCAAGCGCGTTTATCCCAAGCAGACCCTGGCCAGCCAGGTGATCGGCTACATTGGCAAGATTCCCAGCCAGAGCATGTGGACCACCCTGCAGGCCAAGGGCTATTCCTACAACGATACCATTGGCCGCGACGGCATCGAGTCCTCCATGGAGGACTGGCTGACCCAGAATTCCTCCCTGCGCCAGGGCAGCCGCGTGGTGGAGCGCGACAACTGGTCCAAGGTGGTGCGCGAGCTGAGCTACACCGAGCCCCAGGACGGCAACACCGTCAAGCTCACCCTGAAGGCCAGCTACCAGCAGCAGGCGGAGCGCGCCATCGCCAACAACGTCAACGCCGTGCGCACCACCCAGGAGAAGCTCATGACCAGCGACGACTGGCTGGAGGCCAACAAGGCCGAGATCGCCACCCGCAACTGGGAGAAGTATCCCATGAAGCTGGCGGAGCACGGCTGTCTGATCGTGCTGGACATGGAGGACCGGGTGCTGGCCATGGCCAACTACCCCACCTACGACCTGAACGCCCTGGTCGCCGCGGGTGAAGACGCCATGGCGATCCTGTCCGACGAGCGCAACCTGCTGCTGAACTACGGCATTCACGCCCGCGGCACCCCCGGCTCCATTTTCAAGATGGTCACGGGCTTCGGCGCGCTGGCCTCGGGCGAGCTCAAGCCCACGGAGCGCATCTCCGACGGCGGCTACTACACCAAGTACAACAACGACCTGAACACCGCACCCAAGTGCTGGATCAGCAAGAACTATCTTTGGAAGCACGGCAACCAGACCATCGTGGACGGTCTGTCCCACTCCTGCAATTATTTCTTCTATGAGCTGGGCAGCCGTCTGGGTGAGGAGCGGCTCTACCGCTACGCCTCCCTCTTCGGCCTGACCTCCCGCACGGGCATCGACCTGCCCGGCGAGGTTCGCTCCGTGGTGGGCAGCCAGAACACCCTGTACGATCCCACCAAGGCCATGAACGAGGCCAGCCAGGACACCTCCATGCCCATCATCGTTTTCAACGCCATCAAGAAGCACCTGCGGACCTGCGGCGAATCCCGCAACATCGAGTACGATGACGAGCGCCTGTCCGTGTGCGCCAAGCGGCTGATGGACATGGCCGTGAACTACAACGAGTCCGAGTGGCTGGACAACATGCGTACCATCCTGATGGAAGAACTGAACATGACCAAGGAAATGGTGTACCTGCAGTCCGTCATCGGCGATACGTACAACTACATGAACGACATCAAGTGGGGCGGCGGCCAGACCATTCTGACAGCCATCGGCCAGTCGGTCACGGTGGTGACGCCCATTGCCGTTGCACGTTACGTCTGCGCGGTGGCCAACGGCGGCTATGTCTACAACGTGTCGCTGGTGGACTCCATCATATCCCCCGAGGGCGAGATTCTCAGCCAGCGCGAGCCGCAGCTGATCAACCAGCTGGAGGATCCCAACAACTACATGGATCTGATCCGTCAGGGCATGCAGGGCGTTGTGGACGAGTCCGGTACCGCCGGTAAGCACTTCAAGAACTGGAAGTACAAGGTCAATGAGGTTCTCGCCGCAAAAACAGGTACCGCCCAGACCACCGACATCGACCTGGAGAACAACGCGTGGTTCGTGGCCTTCGCCCCCTATGACAACCCGGAGATCGCCGTGGTCAGCTTCATCCCCAACGGCTACTCCGGCGGCGAGGCTTCCCAGGCGGCCCGCGACTTCATCGAGTGGTACCTGGATCAGGAAACCCTGCGGACGGTGGATTACGATCTGCCCTCCGGCAATTCTCTCGCCCCGTAACCGGAGAGCGCTGCCCTCTGGACTCCCGCTCAAGGGGCATCGCCCCTTGAGAATCCCGTTCCGCGATCCGGTTGCGCGCCTTCGGGCCCGCAATCCGCGCGTGAGACCGGCGGAAGGCGACTTACTTGTGTGATGAAATGGAGCGTTTCGTATGGGCAAGGCATGGCTGATTGCGTCCGGCAAGGGCGGCGTGGGCAAGAGCACAGTGGTATCCGCGCTGGCGGTGGGGCTGGCCCGTCAGGGGCTGAAGACCTGCATTGTGGACGCGGACATCGGCCTGAGGGATCAGGACGCGCTGCTGGGGCTGGAAAACCGCATTGTATACGATCTGGTGGACGTATGCAACAAGGACTGCCGGCTGCAGCAGGCGCTGATCAGCCCGCCCACCGAGCCGAAGCTGACCCTGCTGCCCGCCGCCCAGTTCGCCCGGGCGAAGGAGCTGGATCCCAAGGCCTTCCGCCGGATCATCGCGGAGCTGAAGCGCACCAACGATCATGTGCTGATCGACGGCCCCGCCGGCATTGAGCGAGGGCTGCGGGGGCTGCTCTCCGCCGACGTGGAGGAAACGGTCATCATCTGCACACCGGACGATGTGTGCATCCGCAACGCCGAGCGGGCGGTCTTTACCCTGGACGGCAAGCATCTGCCCCGGCCCTGGGTGATTGTGAACCGGCTGAACCCGGAGCTGATCCGTGGGGGCGAGATGTATGCCGCCGAGGTGGTGGCCCAAACCCTCGATCTGCCCCTGCTGGGCGAGATTCCCGAGGACCCTGTGGTTTACAGGGCGCTGATTACCCACATGTCCCTCATGGACGCGGATTGCGAAGGCCAGCGGGCCCTGAGCCGCATTGCCCGGCGCATGGCGGGCGGAAGCATCCCCTTCCCCGCCTATGGTGTGAAGCCGCTGCACTGGTACCGCCGCCTGACGCACCGCCGTCTGAAGGAGGTTAAACGACTTGATCGCTGAAAACAGACGTTCCCGTGCACATATTGACAAAACCCTGCTGCTGCTGGTATTCGCCATGTCCATCTTCGGCGTGCTGGCGGTATGCGTGGCCACCTATTCCACCACCTCCAGCCCTGACGCGCCACTGCTGAACCATATTGTGGAATCCTCATTTGCGGTGCGTCAGTGCATTTTCCTGTTCCTGGCGCCCTTCGTGCTGGCGGTCATCATCAACATTCCCTATGACATGCTGCGCCGCCGGACGGAACTGATCTACTACGGCAGCACGATCCTGATTTTCGTGGTGTGGATTTTCAACCGTGCTGAGGGCGTGAAGGCGTGGCTGGACATTATTTGGGGCTTCACCATTCAGCCCTCGGAGTTCGCCAAGCTGGCCATGATTCTGATGATGGCCAAGACCCTCTCCCGCTACGACCGCCCCATGAGCACGGTGAAGGAGTTCTTCCACATCATGCTGCTGCTGGGTGTGCCCTGCCTGATCATCCTGCTCTCCGGCGAGACGGGCTCCATGATGGTGATTGTGTTCCTGTTCGCCGTGATGCTGTACTTCTCCAACGTAGACATGAAGCTGCTGCTGGGCATGGCGGCCGCCGCCATTCTGGCGATTCTGGCATTGTACGGCTTCATGGTGGCCTCCGGCTCCGACGACTACCGCCTGGCACGCATCCTGGCCTTCATCAATCCTGAGCTGTCCCCCCTGGGCGACGCCTACCAGCAGTCCCAGAGCAAGATGGTCATTGGCTCGGGCGGGATGTGGGGCATCGGCATGTTTGTGGACGGCGCGATGTCCCAGCTGAACTACGTGCCTGCGGACTGGACGGACTTTATCTTCTCCACCATTGGCGAGGCCTGGGGCTTTGTGGGCTGCAGCCTGATTCTCTTGGGCTACCTGCTGATTCTTTTGCGGATGCTCTACCTGGCCCGCTACACCCGGGACAAGTTCGGCATGCTGGTGATCATCGGGGTGATGGGCATGCTGCTGTTCCACGTCTTTGAGAACATCGGCATGACGCTGGGGCTGATGCCCATCACAGGCATCCCCCTGCCCTTCCTGTCCTACGGCGGCTCCAACATGGTGACCAACATGGGCGGCGTAGCGCTGGTGCTCAACGTCACCAAGAACCGCAGCCTGTCCCACTCCGTGCTGACGCCGCAGACTCACACGAACATTTACAGCTCCACCCGCAGAGCATAACAAAAGCACCCTGCACGCACATGGCATGCAGGGTGTTTCTTTTTTTGCCGTGATATGCCTTTCCCTTTGGGGAAGGTGGCCGAGCGCAGCGAAGCCGGATGAGGTCGCGGCTGTGGGGATGCCGGCTCAGGTCGTCTGCGATGCAGTCTACGGAATCCGCCGTTTACAACGCGGGCGAACTTCGTCGCCTGCTTGGAAACTCACTTGGTTGCAGGGAGACGCCGGGCTGCCGCCCGGACCTGCGCAGGGGCTAACGCCGCCCCTGCACCTGCGCAAGGGGTTTCACCCCTTGACCCGTTTTCGCTGGCGCAGTTCCATGGTGAGTTTTACTTTTCGCAGACGGCGCGGATTTCCTGGAGGTACTGCACGATGGGCAGATGCTGGGGGCAGGAACGCTCGCACTTGCGGCAGGCAATGCACCGGGAGGCGTCAGCCTGCTCCTGCACCAGGTTGGCATACCCCTGCTTGAAGCTGCCGCCGTCCCGCAGGAGGGAAACGTCATAGCCCTGGAAGATGGAGGGGATCCGCACGCCCCGGGGACAGGGCTGGCAGTACTTGCAGCCGGTGCAGCGGGTCTTGGTGCGGGCCATGTAGGTTTCCTTCACCTGGCGGTACAGGTCCTGATCCTGCTCGGTGAGGGTCTCGCCCTGGGGCACGTCAAAGATGCGCAGGTTGTCCTCCACCTGCTCCATGGTGCTCATGCCGCTGAGGATGGTCACCACGCCGGGCATGGTATACAGATAGCGGAAAGCCCAATCCACGGCGCTGCGCTTCACGGGCCAGCTGTCGTAGAGCCTCACCACGTCGGAGGGCGGGTTGGCCAGCAGGCCGCCGCGCAGGGGCTCCATAATGACCACGCCCACGCCCTTGGCCTGCGCGTCCCGGATGCCCTGGAGGGTCGCCTGGTTCTTGTCGTCCAGGATGTTCATCTGCACCTGGCACATCTTCCAGTCGTAGTCGTTGAGGATGCGGGTGAAGGCCTCATAGTTGTCATGGAAGGAGAAGCCGGGGTAGCGGATCTTACCCTGCCGCACGGCCTCGTCCAGGAAGCTCTTGTAATCCATGGCCTGGATGGCGTCCAGCCGCTCGGCGCTCATGGCGTGCATGAGATAGAAGTCCACATGATCCACCTGGAGCTTTTCCAGCTGCTCGTCCAGGATGGCCATCATGTCCTCATGCTTCGTGCACTTCCACACGGGCAGCTTGGTGGTCAGGATCACCTTTTCCCGGTAGCCGTCCTTCAGGGCCTTGCCCACCAGGATCTCGCTCTGACCCCCGTGATAGGGATAGGCCGTGTCGATATAGCGCACGCCGCCGTCGATGGCGCGGCGGATCATGCGGATGGCCTCATCCTCATTGATGGAGCCGTCGGGGTTGGTGGGCAGGCGCATGCAGCCGAAGCCCAGCGCGGAGGATGCCCGGTTCACCGTGGGAAACATGGTTTTCAACATGGATAACGCACCTCACAATCTCACTCGGTCGTTATGAACCATTATATCATAACCTTCCGCCGAATGGAAGGGCGCGGCGGGAATAATTCACCCTGGATATCCGCCGCATTTTCTTTGCGGGAGGGAAAACCGCCGCCCGTGCTGAATCGTCTGATAGGCGTCCCTGCAAAATGCTCCGATGCAGGCGATGATTCTGGACTGCAGGCCTGCTTTTCAGCATGAGGAAGACAGAGGGGAACGATACCATGGATGCTTTGACGTTTCAAGCGGAAATCCAGCGGATTGAGAGGCTGATGTACCGCGTCAGCCGATCCTACCTCGGCAACGACGAGGATGCCGCCGACGCGGTGCAGGACGCACTGACCAAGGCCTGGGAAAAGCGATCCCACCTCCGCGACCCGAACCAGTTCCGGGCGTGGTTCATGCGGATCCTGACCAACCAGTGCAAGGACGCCCTGCGCAAGCGCAGAAGAATGAGCTTCTATCCCCTGGAGGAAAGTACCGTCCCGGTGGACATGCAGCCCACGCGCCTGCCGGTCATCGAGGCCATGGAGGCCCTCACCCCCGAGCAGCGCACGCCCATGCTCCTCCACTATGTGGACGGCTACCCTGTGGCGGATATCGCCCGGGCCCTGGGCATCCCCGAGGGCACGGTGAAAACCCGCATGCGCAGCGCAAGGAAGCGTCTGAGCAAAACGCTCCTCATTGAATGGGAGGAACAGGTATGAAGCAAGAAGAATTCCGCCGCCTCTTGGTCGCCGGAACCCCCGATATGCCCGAGGCCTTCAGCCGTCGGGTGGACGCATTCCTTTCCGACAGGATTGTGCAGGAAGCCCGCACCCCTGCCCGCGCGCCTGTGCCTGTAAGGGGCCGGGTCGGCGTCCGGGCGCTGGCCATCGCCCTGCTTGCCGCACTGCTGCTGGGCTCCGTGGCCTTCGCGGCGGTGCACCTGGGCATCTTCGACGCGCTCAGGTTCATGGTGGGAACCCAGCCCGATGCCCAGAACGTGGCAGCGCAGCAGAACCTGCACCAGGAAACCATCAACAATGTGGAAATCACCATCCGTGAGGCCGCCTACGACGGGCGGACGCTTTTCCTCCAGTACAGCTACCGTATCCTGGATGTGGACCAGCCCCTGGGCGCAACGGACGAATACGGCCAGCCCCGGGAAGGTCTGACCGGGGACATGTGGGAGCAGCTCTACGATCACAACGTGGGCTGGTGGATCGACCACTTCTGGGTCAACGGCCAGTGCATGGACATGGCCAACGATTCCGGCGCGGTAGAGTCAGGCACCAATACGCCCGGCGAAATCCTCCGGACAGAATACTGGCGGCTGGACAACCTGGACGTGGAGCTGTCCGGGCAGGTGGAAATCGCCCTGCCCATCGGCGAATGCCAGCCCCTGGAGAACTACCGCCTCGCCACCCACCCGGAGAAGTACGGCGAGGACGGGAACCTGCTCCAGCCGGACAAGGGCCTGGTGACCTTCACCTTCGACGCAGGGGACATGCTCAGCCAGGTGGTGACCCTGCATCCCGACGCGGAAACCGTGACCCCCGAGGTGACGGCGAAGGTGTCCGAGGCGGCCTTCACGCCGCTGATGACCTACATCACGCTGGATCTCGCGGGCAACCCGGAGGCACTGGCGGCCTACAAGGCCGAGCACGGTGAGGGCTACTATGACGAGGCGGGCAACCTGCTCTGGCCCTACGAGAGTTTGGATGTGCACAGCGGCTACATCGCCAGCCTGTCGCTGGTGGACGGCGAGGGCCGGGAGATGTTCCCGGGCACCTGGGGCAACAACGGCGTGGGCTCCGCCTGGGCGGAGTTCCTCTACCCCGCCATCACGGACATGCCGGAGGAGCTGTGGCTTGCGCCCATGGACGCGGGCGAAGCGGACATGACCCAGGCCATCCGCGTGAAGTAACCGACCGGGAGGGCGCGTTCAAGCCGCGCTCTCCCCTTTCCTTTGGAAGGTGACAGTATGAAGAGAATCGCCTTTCTCGCCCTCACCTGGGTCATTCTGCTGACCACCGCCTGCGCCGAAGGCCCCCTGACCTACGCTCAGCTGAAGGATGAAGCCGCCCAGGGCTGGCACGAAACCATCGGCAGCGTGACCATCGACCTGGAGGTTCACCTGCCGGACACGGACGCGCTGGCCGTGGTAGCCGCATCACCCCGCCCGGCCTTTGACGAGGAGCTGATGTGCCGATACATGCCCGACGCCCAGGACAACGTCTGCAATGAGCCGGGCTGGCTGTTCCAGTTCCGCAACGGCCCGGAGGACAACCGGGCGTCGTACGTCATCACCAGCGGAATGACCGGCAGCGCCTCCTATGGTGCAGTCAAGCCGGACACTGCCTTCCGGGACGGCATGACCTTCGACCTGCCGGAGCAGTGCCTGGATACCGAGCTTTGGTACCTGACCGGCGAAGGACTGAACGAGGCGGACTGGCTGCTGACCTACGAAGCGGCGTTCTACACGGACGTGGACTCCCTGCAGGTGCATGCATGCCAGCGTCTGCGCGGCCTGCCCGTACTGGGGCACGGCGCGATGCTGTGCATGCAAACCTGGGATCGGGACTACTGCTATTTCTGGCTGAACCTGCTGGAGGCGGGGCCGACCGTCATCGCGGACATGCCGCTGTCCTCCCTGGAGCCGGTGAAGGACGCGCTCCGGCAGAAACTGGAAGCGGAGGAAATCCAGGACGTGCGGGAGGTGTCGCTGTGGTACGTTCCCTTCTGCGCCGGGCCGGAGACCTTTCAGCTGATCCCCGTATGGCGCGTGCTGGCGAAAGCCGGGATGCACGGCAGGGATGAGGCCGTCGCCGGCCTCTGGTTCGATGTGCAGCGGGGTGAACAGATCCAGCTGATCCGCGGGGTGCAGGGCTATAGCCCGGTGCATCCTCCCCTGACCTGGGCGGATCTTCGCTGATGCACAGCAAAACCCGGCGCGGCGGGCCTTACAACCCAACCGCGCCGGGTTCCTTGTTGTGCCGATGGATGCTTACTCCGCCAGCAGCGTCAGCTCTGCCGAGGTGGTGTCCGCGCTGCTCAGGCCCAGCATGATGTCGAAGACACCGGGCTCCGCGGCAAACTCGCCCTTGGCGGTATGGAACTTCAGCATGTCCTCCGTCACGTCGAAGACGACCTCCGCCTCCTCACCGGGGGCAAGGGCCACCTTGCGGAAGGCCTTCAGCTCCTTCACCGGGCGCACGCAGGAGGCAAAGCGGTCGCGGATGTACAGCTGCACGGTTTCCTCACCGGAACGGTCGCCGGTGTTGCGCAGGATAGCCCGGGCCTGCACCGTTTCGCCGGGGCGCAGGGTGTCCGCGGACAGCGTGACCTGGCCCAGGGAGAAGGTCGTGTAGGTCAGGCCGAAGCCGAAGGGGTACGCCGGTGCGTTCAGCGTATCGCGGTAGGCGCTGACGAACATGCTGTTCTCCAGGACATCGGGGTTCCTGGGCCTGCCGGTCCGGAAGGCGTTGTAGTACAGGGGGCACTGGCCCACCGTCCGGGGGAAGGACATGGCCAGCTTGGCTGCAGGCGCAGCCTCGCCATAGAGCAGATTGGCGATGGCGCTGCCGCCCTCCGTACCGGGCTGCCAGGCGTACAGGATCGCATCCGCCTCCTGCTCCACCTCCGCCAGCACCTGGGGACGCCCGCCGAAGACCACCAGCACCAGCTTCTTCCCCAGCGCGCTGAGGGCGTGGATCAATTTGCACTGCACCATCGGCAGCGCGATGTCCGCCCGGGACGCGCCCTCGCCGGAATCCTGGGCCAGTTCACCCACGCAGGCCACAATGACCTCCGCATCCTTGGCAGCCTCCACCGCCTGGGGGATCATGCTCTCGTCCGTGGCCAGCAGCTCCGCAGAGCAGCCCGCCGCCACAGGAACGCTGCGGCCCAGCAGCCTCTCCACGCCCTCGCGCACCGTGACGGATTCCTCCGCCCGGCCCAGGCAAGCCCAGGCGCCGATCAGGTTCTTCTCATCCGCAAAGGGGCCGACGAAGGCCACGGGCGTCTCCTTGGCCAGGGGTAGTACGCCGCTGTTCTTCAGCAGCACGCAGGACTTCTCCGCAGCCCTCCTTGCCAGCGCGCGATGCTCTGCCGTGGGCGGCTGCTGCGCCTTGCCCTCGTCAATGCCCGTCTCAGGATCGTCAAACAGGCCCAGCCGGTTCTTCAGCCGCAGCACCCGCTTCACCATCCGGTCGATGGTCTCCTCCTGCACCCTGCCCTCGCGCACCAGCTCCTCCAGGTGATGGACGTAGCAGGTGGAGACCATCTCGATGTCCACCTCGTTGTTCAGGGCAATCTCGGCGCACTCCTTCTCCGTGGCGGCATAGCCGTGGCTGATCATCTCCAGCACGGCGTTGTAGTCGCTGATGACCAGGCCGTCAAAGCCCCACTCATTCCGCAGCAGATCAATCAGCAGCTCCCGGTGGCCGTTGACAGGAATGCCGTTCAGGGCGTTGAAGGAGGTCATGACCATCTCCGGCTTTTCCGCCATGCAGGCCTCGTAGCCCCGGAGGTAGTACTCCCGCAGGGTGTGCTCGCTCACGTCGGTGGTGTTGTAGTCCCTTCCGCCCTCCGCCGCGCCGTAGGCCGCGAAGTGCTTCACGCAGCAGGCAATACCGCCCTTGTGGTAGCCCCGCACATAGGCCCGGCTCATCACGCCGCCGAGGTAGGGATCCTCGCCGGAGGACTCCATCACCCGGCCCCAGCGGGCGTCCCGCACCAGATCCGCCATGGGCGAGAAGGTCACATGCACGCCGTTGGCCTTTGCCTCATCCGCAGCCATCACCGCGCAGTCCTCCACCAGATCAGGATCGAAGGAGCAGGCCATGGCCAGATTCACCGGGTAAATGGTGCGGTAGCCGTGGATCACGTCCTGCATCAGCAGGAGGGGCACATCGCTGTGGGCGTTATGGGCGCGGTGGGCGGATAGCGCCACCTGCGCGCCGGTGAAGTTCAGCGCGGAGCCCACGCCGTCCACATCCGCCTGGGTCAGGCCCACGCTGCCGGTGCTGCCGGTCATGGCGGCGTCCCGGTCGGCACAGACGGTGGAAACCGTCACCTGCGCCAGCTGCCGGGCCTTGTCCATGAGGGTCATCCGTGCAATCCGTTCATCCAGCTGCTGCTCGCTGAGCATAATGCTACTTCCTTTCTTATGCTTTCACATGGAACACCGCGCACTCATAGGGCGCGTAGACGCCGTTTGCCTCCCGGCGGCCCAGGCTGCTCAGGGCGGCCTCCCCGCAGGCAAAGGGCAGCTCGATGCGCTGCTCCCGGGCAAAGTTGCACACCACCACCCACTTGTCCCCGTCCAGGGTGCGGGTGTAGATGAAATGCTCGTCCTCCGGCCCGGACAGGTTCTCAAATTCGCCGTCCAGGAAGGCCGGGGTGTTCGCCCGCAGCTTCAAAAGCGCCTGATAGAACCGGAACACCGACTTCTCCGAAGCCCGATCCTTCTCCAGGTTGATTTCCTGATACCGGCTGTGCAGAGGAATCCAGGGCTGCGCCTCAGAGAATCCGCCGCCTGTGCCGCCGTTCCACGCCATGGGATGCCGGGCGTTGTCACGGCTGCCGAAGTTGATCTTGGCAATGGCCTCCTCCGGGGACATGGTCTGGCAGAACTCCCGGTAGGTGTTGATGCTCTCGATATCGTTGAAGGCGTCGATGCTGTCGTAGTGGGCGGCGGTCTGGCCGAACTCCTGCCCCTGGTAGATGAAGGGCACGCCCTTGAGCAGATAGAACATGGCCGCCAGGCAGGTGGCGGATTCGTAGCGCTTCACCCCGTCGTCCGCCGCCCGAGAGATCAGCATGGAATTGTCATGGTTGTCGGAGAAGAGGCTGTGGAGCAGATCGTACTGGGCGGTCTTCTCCTGCCAGCCCACCAGCACGTCCCGCACGGTACGCAGGCTGTCGGGCTTCGGCGTAAACTTGCCGTCCCGGCCGCAGTCCAGATGGTCGAACTGGAACAGCGTGCAAAGCTCGTCCCGCTCGGCGGAACAGTGACGGCGCATCTCCTCGATGTCATCCACCCAGCACTCGCCCACGGTGAACAGCTTCGCCGTCTTTTCCCGGCCGAACAGCGCATGGATGAACTCGTGCAGCCGGGGGCCGAAGCAGTTGCGGCCTGCCTCGAAATCCTTGGAGATCTGGTCGATCACGTCCACCCGGAAGCCGTCCACGCCCATGTCCACCCAGAAATCCACCACGTCCTGCATGGCCTTGACCACGGCGGGATTGTTCCAGTTCAGGTCGGCCTGGCTCACGGCGTAGGAGTGCAGGTAGTACTGCCCGCGCATTTCGTCGTATGCCCAGGCGCTGCCCCGGAAGCAGCTCTCCCAGTCATTGGGGATCTCGTCAAACCAGTAGTAGAAGTCGCTGTAGGGGTTGTCCCGGCCCTTGCGGGATTCCTGGAACCAGCGGTGGGCGGTGGAGGTGTGGTTGGGCACCAGGTCCATGATGATCTTCATGTCCCGGGCATGCATTTCGGCGATAAGCCGCTTCATGTCCTCCATGGTGCCGAACTCATCCATGATGTCCCGGTAGTCGGAGATGTCGTAGCCGTTGTCGTCGTTGGGGCTCTTGTAGCAGGGGCAGAGCCAGATGGCGTTCACGCCCAGCTCCTTCAGGTAGTCCAGCTTGCTTGTGACGCCGGGCAGGTCGCCGATGCCGTCGCCGTTGGTATCCATGAAGCTGCGGGGGTAGATCTGGTAGATCACCAGGCGCAGGCAGTCCCGGAATTTCTGGTTCAGCATGATTGATTCCTCCTTGTCCTTTCTCAGCGCAGATCCTCCACGTCGTTCCAGTCCCGGGCCAGCATGCGGTCATACTCCTCGTCGGTGATGGTGAGGATGGTGCCGTGCTTGAAGCCGTAGGGGAAGCTGAAGGACGCGTCCGAACGGACGAACTGCCCGCTCTTCAGGCTGGGGGCGACGAAGGGCACATAGCCCTGCCCCGCGCCCTTCACGCCGTAGTAGTCGATGAACAGGCACCAGCGGCCGTCATCCAGGCGGACGGCGGTGGGCGCCTCGTACAGGCCCTCCTGCACCACGCGCATGGCCTCATCGAAGGCCTCCACCCGGGTGAAGGGGCCGGTCACATGATCGGACACCAGCTCAATGACCCGGGCGGGATTCCTGTCGTTCTTGACGAACAGGTAGTATTTCCCGTCCTCCTCGTACATGGCGGAGTCGATACACCCGCAGCTTTCCGGGCGGTAGAGCAGCTCAGGCCTGCTGTAATGGACGAAATCCTTCGTCCGGCTGTAATAGATGCCCTGCCGCTGGAAATCCACGCTGGCGTGGGGGGACGACCAGTGCAGCACGTAGTCCTCATGCTCCGGGTCGTAGATGATGTCCGGGGCCCACAGACAGCCGAAGCTCTCATCTCCCAGGGTCACCAGCTCCTGCTCCGACCAGTGGGTCAGGTCGTCCGACCACCAGTGGGCCAGGGCCTTGCTGCCCAGGGTGGCCACCTTCTGCCAGGAATGCTGGTACTTGCCCCGCATGCCGTAGGCCAGGGACAGATCCGTGGCGAAGATGTGGAAGCGCCCCGTGGCCCTGTCACGAACGACGGTCATGTCTCTGACGCCATGGTCACCGTAATACGCCCACAGCACGGGCTGGCCGCCGTTCAGCGCGTCCCAGTGGAAGCCGTCCCGGCTCAGGCCAAAGTAGACCTGCTCCCCCTCGGGAGAGGTCTTTTCGCGGAAATGCACAAAGAGATAGCAGCTCATCAGGTTACATCCTTTCAGCTTGCTTTTTTTCGTGGAAGGGGTTGCCTTCCGCCGTTTTTTGCTGCTTACCCTATTCCACACAGGCTATACGAAATCCTTGCGGGAAGCATTGTTCCGGCACAGGATTTTCATCAGGCGCTCCGGCACAGCAAAGGGCCCGGATTCCCCCTCGGGATTCCGGGCCCTGTCAGGCATTACAGCCCCACCGGTACGGCATGGCCGGAGGTCTTCAGCGCCTCGCGGTTCAGCGTGTCGCCGTCCAGCACCAGGCGTCCGTTGACGAAAACCTTCTCAATGCCGAAAGCCTTGCCCTGATCCGGCACGGCCGTGCGGATCGCGTCCTCCCTGAACACGGTCAGATCCGCGAAGTACCCCGGGCGGATGTAGCCCCGCTGCGGCAGCTGGAAGCGATCCGCCGTGGCGCCGGTCATCCGGCGGATGGTTTGTGGCAGCGTGTCGCCCGCGCCCGTCAGCGCGTCCTGCAGGAACTTGGGGAAGCAGTCGTAGATGGCAGGATTCTGCACGCCGTGCTCCTCCACCCAGGCGTCGGTCATGTACAGGCAGTGCTCGTTGTGCTCAAAGTCGCTGATGATCTCCCGGGTGCTGTAGGGCCCCATGTTCACCCGGCCCTTGAACTGGCTCCGCTCGCAGAGCATCAGGTAGGCCTTCAGGTCGGAGAGATGCTCCATCTGCGCGATGTCATGGACAGTCTTGCCCTCATATCGCTCATATCCCGGGCCGATGTATGCCACCTGGATATCCTTGAACCCGAAGCCCAGCAGCAGGCTGGAGGCATGCACCAGCACGCTGAGCTTCAGCCGGTTGAGGGGCTTGTTGCGCTCCTCCTGGCTCATGGACTGGTACCACGCCGGGAGAATCACCGTAATCACTGACACGCCCAGCGTCTCGTCATAGATGTCGAACATGGCGTCCACGCCCTGAGCGCGCAGGCCGTTCATGATGGCGAGGAACTCCGCCTTGTCCCGGAAGGAGCGGCGGCCCACAAAGATGGCATGGGAGTACTGCAGCTTCAGCCGGGTACCCCGGGCGATATCCGCCAGCTCGTCCACGGCGCGCAGCAGGTGCGACCGCCCCAGCAGCTCCGGATAGGACATGGAAACCGCGGAATTGGCCCGGGGATGCACCGTCAGCGGCCGATCATAGCGCAGGCACAGCGCCGCGACCTTCTTCAGCTCCTCCGTCTGCGCATACAGGCCCGGCTCGTACATCAGCCCCAGGGAGATGCCCGCCGCGCCCTGCTGAAGCGCCTTCTCCAGGAGGGCCAGCATATCGGCCTCCTCCTGGGCCGTCAGGGGACGGCTGGCGTTGCCGGCCACCGCCGCCCGGGCCGTGCAGTGGCCCGCGAGAAGCGCCATGTTGCAGGGCATGTTGCCGTCCACCGCAGCGAAGTAGTCCGCCGCGCTGCCGTAGACCCCCGTGGTATCCTGATAGCCGAACAGCCCGCCGCCGAACTTGTCCTGATGGGGACTGTCCTCCTCAAAACCCACGGCGGACAGACCGCAGTTGCCTGCCACAAAGGTGGTGATGCCCTGGCGGAGGAAGGGCTCAAAGTACATGAGCGGCTCCCGCCGGATGGCAAACCAGTCGTTGTGGGAGTGGGCGTCAATGAAGCCCGGGGCCACCGACAGCCCCGTCAGATCCAGCACCTGTTCTCCCGGCAGGGGCGCAAGACCCGCGCCCACCTCCAGGATTCTTTCGTCCTTCACGCGGATATCGCCCGTCACGGGCGCTTCTCCGCTGCCGTCATAGATGACGGCGTTCTTCAGCAGCATGGTCATAGCATCCATACCTTTCCCGCAGCAGCGCAGCATGATGGTAAATGATTCGCGGCGCGCGAAGCCTTTTCCTGCACGGCAAAGGGGCGGAACGCTTTCACGCTCCGCCCCATGGGCATCTCCTTGGCGTTACTCCACCCGCACGCCGTCCAGGAAGCGCGCCTCCACCTGCAGCCTGCCGCCGCTGATACTGAAGCAGGTTTGCAGCTTCCGGTGGGGGGAGCTGGTGTATTCCTCCTCGCTGACCTGTTCCATGATCAGGCACCAGCGGCCCAGCGCATCCACGTATTCCGCCCGGAAGCCGATGGGGTACGGCAGGAACGCCGTGCCTCCCCACGCGTCCATCAGGAAGGGCTGGTACGATGCCTCCATGGGCTGCATTTCACCCCTGCCGCTGTCGCTGACGAAGAATTCCGGGTAGCTCTCCGGCAGACCGTTGGCGCCCAGGATCACGCCGTCCACGCAGGCGTACAGCCGCCCGTCGTCCCCCATGAGCAGGGAAAGATTCAGGTACTCCTTGTCCCAGCTTTCCAGCCCGTCGGCGAAGTTGCCCTTGCTGAAGCCGTTCCCGTCGCAGTAGGTGATGCCGGGACACAGGTACAGCTCCGAGCGTTTCGGGTCGTACTGTTCATCCCCGGTTCGAAAAAACGCCACCACCTGGTACTCCAGGTTGGCATACTGGTCGAAGAAGGCCCTTTCCTGCACGCCGTCGCCGTCCACGTCCAGGCCCTCATCCAGCAGATTCGTTTGCCTGTCCCAGCCCGTCATGGATATGCATCCATTCACGTTCGCCGTTTCCAGCGCCAGCGCGCCCGCGCACATCCCCAGCAGCAGGGCTGCCACCGCCGTCAGCATCCACCGTTTCCTCATATCGCATCTCCCTTTCGCGGCCCGCGCCGCACAGATTGTCCTCCTATTATAAAGCGCAGCCGCCCTGCCCGCAACTGCGGCAGCATCCTTCGCCTACCGCCCCGGCATCGCATTTTTTTGCCGCACCCCCACAAAAAAAGCCGCGGATGCCTGCACCCACGGCTGACTGCCCGCGCCATTGTCAGCGCGCTGCACTGTTTTTCTGCCTGTCCAGCAGGCGGAAAAACCTGTTGGGAATCTCGAACACGAACACAATGCCCAGCACAATGGCGATGGCGGCCTTCACCGCCACAAACCCGCTGCTGACCGCCTGCCCCATCTCCCCTGTCACCAGGTAATAGCTCGTCCAGTAGATGCCCGCGCCGGGCACCAGCGGGAAGATGCCGGATATCAGGAAGACCGTCACCGGGCAGCGCTCCCGCACCGCCCGCATCCGGGAAAGGAGGATCACCAGAACTGTGGCAAAGAAGGTGGCCTCCGTCGCCGTGGCCCCGGCATAGGCCATCAGCGCCTCGTAGAGCAGCCAGCCCGCGCCGCCGATGAACCCGCAGCTGATGAAGTACTTCCGCGGCACGCCGAAGAGCAGCGCAAAGGCGATGGTACCCACAAAGGCCAGAACCGTACGCACAATCACAGCAGGACACCTCCCGCCACGCGCTGATACACCGTGAACATCACGCCCACGCCGATGGCAATGCACAGGAACACCAGGATCGCGTCCAGCAGCCGCACCGCACCGGAGATGTAGTCCCCGTCGGCAATATCGCGGATGCCGTTGGTGAAGGGTACCCCCGGCACCAGCGGGATGATCGCACCAATGATCATGTGGTTCATGTCCCTGCCCAGGCCCAGGCGATACAGCAGGATGCAGATGAGTGTCACCAGCGCGCCGCCAAGAAGGTTGGCGACAATCTTGCTCATGTGGCCCTTGCCTGACCACAGCACAAACACATACAGCAGGAAGCCCGCGATGAACGCCGCCACGCAGTCCGCCGCGCCCCCGCCGAACAGCCCGCAGAAGCACGCGCTGCCCACCCCGGAGGCCAGCATCTGCACCAGGGACGGCTCGCCTGGCATCCGGCGGATCTCCTGCAGGCGCTGCCGGGCTTCCTTCAGGGTGTAGCTGCCTGCCTCGATCTCCCGGGACAGCTGGTTCACAGCCACCACCCGGTTCAGCTGTGCACCCCTGACGGGTATGTGCTGCACCCGGGCATACTGTCCGCCCCGCTGGCCGGGCTTGCAGTCGCCAGTGGTGAATATGCCGTTGCTCAGCACGAAGAACTCCTTGCGCTCCACGCCATAGTGGGCCGCAATGCGCTCCATAGTCTCCTCCACGCGGGAGATTTCAGCGCCGTTCTCCAGCAGAATATGCCCGGCCTCCATGGCTGTCTCCAGTACATCCCGGTCATCCGGGCAGTCCTGCAGGGGCCTTTCCTCCTGGGTCATCCTTGGTCACTCGCTTCCGAACATGCTGTGTGGCCGCAGGGCGCGCCATTGCGCCCAGGGCTGTTTCAATCCGTCCCCCATTATAGCAAAGCATGACCCTGCGGCGCAATATTTTTTCCTGAGCCCGAACGGAAAAAGAACCGTCCGGCTATGCCCGTCCCGCAGCCGCAGGTTCAGACCATGCTCCTGAGGGTGGCGATGGCGTTGAGCAGCGCCTGACGGCACTCCTGCCAGGGATAGACCTTCTCCGACCGGGGCAGGGAGGACAGGTACCGGTGGTAGGCTGTCACCAGGGACGGATCCGTGACGGACAGGTACTGGTACCCGTTGCGGAACACATGATCCGTCAGCAGCAGCTGGCTGCCGTCCACATACACGCTGATGGAGGCCGGTACGGCCATGTATTCCTCCCGGATGAGGAAGAAGCGGTTCGGATGCGCCTCCACCAGAGCCAGATAGCGCTCCATCAGCACGAGCCGGTCAGGCACCTTCAGCGCGGACGCCAGCTGTGCGGAGAAGCCGCACACATATCCTTCCCGGACAAACGCATCCAGCCCCGTGCGGGTGAAGAAAAACAGATCGTCATTCTGCACGGTCAGGTGATCCACATAGTAGGTGTTGCACAGCTGCACCAGCTGCTCCCGGCAGGGGTTGTCCCGGGCAATGTACCGGGCCACGATATCGCTGGTCAGCACCAGGGTGAGAAAGGGCTGGCTGTGCAGGTTCAGCCGGGGCTTGACCGGCTCCAGCACCGTCTGGTCATAGTAGGCCAGGAGGTTGGATGGATCGGACTGGCAGAAGCGGAAGGGATGGGCATGCTGGGCCGCCAGAAGGAATTCCTGCCTGTACGCGCCGGCCAGCGCCTCATCCGCCATCAGGTAGGCCCGCTCCCCGTCCCGGGAAAGCAGAAGCACCTTGTCCTCCAGCAGCAGGTAGTACGGGAAGATCAGCCCCGGGAAATCGGCCAGGTCGCTGCTGGTATAGTAATAGGTCTGGGTGTAGTCCAGGGGGCCGCTGGAGGCCATCATCAGCTCCAGCGTGCTCTCCAGGAAGCGCAAAAGCGCCTCGCAGGGCCCGCCGTCCTCCTCGTCATAGCGCGGGCAGGGCGAGAGGTGCGTCACCCGCACCGGCTCCTTCCGCTCCAGCCGCCGGGTCATGGACAGCCAGGCGGAGATCCGCCTGCCGATGGGTGTATCGTTCAGCGGGAAGAACAGACACATTTCCACCGCCCGTCCGCTGCTCAGCGCCTGCCAAAGCAGATCCTCCACCAGATACGCGCCTTCCGCCCGGGAATGGTCCAGATCGTGCATGGAGGGCTGCATCTCCAGGGCACGGGCGGGAGTATCCAGGCGCTTGAGCAGCGCCAGATGCTTGTCGATGGCATCGAACACCGTCGTCCATTTGCCCCCGCACAGCTGCCTGTAGGCATGGAACAGCTCCTGCTCCTCCGTGTGGGTCAGGCGCAGGAAGGCGGACAGGCGCACCAGGAAATCCGCCGGGGGTACGCGCTTGTCCCCGAAATACTGGTACAGGGTGGAGCGGTCCACCTTCAGATAGGTGCTGATGGAGCGGACGGAGTATCCGCCTTTTTCAATGATCTCCCGCAGATAGCTGCCAAAGGACATGGGCATGGCATTCTCTCCCTTCACGCGGCGGCCCCGCAGAGCATCCGCGCTGACCTTCTGTGCCCTATGGAATGAAAGCGATGGGAATATACGGCAGTATACAGGACGTTCCCCGGCCTTGTCAACCCGGCGGCGCGGGCAAAACCAAGTTTTTCCTTCCCTTTACCTGTTTCCCATATAAGCTGCCTTGGGACTGCAATATGCGCCCGGGCGCTGACCTGCTGCCGGACAAGGCCAGAGAGTCAGCGCCGGTGGAACGGGATCCCCTATGCCAGGAGCCCGGACGACTTCGGGCAGGCTGCTGTACCCCGCCCCGCGGACAAGGAGACATCCCCGGGAAACTGTCCGTTGCATATCCATGCAAAACGTATTATACTATTGTTCAGATGTGCAGATACATCACCGGTGTGATCTGCAGGACAGATACCATACAGAAGGAAGGCGTATCCATTTGAAAAAATGGATCATGAAGATCTTCGGCGAGGCTTTTTCCCTCTCCAGCGACACTGCGTCCCAGGAGGAAATCTACGATCGTCTGGTGGGCGGCGCAGCCATCAAGGGCACCAACATGTGCATCCTGATTCTGGCCATCCTGATCGCCTCCATCGGCCTGAACATGAATTCCACCGCCGTGATCATCGGCGCCATGCTGATCTCCCCCCTGATGGGCAGCATCCTGGCCGTGTCCTACGGCTTTGCCACGGGCGACCTGCAGCTGTCGCGGAAGTTCTTCCTGGGCTTCCTGATGCAGATTCTCATCAGCCTGCTGACCTCCACGCTGTACTTCAGCATCACGCCCCTCTCCAATTCCACCTCCGAGCTGCTGGCCCGCACCACCCCCACCATCTGGGATGTGCTGATCGCCTTCTGCGGCGGCCTGGCGGGCTGCATCGGCCTGACGCGGAAGGAAAAGTCCAACGTGATCCCCGGCGTAGCCATCGCCACGGCGCTGATGCCGCCTCTGTGCACCGCGGGCTACGGCCTGGCCACCGCCCAGTACAGGTACTTCTTCGGCGCGTTCTACCTCTTCACGCTGAACACCTACTTCATCTGCCTGGCGTCGGTGATTGTGCTGCTGATCCTCAAGGTGCCCCAGCGGGCCATTGTGGCGGAGGAAAAGCGCAGGAAGGCCAAACGCCGCATCATCATTTCCACCGTCGTCGTACTGATCCCCAGCCTGCTCTTCGGCGCGCGGCTGATCAGGGAAAGCGACATCACCGGCTTTGAGGAGCAGGCGCACATGGAAATGCAGGAGCTGGGCGACGAGGCGACCATCCTGTTCCCGCAGGTGTCCAGCATCTCCGTCAGCGCGGGGTATGCCTACCGCGCAGGCGAGGTCAGCGATGAGAGCACCCTGCTCGTCATCCTCCGCTCCCCCCTGTCCGCCGAGCAGGAAAGCGCCCTCCGGGCATGGCTGGCCCGGCGCTATCCCCTGGTGGACAGCATCGCCCTGTCCCTGGAGAACTGAGGATGAAGAAAAGAACGGCGGCAGGCCCCACGCCTGATCCTCCGTTGACATTGGGTTGACCATGATCGGTTATGATAAAGGCGGATCACCGCCAGGAAGGAGAGGTTATTGCCATGCAGGATCCGGATTTTCTCCTGCGGGATCAGCTTCAGGCCATGTCCGACGAGGAGGCCGTCGCCTGGCTGTACAACCAGTCGCAGAAATTCATGCGGCTGATGGCCTACTACCGCTGCGCCATGATGGAGGTGGAGACGAAGTTCAACGTCCTCAACGAGGAGTTCTCCCTCCAGCACGACCG
>JAXEEE010000131.1:0-11678 GCA_034104265.1 Eubacteriales bacterium | reverse complement strand
GATTCTCAAATTCGCCTGACACGTCTGCTCGCGCCTTTTCCATTCTGGCGTCCGGTCATTCCACTCACCGTAGCGCTGCTACGCCTCGTTCCATTCCCGTTAGCCAGAATGCAAAATTCGCTTCGTATCGTGTGCCATTTTCATTTGAGAATCGTATAAGAGCGGGAAACGTGGACTTTTTTGCAGAGGGACTGTTTACAAGACCCTATTCTGTGCTATACTTAAAGGCGAATGGCTTTGACCATTCTCTTTGTCGTCGATTTCGCGCCATGGCCTGCCACGGGCCATGGATATGCCGCTCCCGCGGCAGAAAGGTGAAGGTATACGGATGAACAACGGCCGTCCCAATCAGGGGAATACGACAGCCTGGGGTCAGGCGCCCGGCCAGCAGCCCGGCGGCTATCAGCAAGGGCCCGGACCGCAGGGCTATCAGCAGCCCTACCGCCAGCAGCCGGGCGGCTATCAGCAGGGGTATGCACCCCAGCAGGGATATGCGCCCCGGCAGGGGTACGGGCCTCAGCAGGGCTACGGGCAGCAGAGTCCCTATTCCCCGCAGCAGCCCTATCAGCAGCGTCCGCCCTACGGTCAGCAGCCCCAGCAGCCCTATCAGCAGGGGTTCCAGCAGCCGAATTATTCGGCGGTGAATCAGGCGCCCTATCAGCAGGGCTACCGGCCTGCGCAGCAGCGGCCCCAGCCGCAGCCCCAGCCCCAGCAGCCCCCGCAGAATACCTATTACGGGCAGCCCTATCAGCAGGGGCAGCCCTATCCCGGCTATCCCCAGCAGCCGGGCTACGGGCCGCAGCAGCCCCAGCGCCCCCCGCAGAAGAAGCCCTTTGATCCGGCGATCCTGCTGTGGGTGATGCTGTGCGGCGTTCTGCCGGTGTTGTTCGTGCTGGGGCTGGTGATCGCCAGCCTGTCGGTACTCAAGTGGGTCTTCGTGGCCCTGGCTGTGGTGACCGTGGCGGCCCTGTGGATCCGTCCTGTCATGCAGAACAATGTCCGTCTGACCTTCTCCGGCGTGTACGGCGCGCTGGCGGTGGTGGCCCTGGTCAGCGTGCTGACGGCCTCTGCCCCGTCGGACAATATTGCCGGAGCCGGTTCAAACGCGGGAACGGGCTCCCCGGCGGCCATGAGCGGCATACCGCAGCCTGCCGCCTCGGACAACGCGGGCCTGGGCGCCTGGGCCACGGAGGCTCCTGTGGTGCAGGTGACCCCTGAGCCTGACGAGCTGCAGTCCGACGCGGTGAAGCAGCTGGAGTCCTTCTTCTACTTCTGGTCGGTGAACAACCAGGACAACATGCTGTCCCTGTGCGCGCCCTCCTGGCGCAAGAGCGTGGAGGAGCCCAAGACGGCCCTGTTCAGCATTCTGGCCAACCGCATCCCCATCGACTACAAGTCCGAGAAGATTTCCGGCACGCAGAACGATACCGTCCGCACCGTCACGGTGACGGCCACCATCGACAAGCGCAACGGCCGCGACCCGGAGAAGTACGTCTTCCAGGTGCTGATGATGAAGGAGGACGAGCAGTGGTACGTGGATCCCGCCTCCCTCAAGAGCTACGAGACCACCGCCACCGAGGCGCCCACTGCCAATGAAACCGCCACCCCCACGGCGGAGTTCATCGCCAGCGCCAACACCATCCTCTACTACAACCCCAACGGCGGCGAGCGGTATCACCTGGACGCCTACTGCAAAAGCGCCAATGAGAAGTTCCTGCCCTTCACGGGCCAGTTTACCTACAGTCAGCTCAACGATGCGGAGTACAAGGACCTGGTGGCCTGCAACGTCTGCGGCGCGCCGCTGCGCCAGTAAGCGACAGGCTGCCTGTACAAGGAGGCTCTCCGATGTGGACTGCCTCCTTCGTGCTTTATCCGATGAAATGAGGGAGGGCCATGGACAGCCTGCGGGAGCTTGCGGCGCGGATGCCTGCCATGCCCGGCCATGTGCTGGCGGGGGTCAGCGGCGGGGCGGATTCCGTGGCGCTGCTGCTGATGCTGCTGGAGCGGGGCTGCCGGGTGACGGCGGTGCATGTGAACCACGGCCTGCGGGGTGCAGCGTCGGATGGGGATGAGGCTTTTGTCCGGGCACTGTGCCGGGATAAGGACGTGCCGCTTTTGTGCTACCGGGCGCAGCCGCCGGAGCATCCCGGGGAGGACTGGGCGAGACGGGCGCGGTACGGCTTCTTCCGGGAGGCCATGGCGCAGTCCGGGGCGGAGGCCCTTGCCCTGGCCCATCACCGGGACGATCAGGCGGAAACGCTGCTTCTGCACCTGATGCGGGGTGCGGGGCTCACCGGGCTGACGGCCATGGCGGAGGACACCGTGGTGGACGGCATGCGGATTCTGCGTCCGCTGCTGGCCATGTCCCGGGCGGAGCTGCAGGCCGCACTGCAAGCGGCCGGTCAGCCCTGGCGGGAGGATGAATCCAACCGGGACAGCCGGTACCTGCGCAACGCAGTCCGGCACGAGTTGTTGCCGCTGATGGAGGGGCTGTCCCCCGGCTGCGGGGCCAGGCTTGCTGCTGCGGCGTCGCTGCTGCGGGAGGATGACGCAGCCCTTGGCGCGCTGTGCGGCGGCTTCCTTGGGAAGCATCCGGGAAGGGAACTTCCCCTGCGCGACCTGGCGGATCAACCGGAGGGGCTGCGGAAGCGCATCCTGCGTGCCTGGTGGCAGCGGGAGGCGGGAAAGAACCGGGACGAGCGGAGCCTGAGCCTGCATCAGACTGCCGCGCTGGCCTCGCTCCTGTCGGGCGGGGCAGGGGAGAAATGCAACCTCCCCGGCGGGTGGCAGGGCTATCGCGGGTGGACGCACCTGCACCTGGTATCGCCCGATCCGCCCGAGCCTCCGCCGGAAACACCCCTGACGCTGCCCTGCACGGTCGTGGGGGCGTTCACCCTGGAGGAAACGGTGCCGTGCCTCAGCGACGGCCGCGTGATCCAGGCGATCCCCCGGGCCATGCTGGAAGGCTGCGTGCTGCGCACCCGGCGGCAGGGGGACTGGATCTGGCCCTATGGCAGCAGCGGACGGCAGTCCCTGCAGGATTATTTCGTCAACCGGAAGGTGGATGCGCCCTTCCGGGATCGTGTACCGCTCCTTTGCCGGGGCAGCGAGGTGCTGCTGGCGGGGGGCGTGGGCGCGGGCGGTGTTCCGCCTGTGGAGGATCAAAAGGACAGCGTATGGCTGCGCTGGCGGGGGGATATGCCCTGGCTGGCGCGGTGAAGCATCAGGAACCACGGAAAGGTCATCGAGAAAGGAAGAGAAAACACCATGGATAGCAATGCGAAGCTGTATCAGGACCTGACGAAGATTCTGGTGACCCGGGAGGAAATCAGCGCGGCGGTGAAGAAGCTGGGCCAGCAGATCACGAAGGACTACGAGGGCCGGGAGCTGATGGTGGTCGGCATCCTCAAGGGCGCGGTCGTGTTTTATTCCGACCTGATTCGTGAAATCGACCTGCCCCTGCGCACGGACTTCATGGCCGTGTCCAGCTACGGCAGCGCCACCAAGTCCTCGGGCGTGGTGCAGCTGCGCAAGGATCTTGACCGGCCCATCGAGGGTATGGACGTGCTGATTGTGGAGGACATTGTGGACTCCGGCATGACCCTGTCCTACCTGAAGCGCGTCTTTGCCGACCGGGGCGCGGCCTCCGTGCGCATCGCCACCCTGCTGGACAAGCCTGCCCGCCGCCGGGTGGATCTGAAGGCTGACTACTTCTGCTTCGTGATTCCCGACGAATTCGTGGTGGGCTACGGCCTGGATTTCGACGAGAAGTACCGCAACCTGCCCGACATCGGCGTGCTGCATCCCCGCATTTACGGCGAAGGTTGAGCGGGTGGTTGTAAAATATCCCTGACGGCTGAGCATGATGGCAGATCCGGCCAGCAAGGAGGCGGAATAGGCCATCCCGGCCATCAGGGAATATTTGCATTCCATAGCTTTTCTGTGCTATAATAATCGTTGATTTTCTGCGTACAGACATGCGCGTAAGGAGGACCATCAAGTTGAAGAAATCATCCAGGGGACTGATGAGCTACGTGGTGCTGATCGGCACCTTTCTGCTCATTGCGATCCTGCTCAATGGCAGCCTGAGCGACCCGGTCAACAAGCGGATCGAGTATCCCGAGCTGCTGCAGATGATCCAGGAGGATCAGGTGGCGCGGGTGGCCATCCGCAACAATTATCTGGTTGGCCTGAAGAAGAACACCACCGTGGCCGCCGCGGACTTCCCGGAGCGCGCCTATGACTTTGAGACCACCATCGGCGACGACTTTATCGAGACCGTCCGACAGATGGAGGCAACCCGGCAGGGGAAGCCCCTGGACGAGGTTTCCGTCAGCGACCTGAAATTCACCGTGGAGTACCGCGCCCCCGTGGTCACCCCCTGGTGGTATGATTTCCTGCCCTTCCTGCTGGTGGCGGGCATCTTCATGGCGCTGTGGTACTTCATGATGCGCGCCCAGAGCGGCGGCAGCAACAAGGTCATGTCCTTCGGCAAGAGCCGCGCCCGGGTGCAGGATCCCGGCAAGAACAAGGTCACCTTTGCCGATGTGGCCGGTGCGGATGAGGAGAAGGAAGAGCTCAAGGAGATGGTGGACTTCCTGCGCAATCCCAGGGCCTATACGGAGCTGGGCGCGCGCATTCCCAAGGGCGTGCTGCTGGTGGGCCCTCCCGGCACGGGCAAGACGCTGCTGGCCAAGGCTGTGGCCGGCGAGGCGGGAGTGCCGTTCTTCAGCATTTCCGGCTCCGACTTTGTGGAGATGTTCGTGGGCGTCGGCGCCAGCCGTGTCCGCGACCTGTTTGACCAGGCCAAGAAGGCCGCGCCCGCCATTGTGTTCATCGACGAGATCGACGCCGTGGGCCGTCACCGCGGCGCAGGCCTGGGCGGCGGTCATGACGAGCGCGAGCAGACCCTGAACCAGCTGCTGGTGGAAATGGACGGTTTCGCGGTGAACGAGGGCGTGATCGTCATGGCGGCCACCAACCGCCGGGACATCCTGGATCCCGCGCTGCTGCGTCCCGGCCGCTTTGACCGGCAGGTGACGGTGAATTATCCCGACATGGACGGCCGCGTGGCCATTCTGAAGGTGCACAGCCGGGGCAAGCCCCTCGATCCCGACGTGGATTTGGTGAACGTGGCCAAGCGGGTGCCCTTCGCCACCGGCGCGGAGCTGGAGAACATCATGAACGAGGCGGCCATCCTGGCTGCCCGCGCCCGGAAGAAGACCATCGACCAGCAGATGCTGGTGGACGCCATCGCACGGGTGCAGATGGGCCCGGAGAAGCGCAGCCACAAGGTCACCGAGCGCGACCGGCGCATGGTGGCCATCCACGAGTCCGGCCACGCGGTGGTGGAGCACTTCATCCCTGGCTCGGACGAGGTGCATCTGGTGACCATCGTACCCCGCGGTCAGGCGGCAGGCCATACACTGTCCCTGCCCAGCGAGGAGAACGACCTGATGACGCAAAGCCAGCTGATGGCGCGCATCGCGGGCCTGCTGGGCGGCCACGCTGCCGAGCAGCTGGGTCTGGGCGAGTTCTCCACCGGCGCCACCAGCGATCTGCAGCGCGCTACGGAGCTGTGCCGCCGGATGGTGACCCAGTTCGGCATGAGCGACAAGATCGGCCCGGTGTACCTGGACAGCGACCAGGAAGTGTTCGTGGGCATGGAGTTCGGCCAGAGCCGGGGCTATTCCGAGGAGGTTGCCGCCCGCATTGACGCGGAGGTGCGCCGCCTGCTGGACGAAGCCTACGCCATGGCCGTCAAGGCCATCAGCGACCACCGCGACCGCTTTGACGCGCTGGTGGACGCGCTGCTGAAAATGGATACCGTCAGCCGCAAAGAGTTCAAGGCGCTGATGGAGACGGGCGAAATTCCCGAGGGCCTGGAGGATGACGACAAGCCCCGGGCCGCTGCGGACATTCCCGCGCCGGAGAAAAAGCCCTGGGACAAAAAGCCACCCGTGAATCCGGACAAGCCGGAGCTGCCGGAGGACATTCTTCTGGGCAGCCTGCACGACGATGACAAAACCTGACCTGCACATGCACACCAGCTTCAGCGACGGCATCCTGACGCCATCGCAGCTGGTGGAGAAGGCCGCGTCCCTGGGAGTGACCGTCATGGCGGTAACCGATCATGACACCTTCCGGGGTGCGGACAGCCTGCGTGGAATGCGGCTGCCCATCCCGGTGATCCCGGGGGTGGAGCTGAGCCTGCGGGGAATGCGGAATCTGCATCTGCTGGGCTACGGCACGGGAGAGGCGCAGGAGTTGCGCCGGACCGTGGCCGACCTGGCCCGGAGGCGGGAAAGCCGCGCCGCATCCATGCTGGAGAAGCTGGCGGCCCTGGGCATGCCTCTTCAGGCGGAAAGCTTGAGTCATCAGGGCACGGTGGGGCGGATGCACATCGCCCGGGCCATGCTGGCGGCGGGGTATGTCGCCACCATTCAGGAGGCCTTCGACCGCTACCTGAGCAAGGGCTGTCCTGCCTATGTGCCCGGCGAGCGGCTCAGCATGGAGGAGGCCCTGCCGCTGGTGCGGCGAAATGGCTTTGTGCCGGTGCTGGCGCATCCCACGCTCCTGGGCGTGAATGACATGACCCTGCGGACGCTCCTTGGCTCCTGGCAAAGGCTGGGGCTGATGGGCGTGGAGGTATATCACCCTTCCCGGGCGGGAAGGGGCTTTGGCGCGCTGGCACGTATGGTGCGGCGCATGGGCCTGCTGGTGACCGGCGGCAGCGACTTCCACCAGGAGGGTGACAGCCACGGCCTGCCAGGCTGCACGGCGGATCACTGGCCACAGGCGGACAGGGACGTGCAGTCCCTCATGCGCGCCATGAACGGCTGAATGCAGCATCCGCCAGCGAATCAGAATAACAAACGAAAGGAGGAGGCTTGTGTACAACAACGGATATGTGCCGCCAGGGCAGCCGCAGAGGCGTCGGCGGAGCGAGCGCAGCAGCGCCGGACAGGCGTCCACGCTGGGACAGTCCTCCTCCCGCTCGGCCTGGGAGCAGGACGATTGGGGCGGCGTTCATCCCGGACATCAGGGCTACCAGCCCCCCGCCCCGGTGAAAAATGCCCCGGCAGCGTCCGGCGTGCCGCAGCAGGGTGTGCCTTCACCCCAGACGGCTTATGCCGCCCCATGGCAGCAGCAGCCCCGGCAGCAGGATTACCGCGCGCCCCGTCAGGGCTATGCCGGTCAGGAGCAGCAGCCCTGGCAGCAGAGCTACGGCGGCTATCAGCAGCCCCAGGATCCCGGGCAGGGCTGGGGAAGCGCCTCGCCACGGTACAATCCCGCCAATGACTTCACGCCCCAGGGCGGACAGGCTTATCCGCCTCAGCAGCAGCCATGGCAGCCTGTGGGCGGCTCCGGAGGCCAGCCGCCCAGACGCGGCGGACATGCCTTCAGGACGGTGCTGATCATGGTCCTGTGCGTGGCGCTGCTGGCGGGATTGGGCGCGGGCGGTTATTTCGCCCTTCAGCAGCAGCAGCTCCGGCAGTATGTGACATCCTATGATAACGTGTTCTGCCAGGGCGTGTATGTGGACGGCATCCACCTGGGCGGCATGACAGCGGAGCAGGGCATTGCCGCTGTACAGGCCCAGGCCCAGCAGCGCAACGACGCCTGGTCCGTCCGGCTGACCTACCAGGGCAAGCTGGTGACGGAAATCAAGGCCAGCCAGCTGAACATGACCGTGGACGTCTACGACACGCTGAACGCCGCCTGGGCCCAGGGCCATACCGGTACCCTGGAGGAGCGAAGGGACGCCATGGAAACCCTGATGGTCTCGCCCTACGAGGGCTACACCGCCATGCCCGGCGGCGATACTTCCGTGATTGACAGCACCCTGGACAGCATCCGCAACTATGTCTACCGGGCGGCGCAGGACGCGTCCATCGTCTCCTTTGATCCCAGCAAGACCGATCCCTTCACCTTCCAGGAGGAGGTGCCGGGGCGGTACCTGGACACGGAGCCGGTGAAGGAGCAGCTCTACCGCATGGTGTCCACCCTGGAGAGCGGTGAGATCGCTCTGGAGCCGGTGGAAATCGCGCCCCAGGTGACGGTGGCTGACCTGAAGAAGACCGTGGAGCTGCGCGCGTCGGCGTACACGTCCATCTCCACCACCAGCACCGAGGAGCGCAACAACAACATCCGCCGTTCCTTCCAGCTGATTTCCGGCAAGGTGCTGCAGCCCGGGGAGACCTTCTCCTTCAACGACACGGTGGGCGAGCGCACGGAGAAGAACGGCTTCTATCCCGCCATTGAATACGCCAACGGCGAGCATGTCATGGGCATCGGCGGCGGCGTGTGCCAGGCCAGCAGCACCGTGTATATCGCGGCGGTGCAGGCGGGGCTTCAAATTATTAAGCGCGAGCCCCACTCCGACCAGGTGAACTACACCGACTACGGCAAGGACGCCACGGTGTACTGGCAGTACGGCCGGAAGATCGACCTGCAGTTCAAGAACAACACCGGCGGCCCCATCTACATGGTGGCGGCGGTGCAGAGCGATCCCAGCAACCGCAAGCGGCTGATTGCCAAGGTGAGCCTGTACGGTATGAGCCTGGGGGATGTGACCTACAGCCTGGAGACCAGGACCGTCGAGGAGCTGGAGCCCGGCGAGGACATCATTGTCCAGGACAAGAAGGCCGAGCACGTGACCTACACCGACGAGCAGTATGTGGAGCGCAAGGCCCGCAAGGGCTACGTGGTGGAAAGCTATCGGGTGAAGTACATGAATGGCGTGGAAGTGGAGCGCACCCTGCTCTACACCGACACCTACGAGGCCCGTGCCAAGCGTATCTATGTGGGTGTGACGGAGCGCGTGCCGTAACGCGCTATACCGATAAAAAGAACAGACACAAGGAAGGCCTCCGCTTTTGCGGGGGCCTTTCTTATGCGGAATGACAACACGGCATACGTCATCATGACTGCGGACGATTATTGCACAAAAAGCCTCCGGAGCGTTGGCTCCGGAGGCTTTATCATGGTTGGGTTGTGACTCAGGCCTTGCCGTTGCAGCCCAGCACGTCCACGATCTTGTGGGCCACCATGGCCTTCACAGCGGCGCGGGCGGGCTTGAGGTACTGGCGGGGATCGAAGTGATCCGGATGCTCCGCGAAGTACTTGCGGATGCTGGCGGTCATGGCCAGGCGGATGTCGGAGTCGATGTTGATCTTGCACACGGCCAGCTCAGCAGCGTGACGCAGCTGCTCCTCGGGGATGCCGATGGCGCCGGGCATGTTGCCGCCGAACTGGTTGATCTCCGCCACGAACTCCTGGGGCACGGAGGACGCGCCGTGGAGCACGATGGGGAAGCCGGGCAGGCGCTTGGAGCACTCCTCCAGCACCTCGAAGTGCAGCTGGGGCTTGGTGCCGGGCTTGAACTTGTAGGCGCCGTGGGAGGTGCCGATGGCGATGGCCAGGGAGTCGCAGCCGGTGCGGGAGACGAACTCCTCCACCTCTTCGGGGTGGGTGTACATCTCGGAGCCGTGCTCCACCACCACGTCATCCTCCACGCCGGCCAGGGTGCCCAGCTCGGCCTCAACCACCACGCCGTGGTCGTGGGCGTATTCCACAACCCTGCGGGTCAGGGCGATGTTTTCCTCAAAGGACTTGGAGGAAGCATCGATCATGACGGAGGTGAAGCCGCCGTCAATGCAGCTCTTGCACAGCTCAAAGCTGTCGCCGTGGTCCAGGTGCAGGGCAATCGGGATGTCGGGGTTCTCAATGGCGGCGGCCTCCACCAGCTTCACCAGGTAGGTGTGGTTGGCATAGGCGCGGGCGCCCTTGGAAACCTGCAGGATGACGGGAGCCTTCAGCTCGCCCGCAGCCTCGGTGATGCCCTGGATGATCTCCATGTTATTGACGTTGAAGGCGCCGACCGCGTAGCCGCCGTCGTAGGCCTTCCTGAACATTTCCTTCGTGGTAACGATAGCCATTGGAAACATCCTCCTTCTGCATGGTGCAAAATGTAACCGGAATCATTATAGCATAACTTTTCCCGGGTGAAAAGGGTTTTGTCGAATCTTTCACGAAGGGGGCGGTTTTTTCCGGGAGGAGGACGGCGCCTCCGCGTCGAAAATATCATGTAAGAAAGCGCGGAGGTGCATGCGCATGAGCAATGGCAAGAATACGGTGAACGAGGCGCGTTTTTCCCTGATCGTGCAGGGGGACGGGCTGGACGTGGACAGGATCGAGAGCAGCCTGGGGCTGAAGGCCACGCGGATGATCCGCAAGGGTGAGGAGCTGAACCGGCTGCCCCTGGTGGTGGCCCCCGAGGATGAGTGGGTGTACGCCATCTCCCTGACGGAGCCGGAGGGCGCGGACGGGGAGTGGAACGCGCTTTTGTCCCGGCTGCAGGAGCGGCGGGAGCAGCTCACTGCTCTGAAGCAGACCTATCAGGTGACGCTGCGCATGTATGTGCAGAGCGACTATGCCCAGATGGCCTATCAGCTGATGCCGGAAACCATGGAGAAGGTGGTGGCCATCGGCCTGCCGCTGAACGTTTCCTCCCTGAGCTGGGGCGAGGTGGGCATGTAAGTCGTGTTTTCGAAAAAGTGGCTGCGGCCACTTTTTCGAGTTGAAGAAGGATTCCGCTTCTGCGGAAGCGGGCATTTATCACTGTCAGCCAAAGGCTGACGGCCGTAAAAAATGGAAGGAAAGGTTTCGGCCAGGGCCGAAACCGCCCCGCGCCGCAGGGAAACCTGGCGGACACGAATGCAGTCTGCCGACGGCAACAGGGTGATGCCTCTTTACTGGCGAAAAAAGAAAAATATTTCACAAAGAAGCAGGAATACAGCATAGGAAGATAGAATATCAGGAATCAGGGAAACCTTGTGGGTTCTCCCGGGAAGGCGCAACAGGCGTCTTCATGGACGTCACAATGATTACATAGAAGAAAGAGGTAGCAAAGGTATGGCAGAGCTGAATCTGAGCAAGTATGGCATCACCGGCACGACCGAGATTGTCCACAATCCCTCCTATGAGGAGCTGTTTGCTGAAGAGACCAAGCCCGGTCTGGAGGGCTATGAGGTTGGTCAGGTGACCGAGCTGGGCGCTGTCAACGTGATGACCGGCGTCTACACCGGCCGCTCCCCCAAGGATAAGTACATCGTCATGGACGAGAACTCCAAGGACACCGTGTGGTGGACCTCCGACGAGTTCAAGAACGACAACCATCCCATGTCCGAGGCCGTCTGGGCGCAGGTGAAGGACATGGCCATGAAGGAGCTGTCCGGCAAGAAGCTGTATGTCGTGGACGCCTTCTGCGGCGCCAACGCCGACACCCGCATGAGCGTGCGCTTCATCGTTGAGGTGGCCTGGCAGGCTCACTTCATCAAGAACATGTTCATCGTGCCCTCCGAGGAGGAGCTGGCCACCTTCGAGCCTGACTTTGTGGTGTACAACGCCTCCAAGGCCCAGGTGGAGAACTACAAGGAGCTGGGCCTGAACTCCAGCACCTGCGTGGCCTTCAACATCACCTCCCGCGAGCAGGTTATCCTGAACACCTGGTACGGCGGCGAGATGAAGAAGGGCATGTTCTCCATGATGAACTACTACCTGCCGCTCAAGGGCATTGCCTCCATGCACTGCTCCGCCAACACCGACATGAACGGCGAGAACACCGCCCTGTTCTTCGGCCTGTCCGGCACCGGCAAGACCACCCTGTCCACCGA
>JAXEEE010000130.1:0-6499 GCA_034104265.1 Eubacteriales bacterium | reverse complement strand
AACTTCAACCTGACCGTGGTGGACGACGGCGAGGTGCACATCGGCGACAGCGTGATGTTCGCGCCCAACGTGACCATCACCACCACGGGGCATCCGGTGCATCCCTCCTTCCGGGACAAGGGGGCGCAGTTCTCCCTGCCGGTGCACATCGGCAGCCACACCTGGATCGGCTCCAACGTGGTGATCATGCCCGGGGTGACCATCGGGGAGAACAGCGTCATCGGCGCGGGCAGCGTGGTGACGCGGGACATTCCCGCCAACGTGGTAGCCTTCGGCGCGCCCTGCCGGGTGGCGCGGCCCATCACGGAGGACGATCTGAAGGAATATAAGAAGGGCTATCCCGTCAATGAGGACTGGGAGGGGTAAAATGTGAATCATCCGCCTGCAGCGGTCGGATGATCATGCTTCAGCCGTCAAAAAACACCCGAAGCTGATCAGGCTGTCGGGTGTTTCTTCTTGTGTGAAAGCGTGCTTTGGCAGGCTGTTAGGACGATGGATGAGCCGAAATGGCTGATCACAGGAACAATTCGTTAGCCTTGTCCATGGTGCAGGGCTTCCTGATGGCTGCTGCAAGCATTGTGGTGATCAGGCTGCTGATCTTCCTTGCGTGTGCGGGGCACAGGGATACGCAGCGCATGCAGGATATGCATTTGCTCTTGTCGGTCACATCAGGCGAGGCTGATGAGATAGCGCCGGCGGGACACTTCTGTGCACACAGACCACAGGAGGTGCAGCTGGAATCGGCTTTGGGCACCAGTCCGGCATCATGGCACTTATAGGGCCTCTTGCCGGGCAAGGAAGGCTTGGACAGATCGCCGGAAGTGACTTTATCAAGAATCCGATCACCGAACGCCGAAAGCTCCGTGCAATCCTCGGCATTGGGCTTTCCGGCACCATACTCACGGATGATGGAATGCTCCGCAACGGCGGATACGGCGGCAATCACCTGGAAGCCCGCACTCTGGGCATAGTCTTCCATCTGAATGAGGGTATCCTCATACGCACGGTTGCCATAGACCGCGACGAGAACGCATTTCGCGCCGTTTCCCTTGATCAGGGCGAGACGCTCCAGCGCAAGCTGCGGCGCTGCGCCTCCGAAGGAGGGCATGGCGATCAGGACAAGTGTACTGTCATCAAAGGCAATGTCTGCATAACAGGTATCGGGATTGGTCAGGTCGATGGTGTCCACTGGCAACCAATGATGCGTTATTGCTTTTGCAACCCGTTCCGTTCCCCCTGTGGGGCTGAAAACAATCTGACAGTAGTTCATGGCCATTCCTCCTGTGATGTAAATAATAAAACTACACCTTGTGAATATCATAGTACAGATTTGGTGTCGTGTCAATGTTTACACCCACATTTTTTTGTGATACCATGATGCAGGAGGCGTTGTGATATGCAGATCAGTCATAAATGCTCGATTGCGATTCATTGCCTGATTTTTATCCATGAATATGGGAAAGAAAACAAAGTGACAAGCGAATTGCTTGCGCTTTCGACGGGATGCAATCCTGTTACCGTCAGGAATATCCTCAGTGCCATGAAGAAGGATGGTATCATCAGCGTCAGGTTCGGGACAGGCGGAGCAACGCTTGCCATGCCATGTCAGGATATATCGCTGTACCGCATTTGTTCGGCGGTTGATCCTGGAGCGATTGACAAAATGATTCGTGTCCATCCTTCACCATCCGCTTTCTGCCCTGTTGGAAGAAATATCGGAGATGTGCTGGATCATACATATGCCGCGCTGAAGGAGAGCGTGACGGCCAGCATGAAGGCCATCACGCTGGAAAGCATGGTGAACGATTATCATGCTCTTCTTGAAGGCGAAGAATTAGAAGGAAGTATGCAGGAAAACAGAAAGCATCCTCCGCATGATGGCTGATATGCGGAGGATGCTTCTGGTTCATAGGCTATGTTTTATCCCTTGATGGAGCCCACCATCACGCCTTTGACGAAGTGCTTCTGCACGAAGGGGTAGAGCATGATCACCGGCAGGCTGCCGAAAACGATCACCGCGTACTTGAGCACCTCCACCATGGCCAGGCGCTGGCTCTGCTCCACGCTGGCGTTGGCCATTTCCTCAATCAGCTTGGCGTTGGCCAGGATGTTGCGCAGCACTACCTGCAGGGGCAGCTTGGTTTCGGAGCTCAGGTACATGAAGGCGTCGAAGTAGGAGTTCCAGTGGGACACGGCGTAGAACAGCGTCAGCACCGCCATGATGGCCTTCGAAAGGGGCAGCACAATCTTCAGCACAATCTGCATGTCGCTGGCGCCGTCCAGCTCCGCCGCCTCGATCATCTCGTCCGGGATGGTGTTCATGAAGAAGGTACGCGCCACCACCATGTTGTACACGCCGATGGCGCCCGGCAGAATCACCGCCCACATGGTGTCGATCAGCTTCAGGTTGCGCACGTTGAGGTAGGTGGGAATCAGCGGCGCGGAGAAGATCATCGTGAAGACGAACAGCCACATCATCCACTTGCGGCCGATGAAATCCTTGCGGGAGAGGGGATAGGCGCACAGGATGGTCATGAGGATGTTGACCAGGGTGCCCACCACGGTATAGAGGATGGAGTTGCCGTAGCCGGAGAGCAGGAGCTTCGAGCGGAAGATCTCCTTGTAGGCAATGAGCGTGGGCTTCTTCGGGATGATGAACACACGCCCCGCCACCACCTCCGTGGGTGCGGAGACGGACTGTGCCACCACGTGCAAAAGCGGAATCAGCACGATGAGCAGCGCCAGGGTCAGCAGCACATAGTTCAGGACGATGAACGCCTTGTCGGAAAAGCTCTTCTTCAAATGAGTTGCCTGCATCATGCTTACAGAAGTCGAACTCTGTAGCCGCCCTATTCCAAATCATGTTATTGATGGACAGAGGAATGCGCCCGCAGGTGTCAGCGGACGCAATAGGTCAGATTACGATCTCCATACCGTTCTTGAACCGTATCATCACCTTGTCCTTGCTATAGACCGTCATCCGTTCGACAAGAATATGGTAGGTCATCGGGTCGCAGATTGTGGGCAGCGCCTCCTGCTTCATGAGCGTTTTCGGAATATCATCAATGGCAGCCAGCCGGGTCTGCTTATCGGAGAAGGTTTCTTTCAGGTCTGCGCAATGCTCCTTGAGGCTTTCGTAGTGGTTGCAGAGGGCGTCATGCCTTGCCCGGTAAGCAGCCTGGTCAAGTGCGACCATGGTGTTCTCGCGGATGCTTCTGGCAATCTGCTCGGCAGAGGTGCTCATCTCTGCTTCGACCTGCGCCAGCTCGGCTTCCAGTGCAGCTGTACTGAATACCGTGCTGCGAAAGGCGTCAAAGCTGTCCTTGATATCGCTCCGCTTTCCGACCAGCTTGCTCAACGCGGAGAGAAACAGCTGCTCAGCGTTTCTTCATCAAAATGCGGAATTCATCCACCAGGGCATCCTGCAGCTGCAGCAGAATCAGCTAAGCGCCATGCAGCACAGCCTGCGCATGGAGACGGCCCTGCTGCTCAACCGGCTGATGAACCAGCGCACCGACGATGTGGAGGTGCTGCTCAAGTCCGGGGAACGCATCGGCCTTGACCTGAGGGCGACGGGATACTGCGCCGCCATCATCCAGCTGCCCGCGGACGCCGTGCCTGCCCGGGACGCCATCATGCCCGAGCCGCCCCGGCAGATGCGCGTGGTTATCGGCGAGGGCAGGCGGAACCGGCTGAACGTGCTGTACCTGATGGACAAGGAGGAGACCGTGGAGAACGCTGGGGCGATTGCCGGGCATATGCGGCAGCTGCACGCCCAGCTGCCGCAGGGTACGCGGATGGGCCTGGGACGTGTCTGCGCCGCGCTGGACGATGTGACCTTCTCCTTCAACCAGGCCATGTACTGCCTGCAGACGGAGGGCGCGGGGGACAGCATCGTGTCCTTTGATCAGGTCAGCCCGGGCGTGAACTCCCTGTGCTTCCCTCTGGAGCAGCAGCAGCGCATCATCAACGCCGTCAAGCACAACAACACCGCCGTTATCGACCAGGAGTTCGAGCTGATCCTGAACGAGAACACGATGCGGCGGCATCTGTCCGCACTGATGAAGCGGACGCTGCTGTCCAGCATCGAGGCGCTGCTGATGATGGCTGCCGAGGATGTGACCCGCCAGGACAACCTGCCGGACTACCTGCGCTCCGTGCACCAGACCGATGACTTCCGCACCCAGCTGGAGATCCTCCGCCTGGAGTTCCACAAAATCGCCGAGCAGGTGGGCGGACGCTTTGCCCAGGTCAGCAACCAGCGGGCAGCCATGGAGGATTATCTGGAGAAGCATTACAGCGATTCCATGCTCTCCATCGGCAGCATGGCGGAGAAATTCGGCTTCTCCGAATCCTACTTCTCCGTATTGTTCAAGGACACCCTGGGCGAGCCCTACAGCAGCTACCTGGAGAAGCTGCGGCTCAACAAGGCCGGGGAGCTGCTGACGTCCACGGACAAATCCGTGGAGGACATCGCGCAGCTGGTAGGCTACAACAACTCCACCACCTTCCGCCGGGCCTTCAAGCGGGTAAAGGGGCTGTCACCCCAGCAGTACAGAACGCAAACCGACGGCTGAAGAAACGCAGGCCATCCCTCCGTCATGCGGCGGAGCGGATGGCCTGCGTTGTATCAGTCATTGCGCGCAGAAAGGCAGCGGTCGAAGCGCTGGGCGAAATCCTGCAGGAAGTCCCTGCGCCAGAGGGAGACGGTTCTGGCCCCGGCATGGGGGCCCTCGGCGGTTTCCGGGGACAGATCGTCCGACCACCACCGGGTCAGGGGGCCGTCCCGGCGGGTCAGCGGATTCTCAGCCAGCGCCCGCAGTACGCCCCGCTGGCCGTCCAGCTGCGTCAGGCCGCTGTGCACCGTGTAGGCGAAATCCCCTGTCTCCTTGGGAACAAAGCGGATGCGGCATTCCCCCGGCGCGGTGCAGAAGCCCTCGAACTCCTGGCCCCGCACCTCCAGCATGAAGGCGGGCCTGTCGGAGGGCAGCGCACCGGGCGCATCAAAGACCAGCTCCGCCACGGCGAAGGCCTCCACGGGCGTATCGGCGGTGACGGGGTGGTGCAGGGTGCAGGCAGGCATCTGCTTCACGGGCATGAAGCATCCGCCCCAGCTCTCCTGTTCGGGATCCTCCGGCGTGCCCCGCAGCAGCCAGGCCACCGTGGGCGTGTCGCCCATTTTGATCACCCCGCCCAGGTGCGTGGCGAAGTAATCCCCCAGCGCGCCGTGGCCCGCCGCGTGGGTCCGGACGAAGGTATCGTTGCCCCAGCAGCCGCTCATGTCGCCGCCGTTGAACCAGCCCCGGTAGGCGGAGTTGTTCTCGATCATCCACAGGTTCGGGAAATGCTCGCGGATGTAGGCATAGGCGTTGGGCCCCCACTTCTTGTTGGGCCCGCCGATGTAGTGCACCCGCAGCTTTTCGGCGATATCCGGCGCGTCGTGGAGCGCCTGGGCCAGATCCTCCAGAAGCCCCCACATCAGCAGGTACAGGGGCCGGCTGTCCGGCCTGCGGGCGCAGCGGATGATCCACTCCGAGCCCTCCGTGGGCGTGCTGTAGCCCCGGTAGGGCGCGAAGTCCACCGTGCCCTGCCGGGTGATGCTGCGCAGGTATTCCGGCGTGGGATACCGCTCCGACCAGGTGCGCAGGCGGGGGTAGTCCTTCTTGTACACGTCGATGACTGCCAGGATGTCGCTGGCCCGGCCCGCACCCCAGGGTGAGGAGATCAGCCCCTCCGTGTCAAACAGGTCGGCGTAGAGCAGATAGTGAACCATGGATTGGAAATCGTCCGGGTCGCTGCCGCCAATGTCCGTGGAGACAATGACGCGGTACCGCTCCCCGGCAAGGGCGCCGCGGGTGAGCTCATGCATGGTTGATTCCTCCCGTTATGGTGGTTCAGAAGTAGGGGTGCAGGCCCTCGACCGCAGCCTGCCAGCCGTCCTCCGCGCGGAAGCCGGGGCAGTCGCCGGCAGCCATCAGGGCCGCTGCCAGCAGCAGGCTGCCGTTGCCGGGCAGGTACAGGGGAAGATCCTTCCGGCTGATCTGCCGGTTGTTGCCGCTTGCCACATAGGTGTTCTTGTTGGTGACGCACATAAGCGCTTCCAGCGCCAGCCGGGGCTTGCCCAGCCGCAGGGCGGTCATGGCCATGACGGCGAAATCCCAGCCCCACAGGGCATTGTAGTCCCACCTGTCCAGCACGGTGTCCAGCGTCCGGGCCATGGCGGCGTGGTCGAGATCCTCTCCGGGCAGCACGCCCAGGCACTGCAGCATGGAGGGGTGATCCTCTGCCATGGTGTCGAAGGTGTCGGGACGGTTGGCATGGGCGGTGTACAGCCCGCCGTGCATGGGGGGACGCGCCATGTTCCGGCACACATCCAGCCAGCGCGCGTCCGGCGTGAGGCCCATTTCCTCCGCCCAGGCAATGGCCAGCTCCAGCCCGAACCGCCAGTACGCCACCTCAAAGGAGGGGTCGCGGGTGTCCTGGGGGGCGTAGCGCTCCT
>JAXEEE010000129.1:0-2058 GCA_034104265.1 Eubacteriales bacterium | reverse complement strand
GCGGCGGGGGGGCCCCCCCGGCGCGCGCCGTCCCCCCCGCCCCCCGGGCGCCCCCCCCGCGCGCCGGGCCTCCGCCCAATGACAATCCCCCCCGAACGGGAGTCCAGAGGGCTATGCAGCCCTCTGGCGAGGGTCTGGGGCGAGAAGCCCCAGCGTCCCCCACCTTCCACCAAAGACAGCTCCGCCGCCCCAGCGTCCCCTTGCGAAACACGAAGAACCCTGCTACAATAAGCACACCATCAGAAGGAAAGAGGTATCTCCATGCAGAGAAACGACGTGTTCACCATGACGGCGGATAACCTGGGCGCGGATATGGAGGGCGTGTGCCGCCATGAGGGCATGGCCGTGTTCGTGCCCGGCATGCTCCCCGGCGAAACCTGCCGCGTCCGGATCGTCAAGGTCCAGAGCCGCTTCGCCTTCGGACGCATGGAGAGCGCGCCGGAGCATCCCTCCCCCCTCCGCCGGGAGAAGGACTGCCCCGTCTTCCCCCGCTGCGGCGGATGCTCCTGCAGGCACATGACCTATCAGGCCACGCTGGACGCCAAGCGGCAGCAGGTGCAGGACTGCTTCCGGCGCATCGCCCATATTGATACGGAGGTCGCCCCCGTCATCGGCATGGATGATCCTGCCCATTATCGCAACAAGACCGCCCTGCCCATCGGCGGCACGGCGGAGGAGCCGAGGGCCGGATTCTTCGCCCCTCGCAGCCATGCCCTGATCCCCATCGACGACTGCCCCAACGCCATGGAGCCCGCCAATCGCCTGACCCGGGTGTTCCTTAGCTGGATGCGCGAAAACCGCGTCGCCCCCTATCAGGAGGAAAGCCATACCGGCCTGGTGCGCCACCTGGTTATCCGGGTGAACAGGAAGGGCCAGGCCATGGTCACCGTGGTGGTGAATGGAAAACAGCTGCCCCGCGAAAAGTCGCTGGCGGAAAGGCTGATGCAGAACGGGGCCGTCAGCGTCATCCTGAACGAGAACCGGGAGAAAACCAACGTCATCCTGGGGCGGAGCTTCCGTACCATCGCCGGGCCGGATACGCTGAGCGATACCCTGTGCGGTCTGCAGTTCGAGCTGTCCCCGGCGGCGTTCTTCCAGGTGAATCCCGCCCAGACCGAGAAGCTGTATCAGACCGCCCTTGATTTCGCGCAGCTGCGCCCGGAGGATACCCTGTGCGATGTGTACTGCGGCGCAGGCACCATCACCCTGATGATGGCCCGGCACTGCCGCAAGGCCCTGGGCATCGAGATCGTGCCCCAGGCCATCGACAATGCCCGCGAGAACGCCCGGCGCAACGGCGTGACCAACGCGGAGTTCCGCGTGGGCGCGGCGGAGGAAACCCTGCCCCGGCTGGTGGCGGAAGGCTTGCGTCCGGACGTGATCGTGGTGGATCCGCCGCGCAAGGGCCTGGAGCCCGCGGTCATCGACGCCATGGCCAAGGCAGCCCCCCGGCGCATCGTGTACGTGAGCTGCAATGTGGCCACCCAGGCCCGTGACGCCGCGCTGCTCCAGGCGGCAGGGTACTGTCTGGAGCGCGTTCAGCCGGTGGATATGTTCTGCTGGACGAGTGGGGTGGAGTCCGTCGCTGCCTTTTCCCATGTGGAGCCAGGCACAGCGGGCTGAGGTGGCGGTTGACGGGCGCGCCCTGGGGATAACGGATCTGTGGCTGCTCCAGCGGGGGAGCGTCTGAGCCGCGCTCGCATCGGAAACCATCATGCTGTCAGGTACAGAACAGCCGCCATGCAGGAAGCATCTGCATGGCGGCTGTTGGTTTGATCCCGAAAGGGTGAAATCCTGCGGGGCGCTCTGTCCCCGGATGACCTGCCGGCGCAATCCATGGCGTGGAGCAGGGTGGTCTGCCTGCACGCGCGGCGGTCAGGCAGACGGTGAACGGGGCATGCATACGTCCTGCACAGTGGCGGAATGTCCGCCTTGCCATGGATTACTCCAGGGTCAGGGTGCAGCCGATGCCAGTCCAGCCGCTCACATCGCACTGGTGATAATAATTGCTGCCCACGGCGACCACCGAGCCGTCCCGCTTCAGGCCGACCGTATGAG
>JAXEEE010000128.1:0-13173 GCA_034104265.1 Eubacteriales bacterium | reverse complement strand
CCCAGACACGCATTGCCACCATCGACAGCTTCCCTGTGCTGTTCATCATGCTGGAATTCCTGTTCATGGCGCGGTTCATGCAGCGGGACATTGTAGGAGAGCCGCTGAAGAAACTGCTGCCCGACCTGGCCCTGAGCGGCCTTTTCATGGGCTGCGGCATCGCCAGCAAGTGGATTGGCGTGTACGCGGGAGCGGGGCTGGCGGTACTGTACTTCTGGACCTGCGCCAGGCATCTGCGTCTGTCGGCACAGAGCGCCGCTCTGCTGGCAGAAGGCGGCTCCTTCACGGAGGCGCAGAGCACCATGCTTTATCGCCGTGACAGGCTTGCCTGGAAGCGTATCCTGACGCTTTGCCTGTGGTGCCTGCTGTTCTTCGTGGCTGTGCCGGTGGTCATCTACCTTCTGTCCTACATTCCTTACTTCGCCTACGCCCGCAAGGACAGCGTGATGGACTTCATCCGCCTGGTGCTCAATGCCCAGGAGGGCATGTTCAACTATCACTCCACCCCCGGGCTGGGTATGGATCATCCCTTCTATTCCCCCTGGTATGAGTGGCCGCTGATCAGGCGTCCCATGTACTATGCTATGGCGCAGTTCCTGCCCGAGGGCATCAGCCTGTCCATCTTCTGCTTCGGCAACCCGGCTGTGTGGCTGGCAGGCCTTGCAGGCATCGCGGCGACGCTGGCAGTGTGGCTGCGGCGGCACTGCTACGTTGCGGCGGGCTCCGGCCATGTGGTGCATGGACAGGCTGACAGCTGGAGCGTCGCGCCGGCGTTTGTGATCATTGGTCTGCTGGCGCAGTTCCTGCCCTGGGTGATCGTGCCCCGCGGCACCTATATCTACCACTACTTCGCCAGCGTGCCCTTCCTGATCCTGGGCACCATGCTGCTGCTCCACTGGATCAGCAGACGCTTCCCCAGGGCGGGCCGTGCAGTGGTGATCCTGTACCTGCTGGTGTGCCTGGTGCTCTTCGCGGCGTACTACCCCTACGCCAGCGGCATGCCGGTGCCCGACGGCTGGCTGGATTTCATGTCCCGGTTCCTCCGGGTGTACCACAGCTGATCAAAAAAAGCATCCTGCGCCAGCCATTTTCGCTGCGCAGGATGCTTGACTTTGCGCCGCGTTATGCTATAATACCTCCGATTGCGTCATGCTCCGGCATGGCGGTGAATACGGAGGAGAGCGTATGACGATCCGGCAGTGGCTCATCAAGCCGCATATGCCAAGGCGTTTGGTGGTTCTGATTCTCAGCGTGGTGACCATGGGATTCTGCGTGTCGATCTTCCAGCAGATCAGCTTCGGCTCGGATCCCTGCGCCGTGATGACCCAGGGCCTGTCCCGTACCACGGGCATCCAGTACGGTACCTGCCAGCTGCTGGTGAACCTGGCGGCCTGCGTCATTCTTCTTGGGCTGAAGGACATCACCTGGCTGGGCTTCGGCTCCGTGGCGAACATGGTGCTGGTGGGCTACTCGAAGGACTTCTTCGACTGGGTGTTCAACTGCATCCATCCCCTGAGCGGCGAGGTCATGCTGGTGAAGATCGCCGTGTTCCTGCCGACCATGGCGCTGTTCCTGATCGCGGTGTCCTTTTACATGGTGGTGGATCTGGGTGCGGCGCCCTATGACGCGATTCCCCAGCTCCTGGCCAAGCGGCAGAAGAAGATCGGCTTTACGCCCCTGCGCATGGCGCTGGACATCATCTGCACGGTGATCGGCTACCTGATCGGCGGTACGGTGGGCGTGGTGACGGTGTTCGTGTGCTTCTTCATGGGGCCGGTGATCTCCGCCATTACGGCGAAGTTCCAGCGGCTGTTCTGACCAGGCCGATCATCATGGACGTCGGGCATTCCCGGCGTCCTTTTCTTTTGCCCCGAGCAGGCAGGGATTCACCGCCCCGGGGTCGAATTGATGCGGATATACGGTTCCTATCGAATCATGCATGCAAATGAGAATGGCGGGAGGTGCCCCTATGCTGGCAAGAACGCTGGGATATGGGTTGAGCGGCGTCAGCGGCTTTCCGGTGAAAGTGGAGGTTTACGCGGCCAACGGGCTGCCAGCGCTGGAGATTATCGGCCTGCCGGACGCGTCCGTGAAGGAAAGCCGTGACCGTGTGGGCGCGGCGATTGTCAATAGCGGCTTTGCCATGCCTGTGGCGCGTCTGACGGTGAACCTGGCGCCCGCTGACATGAAGAAGGAAGGCCCTGCCTTCGACCTGCCGGTGGCGGTGAGCATTCTGATGGCCTCGGGTCAGCTGGACAACCGGGAGCTGACGGGTACGCTGATGCTGGGCGAATTGTCACTGGACGGCAGCCTGCAGCCGGTGAGGGGTGCATTGCCCATGGTCATCAGCGCCAGCGAGCAAGGAATAGAGGAGGTCATTCTGCCTGCGGGCAACGCCGAGGAGGTGGCCTGTATTCAGGGCATCCGCGTGTATCCGGCACGGAGCCTGCGGCAGGTGGTGGAGCACCTCAAGGGCAAGGAGCCCATTCCGGCCCAGGCCCAGCGCTCCTATCAGGAGATTCTGCAGGCGAGCCACTGCGCGGTGGATCTCAGCCAGGTGCAGGGTCAGCTGGGCGCAAGGCGCGCGCTGGAGGTCGCAGCAGCAGGTGGGCACAACATGCTGATGATCGGCGTGCCGGGCTCCGGCAAGACCATGCTGGCCCGGTGTCTGCCGGGAATCCTGCCGCCCCTGACCTTCGAGGAAGCCCTGGAGACCACGCGCATCCACTCCATCGCCGGAAAGCTGTCCCCCGGCGCGGGGCTGATGGCCACAAGACCCTTCTGTGCGCCCCACCACAGCGCATCAGTGGCCAGCCTCATCGGCGGCGGCTCCAACGCCCGCCCCGGCGAGGTCAGCCTGGCCCACAACGGCGTGCTGTTCCTGGACGAGCTGCCGGAGTTCAGCCGCAACGCCCTCGAATCCCTGCGCCAGCCCCTCGAAGACGGCGTGGTGTCAGTGACACGCGTCCGCAGCCAGGCGGAGTACCAGTCCAGCTTCATGCTGGTGGCCAGCATGAACCCCTGTCCCTGCGGCTTCTACGGCAGCAAGCAGCGCCAGTGCCGCTGCAGCCAGCATGAGATCCGACGCTACCTGGATCGGGTGTCCGGGCCGCTGCTGGACCGCATTGACATCCAGATCGAGGTGGACGCGGTGCCGGTGAAGGAGATCAACCAGGGCGCGCCGGCGGAATCCTCGGCGGCGGTGGGGGAGAGGGTGCGCAGGGCCCGGGAGGTGCAGCAACAGCGGTACAAGGGCGAGGGGATTCACTGCAACGCCCAGCTGGACGCCCGGCTGACCAAACGCTACTGTGCGCTGACCCAGGAGGCTACCCAGGTACTGCACATGGCGGTGGAGCGCATGGGCATGAGCATGCGTGCCTACGGCCGGGTGCTCAAGGTGGCCCGCACCATTGCCGACCTGGCCGGAGAGGAGCACATTGCCACCAGCCATGTGGCGGAGGCCATCCAGTACCGGGAGCTGGACGGAAAATACTGGCGGTAAGTACATGACAAAAGCGCCGGAGACGATCGTGTCTCCGGCGCTTTTCATGCGGGGGAGACGACTGGGGGTCTGCCATGCGGCAGCAGGGTTGCACGGGGAGGCAGGCTGTGGTACAATGACCCGGTATCATGTGCATGAAGCACATATCATGAAGGAACAATGGAAAGGATGGCGCAAGGATGAACGTCCTGAAGCTGGCGGAGGAGCAATACGCTTACACGGTATCGCTGCGCCGCCATTTGCATGCTTACCCGGAGGCCGCCCCTCAGGAGCAGCTAGAAACCATGGCGCTGATTGAGGTGGAGCTGGACAAAATGGACGTCCGCCATCTTCGGGTGGAAGGCGGCGGCGTGCTGGGCTTCATCGAGGGCGGAAAACCTGGCAGAACGCTTTTGCTGCGGGCGGACATGGACGGGCTGCGGATCCAGGAGGATCCCTGCAACCTGAAGGGGGAGCGCACCTGCGTTTCCCTCAGGCCCGGGCTGATGCATGCCTGCGGCCATGACGCGCACACCGCCATGCTGCTGACGGAGGCGAGGCTCCTGCGGGACATGGCGGATGAACTGCCGGGGCGCATCATCCTCATGTTCGAGGAAGGGGAGGAGGGCGGCGGCAACATCAAGCGGCTGTGCCGTTATCTGCATGAAAACGGCCTGGCCATCGACGGATGCTATGCCTGCCATGTGCGCTGGGACATTCCCACGGGCCGCGTCGGCCTGTGCGACGGTATGGCCATGTGCGGACAGATGCGCTTCCGTCTGACGGTGGAGGGGCGCAGCGGCCACGGCTCCCGGCCCGATCTGGCCTGCAGCCCCATCGACTGCTTCCACCTGATCTACGCCGCCTGGCAAACCCTGCGCATGACCCGCGTTCGCCCGGACACCAGCCTGACCTGGTCAGTGTGCTCCCTGCACGCAGGGGACAGCCACAACGTCATTCCCGACCGGCTCACCTGTGAGGGCACCATCCGCATGGCTGACACGGCCAGCGGCGATGATTTCTGGCAGGCGTTCCAGCGGGCAGCCCTGCGCACGGCGGAAGCGTGCGGCTGCCGTGCAACGCTGACGCGTCCCATGTTCCTGCTGCCCCTGGCAGGCGATCCGGCCTGCCAGACGCTGTTCCGGCAGGCTGCGGCGGAGCAGCTGGGCGGGGAGGCCGTATTCACCTGCGAGCCCTGGATGGCCTCGGAGAGCTTCAGCTACCTGGCGGCCATGTACCCGAGCGTGTTCAGCTTCGTGGGCATCCGCAGCGGGGAGGTGGGCTCCGGGGCCAATCACCATACACCCCAGTTCGACCTGGACGAGAGGGGTATGCTGACGGGTGTGACGGCAGCGGTCGCTTACGCCCGGGCGTTCCTGCTTGCGCCCCCGGATACCTCCGCCTTCAAGCCGCTATGCAAGGATATGGCGGCGCTCATGGACATGGTGGAGAGACAGCCCGGAGCGGACTGAGCATGGGAAAAAACGGAGAATCCATCCTGCCGCAAGTCGTTTTTTAGACAAAATGGGACAAATGGCCCTTGCGGGAAACCGGAAGGGCGGGTATAATAAAACAGTATGAGCAAAAGCGGCACTGTGCCGGCAGGAGGTTGTAGGAACTTGCTGAACAAGGTTGATCCCACGGTTCGCAAAGAGACGGGCTTCATTGCCGGATTCGTGCTGGTCGGCAGCCTGGCGATGGAGGCGGTCTATCTGCTGCTTGGCGCATGGACGCTGCCGGTGCTGCTGGGCAATCTGCTGGGTGCGGCGCTGGCCGTCGGTAATTTCCTCCTGATGGGCCTGACCATCCAGAAGGCGCTTGGCAAAAGCGAGGAGGACGCGAAGAAGCTGATGAAGCTTTCCCAGCAGCTTCGCATGCTCATGCTGCTGGTGGGCTGCGTGCTTGGCGGCGCGCTGGCCTGCTTCGACCTGGTGGCCACGCTCATTCCTCTTCTGTTCCCGCGCATCGGCGTGATGATCCGTGGGCTGGGAGGAAAGGACAAATCATAAGCGAGTCCGTGCCGGGACGGGTGCGGATGACTCCTGCTGAAAGGAGGTGAACTGGTATGAAGGATAAGCGTCTTCGTTTCCGCGTGATCGACGGACTGCTCATCGCGATGATGATTCTTCCGCTGGTCGCCGCCATGGTGCTGAACATCCTGACCACACCTGAGTCGGAGGGTATCAGCATCACAGGCGCGCTGGTCTATTTCACCATTCCCATGCCGCTGATGGATCTGCCCATCACCGAGTCCCAGGTCAACACCTGGCTGGTGATGATCACCATCCTGGGCGCATGCCTGTTCCTGACCCATGGCATCCGTGAGGGCAAGGGCGGCGCGCGGCAGATGGCTGCTGAATGGATTGTGGAGAAGCTGGACGGACTGGTGGGCGAGAACATGGATCCTGTGTTCCACTTTTCCTATTCGCCCTTTGTGGGCGCCATTCTGGCGCTGTCCGCCTTCTCCAGCCTGATGTCGCTGCTGGGCGTGTATCCCCCGACCTCTGACCTGAACGTGGTGGCGGGCTGGGGCATCCTGGTGTTCATCCTGATCACCAAGAACAAGCTCAAGGCCGGTGTTGGGTATTACCTGAAGGGCTTCGCGGAGCCGATTCCCGTCATGCTGCCGATGAACATCATCAGCGAGGTGGCAACACCCGTGTCCATGTCGTTCCGTCATTTCGGCAACGTGCTGTCCGGCTCGGTCATTTCCGCGCTGGTGGCCTGGGCGCTGCAGAGCGCGTCTGCGGCGCTGCTCGGCTGGCTGCCGGGCTTCCTGGGGGAGATTCCCTTCCTACAGGTTGGTATTCCCGCCATCCTCAGCGCTTACTTCGATGTGTTCAGCGGCTGCATCCAGGCGTTCATTTTCGCCATGCTGACCATGCTGTACATTTCCGGCGGCTATCCCGGCGAGGAGCTTGCCTCGCGAGAAGCCCGCAGGAAGGAAAAGGCGGCCATGGCCCGGTAACGCTCCGGACACAGCTGTCTTCCTGACCAAGGTTGCAAACCATTCCTGATAAAATGATTGGAGGTACATCATCATGTTGGAACTGGCTATCGGTATCATTCTCGGCTGCTGTGCACTGGGCGCTGGCTGCGCCATGAGCGCCGGTATCGGCCCTGGCATCGGCGAAGGCAACGCTGTGGCCAAGGCCTGCGAGGCCATCGGCCGTCAGCCTGAGAGCAAGGGCTCCGTTACCTCGACCATGATCATGGGCTGTGCCATTGCCGAGACCACCGGTATCTACGCTCTGGTTATCGCCATCCTGCTGATCTTTGTTGCGCCCAACACCCTGGTGGGTGTGCTGCTGCGCGCCATCGGCCAATAAAGTAGGTGACGGAAATGCAATCTTTGGAAGTCATTTCCATTAATCTCTGGCAGATCCTGATTTCTCTGGCCAACCTGGCCATCCTGTACTGCCTGCTGAAGAAGTTCCTCTACAAGCCGGTGAAGAAGACCATCGCCAGCCGCCAGGAGGCCATCGACCAGCAGTACCGCGCGGCGGAGGAGGCGGAAAAGTCCGCCATGGCCAGCCGCGACCTGTATGCCGAGAAGCTGGCCGGCGCCCATGCCGAGGCGGACAGCCTGATCCATGAGGCCACCGCCAACGCCACCCGCCGCAGCGAGCGCATTGTTGCCGATGCCCGGGACAAGGCCGACGCCATCGTCCGTCAGGGCCAGATCGAGGCAGCCATGGAGAAGAAGAAGGCGCAGGCCAGCATCCGCCGGGAGATCACCGATGTGTCTGCCGCGCTGACCGAGAAGCTCCTGGGCCGAGAAATGAACACCGGCGACCATCGGGAGCTGATCGACTCCTTCCTGCAGGAAATGGGTGACGAGCAATGACCGACACGAGCAAATCCTACGCCGACGCCCTGTTCTCCCTGGCCATGGAAACGCATACCGAGGATGCGACCCTGGAGGCTCTCCATACCGTGCAGGACGCCCTGAAGGCCATGCCTGAGGCCATGGATCTTCTTGCGTCCCCCAGCATTCCCAAGGAGGAGCGGCTGGCGGTGCTGGACAAGGCCTTCAGCGAGCTGCCCGAGTATGTGATGAGCTTCCTGAAGGTTCTGTGCAGCCATGGGCAGATCCGACGTCTGCCAGAGTGCGTCAAAGCCTTCGAGGAGCTGCACGATTCCGCCCGCAAGCTGTCCACGGCCTACGTGAGCAGCGCCGTTGCGCTGACAGAGCGGGAGAAGACCGAACTGAAGGAGAAACTGGAGAAGCGCCTGGGCCGGACCATCCGCCTGGAGTGCGCCATTGATCCCAGCCTGCTGGGCGGCCTGCTGGTGCAGGTGGACGGCAGGGTCATCGACGGCAGCCTGAAGCACCGGCTGCATGAAATCAAGGAAGTGATGAACAGATGAGCAACAAACCGGAGGAAATCAGCAGCATCCTCAAAGAGCAAATCCGGAATTACAAGTCCCGCATTGAGATGGCTGAGACCGGCACCGTCATCACCGTGGGCGACGGTATCGCCCGGGTGTACGGCTTACGCTCCTGCATGGCCAACGAGCTGCTCCGCTTTGAGGACGGCAGCTTCGGCATGGCCCAGAACCTGGAGGAGGAGACGGTCTCCGTCGCCATCCTGTCCGATAAGGATTCCATCAGCGAGGGTTCCACCGTGTACCGCACTGGCAAGGCCCTGTCCGTCCCCGTGGGCGAGGCAATGCTGGGCCGCGTGGTGAATGCCCTGGGTCTGCCCATCGACGGCAAGGGCGATATCGCCACCACGGAGACCCGCCCCATCGAGTCCGAGGCCCCCGGCATCATTGAGCGTCAGAGCGTCAATGTGCCCCTGCAGACGGGCATCAAGGCCATCGACGCCATGATCCCCATCGGCCGCGGCCAGCGTGAGCTGATCATCGGTGACCGCCAGACCGGCAAGACCGCCATCGCCATCGACGCCATCATCAACCAGCGCGGCCAGGGCGTTATCTGCATTTACGTGGCCATCGGCCAGAAGCGTACCAGCGTGGTGCAGATTGCCAACGAGCTGGAGCGCGCCGGGGCCATGCCCTACACCATCATCGTGTCCGCCTCCGCCGCTGAGAGCGCGCCGCTACAGTACATCGCGCCCTACGCCGGCTGTGCCATGGCGGAATACTTCCGCGAGAAGGGCCAGGACGTGCTGATCGTCTATGACGACCTGAGCAAGCACGCCGTGGCCTACCGCGCCCTGTCCCTGCTGATCCGCCGTCCTCCGGGACGCGAGGCTTTCCCGGGCGACGTGTTCTACCTGCACTCCCGTCTGCTGGAGCGCGCGGCCTGCGTCAGCAAGGAATTCGGCGGCGGCTCCATCACCGCCCTGCCCATCATTGAGACCCAGGCCGGTGACGTGTCCGCCTACATCCCCACCAACGTCATTTCCATCACCGACGGCCAGATCTTCCTGGAGACGGAGCTGTTCCACTCCGGCATCATGCCTGCCATCAACCCCGGCATCTCCGTCAGCCGCGTGGGCGGCAGCGCCCAGCTGAAGGCCATGAAGAAGGTTGCGGGTGAATTGAAGCTGCTCTACGCCCAGTACCTGGAGCTGAAGTCCTTCTCCCAGTTCGGTTCAGACCTGGATGCGGACACCAAGGCCCGTCTGGCCATGGGCGAGCGCATCGTCGAGGTACTGAAGCAGAAGAAGAACGCGCCTGTGCGCGTGGGCTGCCAGGTGGCCATCGTGTACGCGGTGATCCACGGCTTCCTCAACGACGTGCCTGTGAACAAGGTGCAGGAGTGGGAGGAGCGGCTGTATGAAAAGCTGGAGGCTGAGTACGAGAGCCTGCTGACCCACTTTGAGCACGGCCTGTACAGCGACGAGGACGTGAAGACACTGGAAGAGGCGCTTGCGTCGATGCGGAGGTGACAGGCATGGGAGCCAATACCAAAGCCCTGAAAAGCCGCATCCGCAGCGTTGATTCCACCCTGCATCTGACCCGCGCCATGGGCCTGGTGGCCTCCTCCAAGATGCGCCGTGCCAACGAGAGCATGGGCAGCGGCAGGCAGTACGCGGCCTCCTTCGGCAGCGTCATCGACCTGCTGACCGCCTGCCCCGAGTGCGCCCACAGCCCCTACATGCGGCCCACGGAGGGCAAGCATGTGCGGCTGATCGTCATCGCGGGCGACCGCGGCCTGGCGGGGGGCTACAATGCCAACGTGTTCCGCCTGACCGACAGCATGCAGAAGGACAAGGTCATTCCCATCGGCAAACGCGCCTGCGACCGCTATCATGGCGAGTTCCTGTCCTCGGAGCGCTTCAGCGGCGCCCAGGCCAGCGAGATGGCCCGGCAGCTGTGCCGGGAGTATCTGAACGGAGACTTCGACAGGCTGGGCATTGTGTCCACCAAATACGTGAGCATGATGACCCAGGAGGCGCAGGTGACCTGGCTGCTTCCCCTGGAGCGAACGGAACAGACCGGCAGCGTTGGCGTGGTGTTCGAGCCGGATGAGCAGAGCATCCTGAACACGGCCGTGCCAGATTATCTGGCGGGCGTGCTGATGCGCTGCATCCGGGAGAGCTTCGCCTGCGAGGTGGCGGCCCGCCGCATGGCCATGGACTCCGCCGGAAAGAACGCCCAGACCATGATCGACAATCTGCAGCTGCAGTACAACCGGGCCCGTCAGGGCGCGATCACCCAGGAAATCACCGAAATTGTGGCGGGCAGCGGCGCGTAAGGCTGCCGCCTGAGCGGGGGAGACCCTGTGCCACGAACCAGAAAAGGGGGTATTCCTTTTGGCAGAGAAGCATACGGGCGCTGTCTCGCAGGTTATGGGACCTGTGGTGGACGTCCGTTTTGACGACGGCAACCTGCCGTCGATTCACAACGCGCTGACGGTGATGATTGGTCAGCGCAAACTGACCTGCGAGGTGGCCCAGCACATCGGCGACAACACGGTGCGCTGCATTGCCATGGCCTCCACCGATGGCCTCCAGCGCGACGCTGAGGTAACTGACACCGGCGCGGCCATTAGCGTGCCCGTGGGCCGTCAGACCCTGGGCCGCATCTTCAACGTCCTGGGCGATGTGGTGGACAACGGCCCCGAGGTTGAAGGCGAGCGCTGGGACATTCACCGTCCCGCCCCGGCCTATGACGAGCTGTCCACCTCCACGGAGATCCTGGAGACCGGCATCAAGGTCATCGACCTGATCTGCCCCTATTCCAAGGGCGGCAAGATCGGCTTGTTCGGCGGCGCCGGCGTGGGCAAGACTGTGCTGATCATGGAGCTGATCAACAACATTGCCAAGCAGCACAACGGCCTGTCCGTGTTCACCGGCGTTGGCGAGCGTACCCGCGAGGGCAACGACCTGTACAACGAGATGAAGGAATCCGGCGTGCTGGCCAACACCGCCCTGGTCTACGGCCAGATGAACGAGCCTCCGGGAGCCCGTATGCGCGTGGGCCTGTCCGGCCTGACCATGGCCGAGTACTTCCGCGATGAGGAAGGCCAGGACGTGCTGCTGTTCATCGACAACATCTTCCGTTTCACTCAGGCTGGCTCCGAGGTGTCCGCGCTGCTGGGCCGCATGCCCTCCGCCGTGGGCTACCAGCCCACCCTGGCCACGGAAATGGGCGCCCTGCAGGAGCGCATCACCTCCACCCGCAAGGGCTCCATCACCTCTGTGCAGGCGGTGTATGTCCCTGCGGACGACCTGACCGACCCTGCTCCCGCCACGACCTTCTCCCACCTGGACGCCACGACGGTTCTGTCCCGTGCCATTGCCTCCCAGGGCATTTACCCGGCCGTGGATCCCCTGGAATCCACCAGCCGCATTCTGTCCCCGGAAGTGGTGGGCGAGGAGCATTACCGCATTGCTCGTGAGGTGCAGCGCATCCTGCAGCGTTACAACGAGCTGATGGACATCATCGCCATCATGGGCATGGACGAGCTGTCCGATGAGGACAAGCTGCTGGTGGGCCGCGCCCGCAAGATCCAGCGCTTCCTGTCCCAGCCCTTCTATGTGTCGGAGAAGTTTACCGGCTTCCCCGGTGTGTATGTACCTGTCAGCGAGACGATCCGCGGCTTCCGCGAGATCATCGAGGGCAAGCATGACGACCTGCCCGAATCCGCGTTCCTGTTCGCCGGTACCATTGACGACGTTGTGGCCAAGGCGAAGAAGGTGCAGCAATGAACACCTTCCAGCTGAACATTTCTTCCCCGGACGGGAAGATCTTCGAGGGCGCTGTGGCGCGCATCACCGTTCGCGGCGCAGAGGGCGATTTGGCGGTCATGGCAGGGCATGTGCCCTTCATGACCAGCGTGCGCCCCGGCGAGTGCGTCCTGCACATGGAGGATGGCTCCGTCCGCCGCGGGCATACCGAGGGCGGTCTGCTGACCGTGGCCAGGGAGGGCGTTACCTTCCTGACCAGCGCCCTGACCTGGGAATAAGCCATAGTCTCACATGCGCTCTGCAGATATCTGCGGAGCGCTTTTTCATGCCGTAACAAACGTGGCGTGGCTTCGTACAGGCTAGATACAGGGTGAGGAAAGACCTTTTCTGACGAGCGAGTGAGGGCTTTGTAAAATCCAGGTGAAAGAAATGTAAAATTCCTTGTTGCTTTGTCCCGCCGGGACGTGTATAATAGGGGCAAGGGATCACCCGTTTCACACCAAATAACCCGGTCAAATCAAGAGGAGGTATGCCCGTATGAAAAAGCTGCTTGCCATGCTGCTGGCGCTGACCATGATGCTGTCCCTGGTGGGCGCAGCCGGCGCTGAGAGCGACTACACCATCCGTATCTATTCCAACTCCAACTCCACCGAGCGCACCACCTGGCTGATCAACGCGGCCAAGGAAGCCGGCTTCAACATCTCCATCGATGACAACTCCGTCCTGTCCGGCGACGTGGCTGCCATTCAGGCGGCCAATGAGAACAAGGACGGCGATATCCTTTTCGGCCTGAACGAGACCCGCTGGTCCCAGCTGGTGAACGGCACCTATGAGAATCTGTCCATCATGGACTGGACTCCCTCCTGGGTGGACGAGGTCGGCGAGTATGTTTATCCCGGCAAGGCCTACGGCCTGGTCATCCAGAACGTCCTGATGCTCTACCGCAATGACGAGCTGGGCACCAACGGCGAAAAGCTGTCCTTCCAGCACTGGGCTGACATCGTGAACTGCGGCTACAAGTGGTATCGCCAGGGCAAGGTCGGCGGCACCACCAACAGCAACATCAACAGCGCGATCCTTTATCCCTTCGCCGATCCCACCTCTCCCGCAGGCGGCATCACCGTTGAGGGCTGGAAGACCCTGTGGCAGTACTGCCAGAATGGTGTGTTCACCGGCGACAAGTACGGCTTCGATCCCCTGAATCGCGGCGACGTGCAGGTTTCCACCTTCTATTCTTCCTCCCTGTACGGCATGGTGGACGGCGCTGCTTCCGGCTCCGAACATCCTCTGCTGGGCACCCTGGAGCCCGAAAACTGGGCCCTGGTGGAGATCGAGGACGGCACCTACTACATCGCCGAGTACCTGGGCGTGCTGGACCGCGAGGGCCGCACTGAGGAAGAAACCGAGGTCGTGAAGGCCTTTGCCGAGTGGTTCGGCTCTGCCGAGGTGCAGGCTGACTGGGCGGATGAGTTTGACTCCTTCCCCTGCAATGCCGCTGCCGCCGCCATGATCTATGACGAGACCCCCGCCATCTACACCCTGAAGAACTGCGCGCTGACCAAGGTGGACGGCACCGAGCTGAACTAC
>JAXEEE010000127.1:0-5534 GCA_034104265.1 Eubacteriales bacterium | reverse complement strand
GGTGCGCACCTGGTACTTCGAGATGTGGAACGAGCCTGATATTTTCTACTGGCGCGGCACCCATGAGGAATTCTGCAAGCTCTATGATTACACCGAGGCAGCTGTCCATGCTGCCATGCCTGACGCCCGCTTCGGCGGCCCTGCCACCTGCGGCAGCATGGGCCCGGAGGATCGCGCCAGCGTGTTCCTGCGCCGGTTCCTGGAGCATATCCGGGATGGCAGGAACTATTACAGCGGCAAAACCGGCACCCGCATCGACTTTACCACCTTCCACACCAAAGGCGGCGGATACTGCTTCGACACCCTGGCCAAAAAGCAGATTCCCTCCGTGAAGGCGCTGCTGGCCAATGTGCGAACCCAGGGCAGCATCATCAAGGAGATGGGCTATGGGGATCTGGAATGCGTGCTGTCCGAGGCGGATCCCGACGGCTGGGCAGCCGGCGGACGGTATGACAACTTCAACCTGAACTTCCGCAACACTGAGTATTACGCTTCCTATGTGATGTCCGCCTACAAGAACCTCTACGACCTGGCTGAAAAAATGGCCATGGACATCCGCCCCCTGGCCTGGGCCTTCATGTTCGAGGCGGAGCGCTGCTTCGAGGGTACCCGCACCTTCTCCACCCAGGGCATTGACAAGGCCGTGTTCAACCTGTTCAGGCTTCTGGCGCGGATGGGTACCCAGCGCGTGGCGCTGACCACCACCCGCGACCTGGATCTCCTTGCCTTCAAGGATCTGAACGGCACGGAGGAAGGCCCCGAGGTGGACGGCTGGGCCACCATGGACAGCGAGGACAAGCTGCAGGTGCTGCTGTACTGCCACCACGATGACTGGGATCGCAAGGAAACCTTCGATATCGAGTTGTCCATAAGCAATCTGCCCATGGAGGGCAAGGTGCAGGTGCGCCACCTGCGCATTGACGCAGAGCATTCCAACGCCTATGCCGAATGGGTGCGTCAGGGCAAGCCCAACTATCCCAACGAAGGCCAGCGGGCGGCGATTGTGGCCCGCTCCGGGCTGGAATACTGCGAGGCGCCCGAGGTTGTGCTGGTGCATGAAGGCGCGCTGAACCGCCGCTTTACGCTGCCCACCCACGGCATATCCCTGCTGGAGATCGTCAAAGTCTGAGCGCGCCCGGGGTGACCGGCGCTGCGTGGCTGAGCCGTACAGTATCGGCAATGCAGCAAGGATGATAGGGGCCATGCCGGACTTGCCTGACAAGGCCGCTGATGTCCGTTCTTTGACGCAATGCGAAACAGGCAAAGGGCGGACAGAATGGCGGCTCCGATCGTCTCAGCAGGTAAAACAGTCACACCCGGATTCGTATGTTGTCCGCGTTGCTGAAGCATCATTCAGCCGATATCCGCAGTTCATGGTTTTTGACGCAGGCCGGTCTGGCAGAACGCCTGCGGCGTTGCGCCTGTCTGCTTGACAAAGGCCCGGTAGAAGCCCGCATAGTCGCTGAAGCCGCTGGCCCGGGAGGCTGCGCCCGGGGAGGCGCCCTCCCGCATCAGCTGCTGGGCCAGCATGACGCGCTTGCTCAGAATGTACTGGTAGACCGAAAGGTTGGCGTATTCCTTGAAGGTATGCAGCAGGCAGGACTTGCTGATGAAGAAGCGCTCCGCCAGGTCATCCAGGGTGATGGGCTCGGTGATATGCTCGTTGATGTAGAGGATGATGGCCTGCATGCGGCCGGGGGCATGCACGGGCGCGTTGCTGCTCTGACTGACAAGGCGGCAGAAGGTTGCCATCAGCATATTCACCCGGCAGCGGGTCATCAGCACATCCGCAGGCTCCGTCAGGGCAGAGGAGCGGATGGCCTCCGTTGCCAGCGCCACCAGCGCTGCGCCGGACTGTGCATCCGGGTGAAAGCAGTAGGCATGACGGGCCGATGCCTCCTTCAGGATGTCCAGCATGCGGAAGCCTGGTATGGACATGCTTTCCAGGCAGTCGGCGGTGATGTAGAAGTAAATCCGCTCATACCGGCGCACCGGGGGCCTGGCCACCCAGCGGTGCATGACGCCGGGCGGAATCAGGAACAGATCATAGGGCTTTGGGGCGTAGAACTGCTCCTCAATGGCGATGTCGATGCTGCCGGACAGGTACAGATAGCACTCGTAATAATCGTGCATGTGAAAGCAGCTCATGGGGGGCGGCTCATCCGCAACCACGTGATGAACCTCGTATTCCCGGCTTTCGGGCATTTCAGGGGCGTTCTCCCAAAGGGATCGGGCCATGGCGCATCCTTCCTTTCAGGCGGGGAATGGCTGTGTTGATGATACAGCAATATTCACAATGATTCAAGCAGTTTTATCAATTGTGTTTGCATCTGCGTGCATGTACAATAAAACATGGATTCTCACCGGATTTTCCGCATTGCCTGCGGAGCAGCCGTGAGAAATCCGCATCACGGGATGACCGGGCGATGCATGCCGGATTGCGATAGTTGTAGACGCCGGTTTTCCCGCACCATTCCTGTCAGCAGAAAGGAGCCGCAGGCCTTATGATTCAGGTAGCCATCATCGGTACAGGCAATATTTCCCACGCCCACATCCATGCCTACATGCTCTTTCCCGAGCGGGTGCGCATTGCTGCGCTGGTGGACATCATCCCCGGCAAGGCGCAGAAGGTGAAGGAGCAGTACGGCCTGGACTGCGACGTGTACCTTGACCATCAGGACATCCTGGGCCGGGAGGACATCACCCTGGTGGATGTCTGCACCCCGCCCTATGTGCATGCGCCCATCAGCATCAATGCCATGCGCGCCGGCAAGAACGTGATCTGCGAGAAGCCCATGGCGCCCTCCCTCAGGGAGTGCGACGAGATGCTCCGCGTCCGGGACGAAACCGGCGTGATCTTCTCCTCCATCGCCCAGAACCGCTTCCGCAAGCCCATCCGCGACCTGAAGGCCTTGCTGGACAGCGGCATGGCCGGGCCTGTGCGCCATGCCACCGTCAACAGCGCCTGGTGGCGCGGCCACTGCTACTACGACCTGTGGTGGCGGGGCACCTGGGAAAAGGAGGGCGGCGGCTGCACGCTGAACCATGCGGTGCATCACATCGACATGCTGGGCTGGATGATGGGTCTGCCCCGGCGAGTCACCAGCATTCTGGCCAACACCGCCCACGACAACGCCGAAGTGGAGGATCTGTCCATCTCCATCCTGGAGTACCCCGGCGCGCTGGCTGACCTGACCGCCTCCGTGGTGGATCACGGCGAGGAGCAGGTGCTGACCTTCCAGTGCGAAAAGGCCAAGATTGCCGCGCCCTTCTCTGTGTACGCCTCCGTGAGCAAGCCCAACGGCTTTCCCACCCGCAATGAGGAGCTGGAGCAGGAGATTTCCGCCTTCGCCGACGGCCTGCCGGAGATTCCCTGGATCGGCCATGACGGGCAGATCGAGAACGTGCTGACCGCCATCGAGACCGGTGCGCCCGTGGCCATCGGCGGCGAGGACGGCCGCCGCACCATCGAGCTGATCACCGCCATCTACAAGAGCGGCGCGACCCGTCAGGCGGTGGAGCTGCCCCTCCGGGCAGACGACCCCTTCTACACGGTGGAGGGCATCATGGCCTCCGTGCCCCATTTCTACGAGAAGACCACCTCGGCCATGGAGCTGGGCAGCGGCCCCATCACCCTGGGCAGCGATTACAAGAAATAAAGGGAGGATACCAGCATGATTGTTTCCGACGGCATGAACTATGCACCCAAGGGCAAGCCCCAGGCGGTGGTGAAGCCCGGTGAGTTCGTCTTCAGTGCGGCGCATCTGGATCACGGCCACATCTACGGTATGTGCAACGCCCTGACCGAAGCGGGCGGCACGCTGAAATATGTGTGGGATCCCGACCCGAAGAAGGTGGAGCAGTTCCTGAAGGTGTACCCTCAGGCCACGCCCGCTGTGAGCGAGGATCAGATCCTGCAGGACAAGGAAACCATGATGGTCGCCGCTGCCGCCGTCACCAGCGAGCGCGGCCCCTTCGGCGTGAAGGTCATGGCCCACGGCAAGGACTACTTCACCGACAAGGCGCCCTTCACCACCCTGGAGCAGCTGAACGCCGCCAAGGCCAAGGTGGCCGAGACGGGCCGGAAGTACATGGTGTACTACTCCGAGCGGCTGCATGTGGAAGGCGCGATTCTGGCGGGCTACATGGTGGATCAGGGCGAAATCGGCAAGGTGGTCAGCGTCAGCGGCTTCGGCCCGCACCGTCTGGGCGCATCCGGCCGTCCCGCCTGGTTCTTCGAGAAGGAGAAGTACGGCGGCATCCTGTGCGACATCGGCAGCCATCAGATTGAGCAGTATCTGCACTTCGCCGGGGAGGAGGATGCGAAGGTCGTATCCGCCCGCATCGGCAACTACGGCCATCCGCAGTACCCCGAGCTGGACGACTACGGCGACTGCACCATCAGCGGCGCGAAGGGCACCACCAACTACTTCCGCGTAGACTGGTTCACCCCCGACGGATTGCGCACCTGGGGCGACGGCCGCACGCTGATTCTGGGCACCGAGGGCTACATCGAGATCCGCAAGTACATCGACGTGGCCACCGAAAAGCCCGGCGGCAACCACGTGATCCTGGTTAACGGCAAGGGTGAGCAGCACATCGACGCCACGGGTGTGACGGGCTATCCCTTCTTTGGCCAGCTGATCCTGGACTGCCTGAACCGCACCGAGAACGCCATGACCCAGGCCCATGCCTTCAAGGCGGCGGAGCTGTGCGTCACGGCGCAGATGATGGCCCAGGAGATGACGGGGCGGTAAGCATCGGGCGTTGGTGCGTTATTGGGAAAAAGTTCATACCGAGGCGTTGTACCGGGCAGTACCGCAGCTGCCCGGCTCTTTGTGTGCGAGTGCCGTACATCCGTGCCAGAGGAGCCTTGGCCATCTGACGGCCTGAAGGGCGCTGCAGGTATGGCCGTCAATCTCGCTTCAGCATTTTCATCAGATGCCGCATCCTTTCAGAATTGGAAAAACAGCTTCGTACTTATTGGCGTAACGAAGCTGTTTTTTGTTATGTCGGTCTGACACGCAGATTGACCTCGCCAGCCTTACTCCGTGCGGTCGGGAACCCAGGCCAGCCGCTTTTCGCCCCGAAGCTTATTGACTTCCCGAAATGATGTACCGGGCGAATTTGTCTGATTCGTCGTTGCTATATAGCGTTATGACTCGCACAACGCAAGGACCGTTGTGATGGATATGCAGGCAGCCAATCTGTTTCTGCCGCTATGCAAATATGGACAGTGAATGCCTTGAAATAACAAAAAAGAGCCAACTGACTTCATCAAAATCAGTTAGCTCTTGATCCATGGATCAGGAAATTCTGTTGCCGCAAAAGGCTCTGATTCACGAATAGCCCGGTGATGACTGGACCTGTTCAACCCCTGGGATTACTCCCACTCGCAAAATGAAACTTAATTCTAAACGCTTTTGTTTGGGGGATTTGATACCATTTGATTTTTCCTGATACCTATTATCCTTATCCTATGGGCTTGCCGAACTTTTGCTATCATTTGGCTATCAAGGAAATGGCTATCAACG
>JAXEEE010000126.1:0-2190 GCA_034104265.1 Eubacteriales bacterium | reverse complement strand
CGGGAAAGCGACTGGCCCATGGAGATCACCACCCCCTCCGAGCCCAAGCCCCGTCAGCCCCGCCCCGCCAAGCTGACCATGCGGGGCGAGCCCGTGCCGGAGCGCAAGCCCCATCAGCCCCCGGCGCGCAAGCCCCTGCCCAAGTCCGGCCAGCCCATCGTCATCGGCCGGGATGGCAAGATGAAGCTGCCCGAGTCCTCCGCCCCTGCCCAGGCAACCCCCGGCAGAGCCTCCGGCCGCCCCGCGCCCAAGGCCTCCGCCCACGCCGCCGTGGGCCGTCCCGTGCAGCGGATCAACCGCAGCAAGGGGCAGAACGGCAAGCGGGGATAAACCGTGCATCCCACCAAGCGGCTGCGACCGCTTTTTTCGTGGGTTGCGCGGCTGTGCCTTCCAGGCACGGTCTTTTTTCCCCCGGAGGCCGGGAAACCTTGACAAATCCGCCGCCTGCGCCTATCATATCAAGAGGTATCATCACAACATCTATCATGCTGATGAGAGGGAGATTCCAATGGCTGAACTGACCATGGACAAGCTGGTGGCTCTGTGCAAGAACCGCGGCTTCATTTTTTCCGGCTCCGAGATCTACGGCGGCCTGGCCAACACCTGGGACTACGGCCCCCTGGGCGTGGAATTCAAGAACAATGTGAAGAAGGCCTGGTGGCAGAAGTTCGTCCAGGAGAGCAAGTACAACACCGGCCTTGACTGCGCCATCCTGATGAACCGCGAGGTATGGGTGGCTTCCGGCCACGTGGGCGGCTTCAACGACCCGCTGATGGACTGCAAGGCCTGCAAGGCCCGCTTCCGCGCCGACAAGCTGATTGAGGATTTCACCCACGGTGAGGAGACCGGCGACGGCTGGACCAATGACGAGCTGGAGAAGTACATTGCCGAGCACGACATTGTCTGCCCCGTGTGCGGCAAGAAGGACTTCACGGGCATCCGCCAGTTCAACCTGATGTTCAAGACCCACGCGGGCGTCACCGAGACCACCGCCAACGAGATCTACCTGCGGCCCGAGACCGCCCAGGGCATCTTCGTCAATTTCCAGAACGTGATGCGCTCCACCCGCAAGAAGCTGCCCGCGGGCATCGCGCAGATCGGCAAGTCCTTCCGCAATGAGATCACCCCCGGCAACTTCATCTTCCGCGTGCGCGAGTTCGAGCAGATGGAGCTGGAGTTCTTCTGCAAGCCCGGCGAGGATCTGGAGTGGTTCAACTACTGGCGTTCCTTCTGCCGCGACTGGCTGCTGAGCCTGGGCATTCAGGAGGACAAGCTGCGCCTGCGGGATCATGAGCCGGAGAAGCTGGCCTTCTACTCCAAGGCCACCACGGACTTCGAGTTCCTGTTCCCCTTCGGCTGGGGCGAGCTGTGGGGCATTGCCGACCGCACCGACTATGACCTGACCCAGCATCAGAACCACTCCGGCAAGTCCATGGAGTACCTGGATCCGGTGACGAACGAGCGGTTCATCCCCTACTGCATCGAGCCCTCCCTGGGCGTTGACCGCGCGGTGCTGGCCTTCCTGTGCAACGCCTACGAGGAGCAGGAGCTGGAGGGCGGCGACGTGCGCAACGTGCTGCACCTGCACCCGGCCCTGGCGCCCTACAAGTGCGCGGTGCTGCCCCTGCAGAAGAACAAGCTGGGCGGCCTGGCCAGCGAGATCCACGCGGAGCTGGCCAAGTACTTCCCCACGGACTACGACGAGACCGGCTCCATCGGCAAGCGCTACCGCCGCCAGGACGAGATCGGCACGCCCTTCTGCATCTGCGTGGACTTCGACACCGAGCCCACGCAAACTGTCACCGTCCGCGACCGCGACACCATGCAGCAGGAGCGCGTGGCCATTGCGGATCTGCGGAAGTATATCGAGGATCGGATGCGGTTCTAAGGGGAGGGGGACGCTGGGGCTCCTCGGTGGGCAGTGCCCACACCCGGCACGCGATTGAGTTGATTTCCTTCGGTCATGCTGCGCGCGCGTGAAGGTGGAGGACGCTGGGGCTCCTCGCCCCAGACCCTCGCCAGAGGGCCGCATGGCCCTCTGGACTCCCATTCGGGGGATTGTTACAGGGCTGAAGGCCCGGCTCGCAAAGGGCGCGCCGGGCTGGCAGGGGTCCCGCCTCGAAACGGGCGAGGCGCGACGCGGAGCATGCAAGGCTCCCCCTATCCGTCACGGCAACTGCCGTGACACCT
>JAXEEE010000125.1:0-12773 GCA_034104265.1 Eubacteriales bacterium | reverse complement strand
TGTCGGAGATTATGCTGTATATTGATTGATGGGGGGACGCTGGGGCTGCTCGCCCCAGACCCTCGCCAGAGGGCCGCATGGCCCTCTGGACTCCCATTCGGGGGATTGTTACAGGGCTGAAGGCCCGGCGCGCAAAGGGCGAGCCGGGCTTGCAGGGGTCACGCCTCGCAACGGGCGAGGCGCGACGCGGAGCATGCAAGGCTCCCCCTATCCGTCACGGCAACTGCCGTGACACCTTCCCCTCCGGGGAAGGCTTTTTTTGTTGCGCGCGCTCGGGTGAGGCTCCCCTACGGTCGCCTCACTTCGCCCATGGTTGCGCGCTCCGTCTTGGGGGTAAGAGGCGGCGACCTCCTGCGGAGGCCGACGGAGATTACTGCAGCCATCAAGGGGGCGTCTGCCGTCGCAGACGTCCCTTTTGCCAAACATCCCCGCCCAACAGCAAACAGCGTCCGTTCAAGGGATGGGCCCCTTGAGCGGACGCTGTTTGCGTCATGCAGCCGCACCGGCCGCACGACAAGTCGTCGAAAGTCCTTTGAGGGAAAGGGGGGCTGGGGAAGGGGAACCTTTCCTCCAGGAAAGTTCCCCTTCCCCCAGCAGCAGCACATCGTCTCCCTTACACCGCGCCCTGGGCCATCATCGCGTCGGCAACCTTCAGGAAACCCGCGATGTTCGCACCGGCCACGTAGTCGCCGGGGGTGGCATATTCCTTGGCGGCCTCGTCGATCTTGTGGAAGATGCCCACCATGATGTCCTTGAGCTTCGCGTCCACCTCATCGAAGGTCCAGCTCAGGCGCATGGAGTTCTGGCTCATCTCCAGCGCGGACACGGCTACGCCGCCCGCGTTGGCAGCCTTGGCGGGAGCAAACAGCACGCCCGCCTGCTGGAAGGCCGCGGTGGCCTCCAGGGTGGAGGGCATGTTCGCGCCCTCGCCCACGGCTTCAACACCATTGGCGATCAGCGCCTTGGCGGAAGCCTCGTTGATCTCATTTTGAGTGGCGCAGGGCAGGGCAATCTGGCAGGGAATCGTCCAGATGCCGGCGCAGCCCTCGGTGTAGGTGGCGGTGGGAACGGCCTTCACATACTCCTTGATGCGCTTGCGCTCCACTTCCTTCAGCTGCTTGACCACATCCAGTTTGATGCCGTCGGGATCATGGATGTAGCCGTTGGAGTCGGACATGGCGACCACCTTGCCGCCCATCTGGGTGATCTTTTCGGTAGCATAGATGGCCACGTTGCCGGAGCCGGACACCACCACGGTCTTGCCGGCCACATCCTTGCCGTTGGCCTGGAGCATGGCCTGGGTCAGGTAGCACAGGCCGTAGCCGGTGGCCTGGGTCCGGGCCAGGGAGCCGCCCCAGGTCAGGCCCTTGCCGGTGAGCACGCCCTCGTACAGGCCGGTGAGGCGCTTGTACTGGCCGTAGAGGTAGCCGATCTCGCGGCCGCCCACGCCGATGTCACCGGCGGGCACGTCCACATCCTTGCCGATGTGACGGTACAGCTCGGTCATGAAGCTCTGGCAGAAGCGCATCACTTCGTTGTCGCTCTTGCCCTTGGGGTCGAAGTCGGAGCCGCCCTTGCCGCCGCCGATGGGCAGGCCGGTCAGGCTGTTCTTCAGAATCTGCTCAAAGCCCAGGAACTTCAGGATGCTCTGGTTCACAGAGGGATGCAGGCGCAGACCGCCCTTGTAGGGGCCGATGGCGCTGTTGAACTGCACGCGGTAGCCGCGGTTCACCTGCACCTTGCCCTGATCGTCCACCCACGGCACCCGGAAGCTGATGATCCGCTCCGGCTCCACGAACCGCTCCAGCAGGCCTGCGGCCTCGTACTTGGCCTCGTTCTTGTCGATGACGGGCTTCAGGGTGGTGAGGATCTCCGTCGCCGCCTGGATGAATTCCGGTTCATGAGCATAGCGGACTTTCAATTCGTCCAGCACGCGCTGTGCATAGTCAGCCATATGAAATTATCTCCTTTCAGACTGCGCACGGATATATTCCGCGCGGGCTCCAGCGTCCCTGGCGGAGCCATCAAAATGGAAAAAAACCTTGTCTATTATACGCAAGGAAGGTGCAAGTTGGCAAGCATAATCTTGCATCTCCTTTGTTTTTTCTGTGCATAAAGACGCCTGGGCGCGGCATTTTCCCCCGACGTTATGCAAAGTTCCCCACGGGATCGCGCCAGCGTCTAAAGGGTCACGGGGCGATGCCCCTTGCGGGGGTGCAGGGGCGGCGTTAGCCCCTGCGCAGGTCTGGGCGGCAGCCCAGCGTTCCCCACAAAACCGAGCGAGTTTCCGAGCAGGCTGCTCTGCAGCCTGCAATGGAAACGACAGGTTGAACCAACTGCAAGGGAACGCGCCAGCGGAAACGGGTCAAGGGGTGAAACCCCTTGCGTGGGTGCAGGGGCGGCGTCAGCCCCTGCGCAGGTCTGGGCGGCAGCCCAGGCGTTCCCCACAAAACCAAGTGAGTTTCCGAGCATGCTGCTCTGCAGCCTGCAATGGAAACGGCAGGTTGAGTCAATCCTCAACGAGCCGTCCCCGTGCTCGTCCCTCCCCACCCCACCGGGGCTGGGGAGGCTCGGCTTGCATTTGGCACCGGCCTCCCGTATAATGGGCTTATCCCACTACAGAGGAGGCCGCGCCCCATGCTGCTCACGGAATTCGACCCCAATCCGAATGCGGTTATCAATCCCTCCATGGCCCATCAGCCCCTGCCGGAGATGCCCGAAACCATGGTCTCCTGCTTCTCCCGGGTCACCTTCCAGCGCATGGCGGAAAGCCTGAACGCCCAGCCCATCGCGCAGATCAAGTCCGCCAACATGGTTTTCCCCGTGTACCGGGCGGTGTACGGCGGTATCCCCGTCGCGCTGATGATGGCCGGCGTCGGCGCGCCCCTGTGCGTGGGCAACCTGGAGGAAGCCTTCGCCCTGGGGGTCAGGCGGGTGATCCTCTTCGGCAACTGCGGCGTGCTGGACCGGGCCATCGGGGACTGCTCCGTCATCCTGCCCACAGCAGCCCTGCGGGATGAGGGCACCAGCTTCCACTACGCCCCGCCCTCCGATGAGATCGAGGTGAATCCCCGCTACCGGGAGGAATTCCTGCAGATTCTCAGCGAGTGCGGCGTATCCCATACCCAGGGCAAAACCTGGACCACCGACGCGTTCTACCGGGAAACCATGGAGAAGGTTCGGCGCCGTCAGGCCCAGGGCTGCGTGTGCGTGGAGATGGAAGCCGCCGCTGTGGCAGCGCTGGCCCAATTCCGGGGGAAGGACGCGTTCATCTTCTTCTACGCCGGAGATAACCTGGACAACGATACCTGGGATCCCCGCAGCCTCTCCGCCCATGACAAGGTGGAGGAAAAGGATCGGGTGGCCCTGCTGGCTATGGAGCTGGCCCGGCGCATCACGCCCTACGAAACGACATGACAGGAGGTCGCTACCATGCCTCATGACAGCTATATCAGCCCATTCTCCACCCGCTACGCCAGCAAGGAGATGCAGTTCATCTTCTCCGAGGACAACAAGTTCCGCACCTGGCGCAAGCTGTGGATCGCCCTGGCCAAGGCCGAAAAGAAGCAGGGCCTGGACATCACTGACGAGCAGATCGCCGAGCTGGAGGCCCATCAGGACGACATCAACTACGACGACGCCCTCCGCCGGGAGCGGGAGTGCCGCCACGACGTGATGAGCCACGTCTACGCCTACGGCCTGCAGTGCCCTAAGGCGGCGGGCATCATCCACCTGGGGGCCACCAGCTGCTACGTGGGCGACAATACCGACGTGATCATCATGCGGCAGGGCCTGCAGGTCGTCCGGCGCAAGCTGCTGAACGTCATCGCCCTGCTGGCGGACTTTGCCGACAAGTACAAGGCTGTGCCTGCCCTGGCCTACACCCACCTGCAGCCCGCCCAGCTGACCACCGTGGGCAAGCGCGCCACCCTGTGGCTGAACGAATTGTACATGGACTACCTGGAGATCGAGCACCGGCTGGATTCCCTGGCGCTGCTGGGCAGCAAGGGCACCACCGGCACCCAGGCCAGCTTCATGGAGCTGTTCGCCGGGGACAGCGAAAAGATCAAGGCCGTGGAGATGGACATCGCCCAGGCCATGGGCTTCGACAAGGTGGTGCCCGTGTCCGGCCAGACCTACTCCCGCAAGGTGGACTACATGGTGGTGTCCGCGCTGTCCGGCGTGGCCCAGTCCGCCAGCAAGTTCGCCTATGACATGCGCCTGCTGGCCAGCTTCAAGGAGATGGAGGAGCCCTTCGAGAAGAGCCAGATTGGTTCCTCCGCCATGCCCTACAAGCGCAATCCCATGCGCTGCGAGCGCATCAACGCCCTGGCCCGCTTTGTCATGGTGGATCCCGTCAACAACGCCCTGACCGCAGGCACGCAGTTCTTCGAGCGCACGCTGGACGATTCCGCCAACAAGCGGCTGTCCGTGGCGGAAGCCTTCCTGGGCGTGGACGCTATCCTGAACATCATGATGAACGTGTGCGACGGCCTGATGGTGTACGAGAAGGTCATCCGCGCCCGGGTGATGAACGAGCTGCCCTTCATGGCCACGGAGAACATCATGATGGACGCCGTGAAGAAGGGCGGCAACCGCCAGGAGCTGCATGAAAAGCTCCGCGTCCACTCCCAGGCCGCGGCCCGTGTGGTCAAGGAGGAAGGCGGCAAGAACGACCTGATTGACCGCATCTGCGCCGACCCGGCCTTCATGGTGACAAGGGAGGAAGTGGAGGCCATCCTCCAGCCCGAGCAGTTCACGGGCCGCAGCCAGCAGCAGGTGGAGGAGTTCCTGGGCGAGGTCATCCGCCCGCTGCTCAGGGACAACGCGGATATCCTGGGCGAGAAGCAGGAGCTGCACGTCTGATCAGCATATCCCGAGGGACAGGCATCATGGCCTGTCCCTTTTGTGTTACGGATGTAAATCCTGCCGGGGCTCAGGATGGGTATACAATTGTCCAACTTTGGTATGGGCAGAAGGAGCGCTGCTCCTCAACCCAAAGACGAAGGAGGGAACCCATCATGAAACGATTCCTTGCAGCCCTGTGCGCCGGTGCGATGCTGGCGCCCTCCGCCGGTCTGGCGGACACCCTGTCCGCGCCCATGACCGAAGCGGAGATGGAGGCCATCTGGCAGGAGAGCTTCGACCGAATGAACACCACCGCTGAAGTGAATCCGTCCGATGAGCTGCCCGGCGCGGGCATGCTGGACTACCCCACGGCGCTGAGCATGGCCCGGCAGGTGATCCTCGATACCTACGGCACGCCGGAGGAGGAGCTGGATGCCATGGGTGTGTACCCGGACTACTACGAGGACGTGTGGCACCTGTACTTCACCCCGCTGGCAGGGGTGGACGTGGATCAGGATCACGACGCATCCGGCGTGGGCGAGTACCGCGTGTACCTGGACGCCGCCACGGGTGCGGTGGAATATGTCAACTGGTACATTGATGATTTCTGGCCCCTGGCCCAGCGGGTGTGGGACGCGGGCAAGCAGGAAGTGGTGTACGCCAAGGCCCAGACGGCGACGTTCTATCAGCAGAGCCAGGCGCAGCAGGAGCACTTCCGCCAGCTGCTGAGCGACGCGGGCTACGACATGAGCAAGGTGGGCATGGATGCGGAGACGCTGCTGGAGCGCCGGGCCCTCGATCTGCTCTTTGCCGACCCGGACAAGGTGGTGCAGCCGGAGGCTGATCCGCTGGTGGCGAAGGCCTGGGCGGCGCTGGAGTCCGCCTATGGCGTGGACGGGGACATGATGCGCCGCTACGCCTACGTGGCCACGTACTCCCCGCTGGAGACGGGCACCACCGACATCTGCATCAACTACAACTTTGAGGTGGAGGCCAGCTGGCAGGAGGATCGCATCAGCTACTGGGACTGCCTGCTGTTCAGCTATGCCCGGCGGCTGGGGCTGTTCATGGTGCAGCTGGACAAGGACAGCGGCCAGGTGGTGAACACCGTCCATGCCTGTGCGGATGACGCCAGGACCAACGTGCCCGGTACGCTGCTGGGCGAGACCCGCTGGATGGCGGAGGACTTCGCTGCCTTTGACGAGGCCTACGCCCGCCGCAAGGAAACCATGGACGCGGCGGTGGCGGAGGGCCGGAGCCTGATGGAGCTGGAGATCCTCTCCGACCAGCTGATGCGGGAGATCGGCGGGGATCCCGCGCTGTACGACAGCCTCCCTGAGGAGGACACGGACATTGGCGTGGAGAACGGCTGGCCCGCGGCCTGGGCGGCGGCAGCGAAGGCGGCAAACATGGAGGAGGATGCCTTCCGGGCGGCGTACCAGGCGGGGGAATGCCGCTACTGCCTGGACCGCACCTACGAGTACTACTTCTGGGGGGAGGGCGACACGGGCTACCGGGTGGTGCTGGACGCGGCCACGGGGAATGTGGTCAGCGCGGAACCCTCCCGGAGCAACGGAAAACAGGACAGGCGGCGGGGGAGCTGACTGAAGGGGTCGGCTCCTCCGCTTTGTGTCCGTTGTGTGAATCTTTTTTCCCACTGGCAGGAATCCGGCGGCTGGTTCGTTGAATCACTGTACGCTCCGGCAAGGGGGCGCAAAGGCGGACTGCCATTGAAAAAAACTGCGCCAAATGCCTGAAAAGGCATTCATATTCAACCGCAGTTGTAGTATAATAGATGCAAGGCTGCCAGGAATACGAAAGTGGGGTAGAGATCGCGTGTCATCGCTATGGGATATGATCCAGAACCTGGTGTGGAACGTGTTTAACCGCCCCGGCCTGTCTGATATTATCGACATTCTGGTCGTGACTGTGATTATTTACGAGCTGCTCATGCTCACCCGCCAGACCCGGGGCAGCGCCGTGCTGAAGGGTCTGCTTTTGCTGCTGCTGATTGTGGGCGCCAGCAACCTGCTGGGCCTCACCGCGCTGAACTGGCTGCTGATGGCCGTGCTGAAAAACGGCGCGCTGGTGCTGGTGATCCTTTTCCAGCCGGAGCTGCGCAAGGCCCTGGAGCAGATGGGCCGCGGCGCCATCATCGACAAGAAGCGCCGGGAGGTGCCGGACGATCAGGAGCATATCATCACCGAGATCATCCAGTGCCTGACGGATCTGAGCCGCCGCCGGGTGGGCGCGCTGATCGTGTTCGAGCGCAAGACCGGCCTGAAGGACGTGATCGAAACCGGCATCTCCATCGACGCGGAGATTTCCGCCGCGCTGCTGGAGAACATCTTCGAGCCCAACACCCCCCTGCATGACGGCGCGGTGGTCATCCGCGGCCCCAGGGTGATGGCGGGCGCGTGCATCCTGACCCTGACGGAGGGCCGGGGCATCAGCCATGAGCTGGGCACACGGCACCGGGCGGCCATCGGCGTCAGCGAAACCACGGACGCGCTGGTGCTCATTGTCTCCGAGGAGACAGGCATCATCTCCATGGCCCGGGGCGGCAAGCTGACCCGGCACCTGGACAGCAAGTCCCTGCAGGAGATTCTGGGCGAAATGTACCAGCAGTCCCACACCCACCTGTGGAGCGGGCTGCTCCACCGCAGCAAGGCGAAGGAGGGAGCGCAATGACGGACAAGAACCCCTCCCGGGGCCAGGGAGGCTGGAAGCAGCTGGCCAAGGCGGCTCTCCGGATGCTGCTGAACAACTGGGGCTTCAAGCTTCTGGCGCTGCTGCTGGCTGTGGGCCTGTGGGCCGGGCTGATTTCCCAGGATCCCTCGCTGACCCGTGAAAAGGTCTTCAGCGATGTGACCATCAACGTCACCGGCAATGATACCATCAAGCGCAACGGCCTGATTGTAGTCAGCGACCTGAGCAGCCTTCTGCAGAACGCCACCCTCCGTGTGGATGTGCCGCAGATGCAGTACCAGAACGCCCAGTCCGGCTACTACAACGCCCGCATCGACCTGAGCCGCATCACCCAGACCGGCGTGCAGGAGGTGCGCGTGCTGACCACCAACTCCACCGCCTACGGCAGCGTCAGCGAGATCAGCCCCGCCACGCTGGAGATTGAGGTGGAGGAGTACATCACCCGCTACCGCATCCCCGTGACGGTGGATACGGTGGGCACGGTTCCTGACGGCTACTATGCTACCAACCCCTCGCTGGATCCGCCGCTGGTGGCGGTGAGCGGCCCCCGCTCCCTGGTGGACAGGGTGGTGCGCGCCGAGGCTGTGCTTGATCTGAGCACGCTGCCCACCCGGGAGGGCCTGGTGCGTTCAGCCATTCCCTTCCGCCTGCTGGACGAGCAGGGCAACGCGGTGGAAAGCTCCCTGCTGGAGGTCACCAGCGAGTCCGTGCTGATGGACAGCGTGGTGGTGGAGCAGACCCTGTACAGCATCCGCACCATGCCGCTGAGCGACGTGGGCCTGATCACCGGCACGCCCGCCAACGGCTATGAAATCAAGAGCGTTGCCATCACGCCCGAGCAGGTGACAGCCGCCGGCCGCGAAAGCAATCTGGCTGTGCTGGACACCCTGTACCCGGACAGCAGCGTCAGCGTGGAAGGCGCAAGTCAGTCCTTCAACCAGCAGGTGAAGGTGCGCAAGCCCTCCGAGCTGGTTTACCTGAGCAGCGACAGCATCACCGTGGCGGTGGAAATCGGCCCGGTGATCCGCGAGCGAACCTTTGAGGATGTTCGGGTGACGGTGGACGGCGTGGAAAACGGCCTGAAGGCTGATCTGTCCGTGAAGAACGCCGACGTGACCATCACTGGTGCGCAGCTGTGGGTGGAGGCGCTGAAGGGCAACGCACTGACCCTGGTGTGCGACGCATCGGGGCTGGCGGAGGGAACGTATCAGCTGCCGGTGATCTGCCAGGTGGCGGGCAGCGACGGGCAGACCTTCAGCGTGGAGGTCGTGCCGGAGACCATCGCTGTGACCATCAGCAGCAAATAAGGAAGCAAACAAGGTCGGGTGCGGCGCGGGACAGACGCAGGCTCACGCGCCGCACCCGGTTTTCCGTTGGAAAGGAGGAGAACCATGGGCAGCTTTGCATCAGGGGTGTTCAGCGCCCTGCTGGGCTGGATCCGCGGGGCGATTGCCTATCTGTGGAACGCGGCGGCCACGCCGGAGGGCGGCGGTCTGTTGAGATGGATGGCCGACCACTGGCTGCCGCTGGCGTTGATCCTCTGCGGGGCGGGCATGGTAATCGACCTGATCGTGTATCTGCTGCGCTGGCAGCCCTACAAGGTATGGGCCAGCTTTTTCCGCAGGCTGGGTCATCGCCGGTGTCAGGAGGAAGAGGAGGAGCTTCCGCCCCGCCCGACCCGCCGGCAGCGCACGGTGCATCGCCAGTGGCTGTATGCCGACGGTACCGCCCGTACCGAGGCTGTGGTGCAGGAGGTTCACCCGGAGGAGGATCCCGCACCCTGGCAGCATGTATCACCCGCCGTGGCAGACCAGAAGCTGAACCGTGAAGAATACATGCGCCGGTACGCCCGGCCGGAAACGGTCGCAAGCCCGGCAACGCCCGCGCCCGGGCTGGAGGACTATCCCCAGCCCTCTGTGCCGGTAACGCCTGCGGCACCCGTGGCGGCTACGGCGCCTCAGCAGCCGCAGCCCCAGGAAGCGCCGGAGCCTGTATCCCGGGGCAGGAGGGTCGTCCGCCGGAGCACGAAGGCCGCATTCCAGCAGCTCTTTTCCAGCCATGACGAGGACGAGCTGGATCTGCGCTACAAGCCGGCCCAGCCTGCCGTGGACAAGGCTCAGGCCTACAACAAGCCCTATTATCCTCCCCAGTGGAAGCCGCCGGCGGATGCAGGCGTGCCTCGGAGCGGGGAATGATCCCTGGAGGAAGTATGAACACACTGCCCAGGCAATTTGTGGAGAACATGGCCGGGCGGCTCGGGGACGAGCTGCCTGCCTTTTTGCGTTCGTATGAGGAGCCGTACCTGCGTGGCATCCGGCTGAATCCCCTCAAGGCCGTCGAAGCTGCTGCGCTGCCGGAGGGCATCGGGGAGCCGGTTCCCTGGGAGCCCTTTGGCTGCTACCTGGCCATGGATTCGGACGCGGGCGCCACGCCCCTGCACGAGGCGGGAGCCTTCTACCTGCAGGAGCCCAGCGCCATGCTGCCTGCGGCGGTGCTGAATCCCCAGCCCGGGGAACGGGTGCTGGATCTGTGCGCGGCCCCGGGGGGCAAGTCCACCCAGCTGGGTCTGCGCATGGCGGGGCAGGGGCTGCTGGTGTGCAACGAGCCTGTCCCAAAGCGGGCGCAGGTGCTCGCCCGGAACGTGGAGCGCATGGGCCTGACCAATGCGCTGGTGGTCTGCGCCATGCCGAGGCAGCTGGCGGATCGCTGGCCGGAGGGCTTCGACGCGATCCAGGTGGACGCGCCCTGCTCCGGCGAGGGCATGTTCCGCCGTCACCCGGAGACAAGGGCGGAATGGACGGCGGAGTCTCCCGCAGGCTGCGCCCGGCGGCAGGCGGAAATCCTGGACTGCGCAGCGGAAATGGTGCGCCCCGGCGGCAGGATCGTCTACTCCACCTGCACCATGAATGCTGTGGAAAACGAGGACAACGTGGAGGCCTTCTGCCAGCGGCACCCGGACTTCTCGCCGGAGGCCTTCTCCCTGCCCGGGGCGGACGCGCCGGAGGGCATGCTGACCTGCTATCCCCACCGGATGAAGGGTGAGGGGCACTTTGTCGCGCTGCTTCGCCGGGCGGGGGAGGGCAGGGCTGCTACGGCGGCGGATACCTCCCTGCCCAGGCCGGACAAGCAGCAGCTGAAGGCCCTGCGGGACTTCGCCCCGGACGCACCCGTCCCTACCGCTTTGCTGGGGGATACGATGGTCTGCCTGCCGGATTGCCCGGACGTGAAGGGCCTCAAGGTGCTGCGGGTAGGCTTGCATCTGGGGCAGATGAAGGGCAAGGTGTTCCAGCCGGATCACGCCTGGGCGGTGAGCGTCTGCCCGCCCGCGCTGCCCCACCTTCCACTGACGGAGGAGCAGGCCCGGCGGTATCAGGCGGGGGAGGTGCTGGACGCGCCGGAGGGGCTGCGGGGCTTCGTGCTGCCCACGCTGGCGGGGCTGCCCCTGGGCTGGGGTAAGGTCAGCGACGGCATGATGAAGAACCATTATCCCAAGGGCCTGCGCAGGTAGCTATTGACAAGGGCAGGAAGCTATGGTATGCTGTTTCCTGCTTTGTTACGCAAAGCAGTTTTTCTTACCGAATTAGTTTGAACATCAAAGGAAATTGACGTGGAAGGAAGAGCGGAAGTCATCAACCAGGTGCTGGTGCACCTTTTCAACGAGCTGCTGCGGCTGGAGGAGAACACCCTGCGGCAGGAGGGCGTGAAGGGGCTGAGCATCCGGGAGGTGCACATCATCGAGGCGGTGTGCGGCGCAGGGGAGGACAGCAACCACATGTCCGCTCTGGCCGCGCAGCTGCGGGTGACGGTAGGTTCGCTGACGGTGGCAGTGGACACGCTGGTGCGCAAGGGTTACCTGGAGCGCCGGCGGATGGACAGCGACCGGCGGCGTATGCACATTCTGCCCACGGAGGCAGCCTGGGCGGTGGAGAACGTCCACCGGGCCTATCACCGGCGGATGACCGAAGCGGTGACGGAGGCCGTCCCCGAGGAGCAGATGGATGTGTTCATCCAGGGGCTGACGGCGGTCAACGACTATTTCTACAACCGGGACATGACAACAACAGGGGAGGAAGCAGACATATGATTCGCATCGTGACGGACAGTATGTCCGACCTGAAGCCGGAAGAGGGCCTTGCCATGGGTGTGACGGTGCTGCCCCAGCCCGTGCGTTTCGGCACGGAGGAGCACTGGGACGGCCTGGACATTACCCGCGAGGAGTTCTTCGCCCGCCTGCGGGTGGCGGAAGAGCTGCCCAAGACCAGCTGCGTGCCGCCGGAGAAGTTCCTGGAGGCCTACAACCGGCTCCTGGCCCAGCCGGAGGATGAAATCCTGTGCATTACCGGCTCCTCCAAGCTGTCCGGCTGCTACCAGGCCGCGCTGATGGCCCGGGAAAGCTGCAGCGACCCCGCCCGGGTGATTGTGGTGGACTCCCTGAACGCCACGGCGGCGGAGACCCTGCTGGTGATCCTGGCGGCGGACAAGCGCGACAGCGTCAGCAGCGCGGCGGAGCTGGCGGCCTACGTGGAGGAGCTGAAGCAGCACCACAAGGTGACGGGCCATACCCCCACGCTGAAGTACCTGGTGATGGGCGGCCGGCTGAACCCGGTGGTGGGCAAGGTGGGCGCTGCGCTGAACATCCGCCCCATGCTGAAGATCGAGGGCGGCGAGATCAGCCAGGCCGGCCTGTGCCGCGGCGCGGCCAAGACCCGCAGCTGGTACGTGGAGCAGCTGAAGCAGTTCCCGCCGGACAAGCGGTATCCCGTGATCCTCGCGGGTGCGGACTGCCCCGCCCAGGTGGCTGAGTTCAAGCAGATGCTGGAGGAGAGCGGCCTGGATCTGCCGGAGATCCGCACGATGGAGATCGGCTGCATCATCGGTACCCACGTGGGCCCCGACCTGACCCTGGCCAGCTGGATCCAGGCGTAAACCACCTCCACGGGAACGCGCCAGCGGAAAAGGGTCAAGGGGCGATGCCCCTTGCGCGGGTGCAGGGGCGGCGTTAGCCCCTGCGCAGGGATGTCGCGGCAGCCCGGGCGCAGCAGAAAAGGCAAGAAACAAAGAAACAGAAGAAGCCTGAGTTTCCGAGCAGGCGACGCAGTCCGCCCGCGATGGAAACGGCAGGTTCCGAAGTCTGCAAGGGAACGCGCCAGCGGAAAAGGGTCAAGGGGTGAAACACCTTGCGCGGGTGCAGGGGCGGCGTTAGCTCCTGCGCAGGG
>JAXEEE010000124.1:0-33226 GCA_034104265.1 Eubacteriales bacterium | reverse complement strand
CAACAGCGACGGCACGGCCAGCCCGAACCCCGTGGTGTTCTACTACAACGCTATCCCGAAGGAGCCTGCTCGGGTTGATGTGCAGGTGATCTATCAGGCGGTGGACGGCACGGTGCTGGGCAACGCCACCCAGACCTGTGTTGAGAACCAGGCCAATGAGGTGTATGCCATCGAGATCGACGGCTACACCCTGGCTACGGACATGAGCGCCGCCGTGCAGACCGTGACCGTCAACAGCGACGGCACGGCCAGCCCGAACCCGGTTATCTTCTATTACAACGCCGTGCAGCAGGAGCCTGATCCTGTGCCTGCCACGGTGACGATCTCCTACGTGGGGGAGGACGGCCGCGAGGTGGCCCCCTCCGATACGGTGACCTACACTGTGGACGGTACCTACACTGTCTCCGCCGCCCAGGCGGGGGTGGACGGCAACCTGCTGGAGCTGATCTCCGCCTACGAGGTGACGGTGAACGTCACCGGCGGCGTGGCGGATCCGGCCCAGGTGAGCTTCGTCTACCGGGAGAAGCAGCAGCAGCCTGATCAGCCTGCGGAGCCCGTTTCCGCCACCATTTCTGTGTACTATCGCAACCAGGACAATCAGAACATTGCCGACGCCCAGTCCGTGACGCTGCCGGGCGGGCAAATCACCGCCGTTGCGCCGGATGCCAATCTGGTGCCGGAGGATTATGACGCCTCCAGTGCGCAGGCTGTGAATGTGGAGGTGACGGCGGAAGGCGTTGCCACGCCCGCGGAGGTGGTGTTCACCTTCGCCAAAGCTGTGGTGGAGGAGCCTGACGTTCCCGTTCCCCAGGGCGAGATGATCAACCGCTTCGGCACCGTCACCGACGCGCAGGTGGGTCTGCGCACCAGCATGGACGATTCCTCCAAGGCAAACCTGGTGACCCGCCTGACCAAGGGCACTGTGGTGTACCTGCTGCGGGAGGAAATCAACGACAAGGGTGAAAGCTGGACCCGCGTCCTGGTGGACGGGGAGCAGTACTTCATCAAGACCCAGTTCCTGCAGATGATGACCAAGGCCGATAGCGACGCCTACATGGCGGCGAACTATCCCGAGCCCATTCCGCCGCTGACCGAAGAGGATCTGACCGGCGGCGCGGAGCCCGAGCCTGAACCCGAGCCTGAACCCGTGACCGTGGACGTGCCCGTGATTTACGTGACGGAGGCGGGTGCGGAGCTGGACCGCCAGACCACGCCGGCGTCCTCCGCCCAGCCCGTGATCATCACCCCCACCAGCGGCAAGGTGGAAGGCTACATCCTCGTCAGCGCCTCCAGCGTGCAGGTGACGGTGGATGCCGCCACCGGCGCGGCCACGCCCGCTGAGGTGGTCTTCACCTACCGCGAGCCTGAACCGGAGGTCAAGACTGCTCCGGTGACGGTGCTGTACATCACTGAGGACGGCCAGGAGCTGGATCGCCAGACCATCACCTGCGCCAGCGACAAGACCACCACCATCACCCCCACCAGCGGCAAGACCGAGGGCTACGCCCTGGTATCTGCCGGCAGCGTGGAGGTCACGGTGGATCAGCAGACCGGCGCGGCCAGCCAGAGCGAGGTGCGCTTCACCTACCGCGTGCTGCCTCCGGCTACCGTGACGGTGGATGTGCCGGTGATCTACGTTACCGAGGACGGTGTGGAGCTGGATCGCCAGACCATCACCTGCACCTCGGCGGTGGCCACCAACGTCATGCCCACCAGCAGCAAGGTGTCCGGCTACACCCTGACCAGCGCGGCCAGTGTGCAGGTGACCGTGGATGCGTCCACCGGCGCGGCTGCGCCCGCCGAGGTGCGCTTCACCTACGCCCGGCCCGCCCAGTATGAGGGCTATGCCCTGACCACCCAGGCGGTGGCCCTGCGCACGGAAATCAGCACCAGCGACAGCAGCATCATCACCGCGCTGGGCAAGGATACCCTGGTGTATGTGTACGGCCAGCAGTACGATGCCGGCAACCAGGCCTGGAGCTCCGTCTCCACCTTGGATGAGCAGCCCGGCATGGTGGTGGACAGCGCCCTGCGCCGCATCACCAACGAGGAGGCGCAGTACTACATCAACCTGTGGGAGGAGCAGCACAAGCCCGAGGATCCCCCCACGCCCACCGCGACGCCGCCCCAGGTGGCCGGTACTGCGGTGACCATCGGCGACGGCGTGCCCTTCCGCCAGACCTATGACGCCACCGGCGCCATCATCGCCGTGCTGCCCAAGGATACCGAGGTGGAGGTGCTGGGCCAGGCCTACACCATGAACGGCGAGGCATGGCACTCCGTCCGCTACAGCGGCAACCTGGGCTACATCCGCGCGGATATGCTGCGCTTCGTGACCAACACGGACGCGCCCGCCACCACCCAGCCCACCGTCAATCCCGATGGCCTGTCCGCCTATGGCTATGTGTCCTCCAGCACGGTGAACTTCCGCCAGGCGGCCAGTACGTCCTCCACCCGGCTGCGGGTGCTCAAGCAGTACGCCATGTGCCTGGTGCTTGGTACCGAGCAGGTGGGCGACACCACCTGGTACCACGTCAAGTATGACGGCCAGGAGGGCTATATCGCCGGCAGCTACTTCAAGCATATGACCATTTCCGAGGTCAACAGCTTCCTGAGCAGCGACCAGTACCGCCAGGGCGTGCTGAACAACTCCACCGCCAACAACAACCAGGACAACACCGGCAGCTATGTGGGCGGCGGCGTGGTGTCCGAGGAGGACAAGAAGGTTGACGAGTGGACCAACCCCAACAGCGGCCTGAATGTCAGCTACGAGCCCTTCGATCCCTTCGCGACGGTGGAGCCCATCGCCACGGAGACCCCCGATCCCTTCGCGACGGAGGAGCCCAGCGCCTCCCCGGAGGCCACGGCCACCCTGGAGCTGCTCCCCACCCTTGATATCAACGATCCCGGCGAAAACCAGGGCGGCGGTTCCGCCGTGGGCTGGATCATTGCCATTGTGATTCTGGCGCTGGGCGGCGGTGGCGTGTACGCCTACGTCCTCTACACCCAGAACAAGCGCAAGGCGGCCCAGCGTGCGGCCCAGCGCCGCGCTCAGGCGGCCCAGCAGCAGCGCGCCAACACGCAGCAGCGGCCCGGCCAGCCCAACCAGCCCCGCACCGGCACCTACACCAACCAGGCGGGCGCGGCCCGGCCCACCGGCTATCAGCAGCCCCAGGCCCGCAAGCCCTACGCCCCCGGACAGTCGGCCTATCAGCGGCCGGCAGGGCAGCAGCCCCAGCAGGGTGCATCCGCCTACCAGCGGCCCGCAGGGCAGACGTCTGTGAACACTATGGGCGGCGATGAAACCATCCGTCCGACCCAGAGCGTTTCCGGCAGCCAGCCGAATCCCTACAGCCGTCCCACCGGCGGCTACACCGGCGCAAGTCCGTCCTTCACCGACAGCGATGAAACCATCCGTCCGACCCAGAGCAGCCCCTACAGCCGCCCCGCCGGACAGACGGACAGCAGCTTTACCGCCTCCTTCCGTGATCCCCAGGCGCCGTCTACCACGCAGCGCATGGGCCGCAGGCAGTATCGCAGCCAGCAGAACAGCAGCGCCTTCAGCGACAGCTGGGCCTCCGACGCGACGAACGCCGATAAGCCCAGCATCCCGTCCGCGGACAGCGACGACTTCAAGTCCGACCCGAACGCCGACGATTTCTCCTGACCCATAAGGTTCCAGGCGGCAGTCTCCATGGCGGGACTGCCGCCCTTTTTGCATGCAGGGCAGGGAAGAAAGCAGAAATGTTCACTTTTTTACCAATAGGATGTTGACCTGCGGCTGCGGATATGCTATGATGAAAAGAACAACACGATCAGCAGAAGGAGGTCATGCATGAAGACGAATTTCTCCGAGATTACGGACTATATCGCCCGGATGGCGAATCTGTCCTGCAGTAACAACCACATTACGCCGGATATGTATACCGAGCATCAGGTCTACCGTGGCCTTCGCGACAATGACGGCAAAGGCGTCGTCACCGGTCTGACGGAAATATCCAGCGTCATTTCCAGAAAAACGAACCCCGACGGCACGGTTACCCAGTGCGATGGCGAACTGTATTACCGTGGCGTCAACATCCGCGATCTGGTCAACGGCTTTATGAAGGACGGCCGCTACGGCTTTGAGGAGACGGTGTATCTGCTGCTGTTCTCCCAGCTGCCCAATCAGGCGCAGCTGACGCGCTTCCAGGAGGAACTGGCGGACTTCCGCAGCCTGCCCACGTCCTTCGTCCGGGACATGATCCTCAAGGCCCCCGGCAAGGACATGATGAACATCCTCTCCCGGTGCGTGCTGGGCCTGTATGCCTATGACGAGAACCCGGACGATATCTCCATCGCCAACGTGCTGCGCCAGTGCCTGCTGCTGATTGCGGTGTTCCCGCTGCTGGCGGTGTACAGCTACCAGAGCTTCCAGCATTATCATCAGGGGAAGAGCCTGTTCATCCATCTGCCCAAGGAAAACTACTCCACGGCGGAAAACCTGCTCCACCTGCTGCGGGAGGACGGGCAGTTCTCCCCCCTGGAGGCCAAGCTGCTTGACCTGGCGCTGGTGCTGCACGCCGAGCACGGCGGCGGCAACAACTCCTCCTTTACCACCCACGTGGTGTCCTCCTCCGGCACGGATACCTACTCCACGGTGGCGGCGGCGCTGGGCTCCCTGAAGGGTCCCCGGCACGGCGGCGCAAATGTGAAGGTCGTGCGCATGTTTGACGATCTGCGCGCCCATGTGGACACCCATGACGAGGGCGCTATCCGCGATTACCTGGCCAAGCTCCTGGACAGGCAGGCCTTCGACCAGTCCGGCCTGATCTACGGCATGGGCCACGCGGTGTACTCCCTGTCCGACCCCCGTGCAGATATCCTGATGAAGTGCGCCCGGGATCTGTCGGTGGAGAAGGGCAGGGAAGAGGAGTACGCCCTGTACGAAACCGTCGCCCGGCTGGCTCCGGAAATCATCGCCGAGAAGCGCAAGATCTACAAAGGCGTCAGCGCCAATGTGGACTTCTACTCCGGGCTGATCTACCGCATGCTGGATCTGCCCTGCGAGCTGTTCACGCCTATCTTCGCTGTCAGCCGCATCGCGGGCTGGAGCGCCCACCGCATCGAGGAAATTCAGAATGCCGGGAAGATCATCCGCCCGGCCTACATCGGCGTGAAGGAAAACGTGCCCTACGTTTCCCTGGATCAGCGCTGACAAGCAAAAGCCCTCCGTCCATGGACGGAGGGCGTATTTTGTCACAAAACCATTAGCCGTTTCAGTTATTCGCCGTCGGCAGACTGCCAATCAAAGGCTGACGACATGCGCGTCAGCCTTCGCGCGATTTTGCTCTGCAAAATCGCTTCCTTACGCTGAGGGAGGCCGCAAGGCCGACTAAGCAATACAATGTATACATTGTATTGCTGTAGCCTCGGCACGCGAAGCGCGTCGAGGCCGAATGGAGCGAACGGCCAGTCGGGGCGCAAAGCGCCCCGACCAGTGAGTGAGCGCAAACTCAACAAAGAGGCGAAGCCACTTTGTTGACGCCGCGTTCAGCGGTACACCGTGCGGGAAATGACGATGCTCCGCGGGCGCAGGAACTGCCTGTTCAGGAAGGCATAGTACGTGCCCGGGGTCACGATGCCCTGGGGGTTCATCAGATCCAGACCGCTGGCCCCGCACAGCAGGTTGGCCAGGGCCACGCAGTTGGTCTTCAGCACATTGTAGGTCTTGAAGGGGCCGTGCTGGATCTTGTGGAAGGTGGCGTCCGCCGCGCCCTCGAAGAACTTCTGCGGGTCGCCCTCCGGGGGATACCAGGGCTTGCTGTCCCGGAGCAGCTCCTCCGCTGCATGGCGAACGGCTGCCTTCTGTTCGTCCGTCAGCGTTACGCCGAAGCTGATGAGCTTTTTCTGCTCCGTCTCCAGGCAGTAGGGGATGTACTTGTCCCGGTTGGCCATAACCAGTACGCCGTCGGACAGCGCGCCGAGGAGCCGGCTGCTCCCCGCGTCGTAGCAGCCGTAGGCGTAGACCGTGTCCCCCAGGGCGATGTCCACGTGTCCCAGGCCCGCAGCGGTGTTCTTGGACAGGTGCAGGAAAATCTCCAGATCCTTGGTGGGATGCTCGATGTCGGTTTCCTGGCGGGTCCAGCGGGCAGTTTCCTCCGCCTCGTCCGGGTCGTCCAGGGCGGAGAGCAGCCGCAGGGGAATCAGCGCGGTCAGCAGCACCGGGGGCGACAGGCGGATCCGCTGGCGGATGCGCTTGCCACGCACGTCGGTGCCCAGCAGCTCCCGCACCATGTCGCTGAAGAGAAAGCAGGCGTTGAGCAGGCAGTACACGCCCAGGATCACCGCCAGGGACACCACGCCCTGCAGGGGGCTGGTGAACAGCGCCACGGCGAACACGGCATGGACGGCGGCGATCACCCCGTGCAGGAGCACGCCCCGCTGGCGGTCGTGGCGCAGCTGGATGGCGTAGATCAGGCTGGACAGGGCGTTGATGGTCACCCATGCGCCGAACAGGTATGCCACCGACGCGCCAACCACCTGCGGCAGAAAGGTGATCACGCAGGCCAGCGCCGCCAGCAGTCCGGCCTGGCCCAGGGAGGCCTTGTGGCCCTTGCGGTCGGTAAGGAAGGTGGCCAGGGAGGCCATGGCGTGCAGCCACAGATACCACTTGAGCAGCAGCACCGCCAGGCGCAGCGTCGCCACCGGCTGCAGCAGCAGAAGCAGCCCTGCAGCGATCATGGCCAGGGCCTGCAGGAGCAGCGACAGGGGCGTATAGGCTTTCTTTAGCATGGGGAATGATCTCCTTCCGCAGCCAGCGCTTCCTGCGCCAGCTGATCAAAGCTCCGGGCGAAGCGGCGGTCGTCCTCGGGGGTGCGGGGAGCGGGCCCCTTCAGGTGATGCCGGCCGGAGCGGCGGGCCTTGCGGGCCAGGTGACGCTCCATGAGCAGGCGGTCGATGTTGTCGTTGGTGTAGCGCATGCCGCTTTGATGGATGGCATAGGCTCCCTTGCCCAGGGCCAGGGCGGCCACGCCGTAATCCTGGGTGACCACGATGTCGCCCCGGCGGCACAGGTTGATCAGCGCCAGATCCACCGCATCCGCCCCCGCGCCGACGACCACCACCCGGCTGGTTAAGGATGTAAGCACATGGTTGGTATCGCACAGAAGCGTCACGGGAATGCCGCGGGCCACGGCGATCTCCTCCACGATGCGCACCACGGGGCAGGCGTCCGCGTCCACATAAATGTGCGGCATAGGGCACCTCCGTCAGATCAGAATGCCATCGCAGTGGTCGATTTCATGCTGGATGATCTGCGCAATCCACCCGGCATAGACCTGGCGGCGGGGCTGAAAGTCCGCGTCCTGGAAGGCTACCTCAATCTCCTGATACCGCGTGGTCTTCCGCTGGCCGCTCAGGGACAGGCAGCCCTCCTGGGCCTCGTAGGGGCCGGAAAAACGCAGGATCACCGGGTTGACCATGGCCACGTTTACCGGGCCCATGCTCACCGCGATGATCCGCTTGCGCACGCCGATCATATTGGCGGCCATGCCCACGCAGCCGTCATGATGGGCACGCAGGGTGTCCAGCAGGTCGGCGATCACCGCCCTGTCCGCAGGGGAGGCCTTGTCGGAGGGCTGGGAGAGGAACAGCGGATCCCGCATGATGGGACGAACCATGGTCGCATCGCTCCTTGCCTGGCTTTTCTGCCCTGATGATAGCACACCCCCGCCACGATTGCAACCGCGCGGCGGCTGAAGTGCCATGCTTTCTTTGCAAAGCTGTTTCCTTTTTCAACGAATTGTGCTATACTGAACCTCGTGCATTGGAAGGCGTACCCGCAAGGGCGCGGTCACAGCCAAGTTTTCGGAGGATTGCTTCATGCGTATTCTGGTGGTGGGCGACGGCAAGGTGGGGCGTACCCTGGCCGAGCACCTGACCCGTGAAGGTCATGACATTACCATGGTGGATCAGAACGAAGAGGTTCTGCAGAGGTGCGAGGATACCCTGGACGTTATGTGCATCCGGGGCAACGGCGCAAACGCCAAAACGCTGATGGACGCGGGCGTGGACAAGGCGGATATTATCATCGCCGCTACCGCCTCGGACGAAATCAACATGCTCTGCTGCCTGGTGGCCAAGCGTCTGGGGGCCAAGTACTCCATCGCCCGCATCCGCGACCCCGAGTACAACGAGAGCCTGACGCTTTTGCAGCGGGAGCTGGGCCTGGACATGGCCATCAACCCGGAGCGCGCCACGGCCCTGGAAATCAGCCACCTGCTGCGCTTCCCCTTCGCCAGCAACATCGAGTCCTTCGCCAAGGGGCAGGTGGAAATGGTGGAGTTCCGGGCGCAGGCCCAGGACGCGATTGTCGGCTGGCCCATCAAGAGCCTCTCCGCCCGCCAGCCCATGATGCCCAGGGTGCTGTATGCCGCCGTGGAGCGGGACGGCCGGGTGATCATCCCCAACGGCGATTTCGTCATCGAGGTGGGGGACCGGGTGCATGTGGTGGCGGACATGATGACCATCACCGACTACTTCCGCTTCCTGGGCAAGAACGCCCGCCGCACCCGCAACGTGATGCTGCTGGGCGGAGGCCGCATCAGCTATTATCTGGCGAAGATGCTGGTGCCCATGGGCATCCATGTGAAGATGATCGAGATCAATCAGCAAAAGGCCGCACGCCTGAGTGAGATGCTGCCCCATGTGGACGTGATCCAAGGCGACGGCACGGATCAGGAGCTGCTGGATCAGGAGGGCCTGGGGGATATGGACGCCTTCGTCGCCCTGTGCGACCGGGATGAGGAGAACCTGATGACCGGCCTGTTCGCCTCCCGCCAGGGGGTGGGCAAGGTCATTGTCAAGAACAACCGGGTGTCCTACGCGGGGATCCTCAGCACCATGGGGCTGGACAGCGTGGTCAGCCCCAAGGATATTACCTGCAATAACATCCTGCGCTACGTCCGTGCCCGCGCCAACCGCACCGGCACCGGCGTGGAGAAGCTCTACCGCCTGGTGGACGGCAAGGCCGAGGCCATGGAGTTCGTGGCCAGGAAGGGCGAGCCCTACATCCGCGTGGCGCTGAAGGATCTCTCCGTGCGCAAGGGTACCCTGGTGGCGGTGATCGTACGCAAGGGCAAGGTCATCGTCCCCTTCGGCAACGACTACATTGAGGACGGGGATCATGTGATCATCCTGGCCTGCGAGAGCGGCATTTCCGACCTGAACGAGGTTATCCGGCGATGAACAAACGGCTTGTGATCAACCTCCTGGGTGCGATTCTGCTGATTGAGGCAGCGGCCATGCTCCCGGCCTTCCTGATCGCCCTGGGCTATGGCGACGGCGACGCGTCCGCGCTGCTGAAGAGCATGGCGCTGCTGTTGGCAGTGGGGCTGCTCATGCGGCTGCTGGCCCGGCCGGAGAAGCACGATCTGCGGGCCAGGGAGGGCTTCCTGTGCGTGGCGCTGGCGTGGGTGCTTCTGTCAGCCTTCGGCGCGCTGCCCTTCGTGTTCAGCGGGGTCATTCCCAATTATATCAATGCCTGCTTCGAGGCGGTGAGCGGCTTCACCACCACCGGCGCCACCAAGCTGACAAGCTTTGAGGGCCTGCCCCGGGGCGTGATGTTCTGGCGCAGCTTCACCCACTGGATCGGCGGCATGGGCGTGCTGGTGCTGACCCTGGCGCTGCTGCCGCAGATGTCCGGGCGAACCTCCCACCTGGTGCGCGCTGAGAGCCCCGGCCCCACCCTGAGCAAGATCGTCCCAAAGATGGGCGACACGGCGAAGATCCTCTACATCATGTACTTTGTGCTGACCATGGCGGAGTTCGCCCTGCTGATGCTCTGCGGCATGAACGCCTACGACGCGGCCATCCACGCCATGGGCACGGCGGGCACCGGCGGCTTCAGCAACTACGGCGCCAGCGTAGGGGCCTTTGACAGCGGGGCGGTGGATGCGGTGATCACCGTGTTCATGCTGCTCTTCGGCATCAATTTTGCCTTGTTCTACCGGCTGCTGACCGGGGGCTGGCGGGATGTGGTGCACTGCGAGGAGCTGCGGTGGTACCTGTGCATCTTCGCGGTATCGACGGCGTTTGTCACCTGCCAGCTTTTGCCCAGCTGCGGCGGCAGCGCCCTGACCTCCCTGCGCTATGCCTCCTTCCAGGTGGCGAGCATCATGTCCACCACGGGTTTTGCCACAGCGGACTTCAACCTGTGGCCCGTGGCGACGCGGATGCTCATCCTGCTGCTGATGTTCATCGGCTCCTGCGCGGGCTCCACGGCAGGCGGCATGAAGGTGTGCCGCATCGGTATGCTGGTCAAGCAGGGCCTGCGGGACGTGCGGCATGTGTTCCAGCCCCGGAAGATCACCGTGGTGCGCTTCGAGGGCAAGGGCGTGGACGAGATGATCCTCAAGCAGATCGCGGTGTTCGCCTTTGTGTATGTGTCCCTGGTGCTGCTGGGGGGCTTCCTGGTGTCCCTGGAGGGCCTGTATGATGTGGAAACCAACCTGACCGCTGCCCTGACCTGCGTGAGCAACGTGGGCCCGGGCCTTGGCAGCGTGGGCCCGGTGGAGAACTTCGCGGGCTACGGCCCCTTCGCCACCATCATCCTCAGCCTGCTGATGCTGGCGGGCCGCCTGGAGTTGTTCCCCATCCTGGCGCTGTTCCACCCGGCCATGTGGAAGAAGTGAATACAGCAAGGAGCCTGTCCGGCAATGCGCCGCGGCAGGCTCCTTTTGCATGGGCAGAAAAGCGGCGGCGCAGGGTATGCGCCGCCAGAGAAGTATTCCCCGGGGAGAAGCGAGTCAGCATGCTTCTCCCCGGCGAACGGGTGAGCGGTTTACTTGGCCAGGTAGGCCTCCAGCTGGGCGTTGGCTTCGCTGAGGTAGGTCTCCATACCGGCGGCGTCCAGCGCGGCCAGGAAGGCGGGCAGCTCCGTGGCGGGATCCACTGCGCCGGCGTCCAGGGCCAGGGCGTACTGGGCGGCAACGTTGCCCAGGGCAGCCATCTCATTGGCCACGGGGGAGTTGTCAAACACGAAGCCCAGGGACGGAATGGCCTTGGCCTGCTGATAGTATTCCACGAAGGACTTGCGGAAGCCCGCACCCTCCACGGCGGTGTCAGGCAGGATGGTCACGTTGCCCATGCCATTGGTCCAGGGGGTGTAGGTGTCGCGGGCTTCCTTGTTGAAGACGATCAGCCCGTTTTCGTCCCTGGTGTAGTGGATGCCCTCCACGCCGTAGTTCATCAGGGTCATCAGGTAGGGATCGCTGTTGAGCAGGGCCAGGAACTTGAAGGACTCTTCGGGGTGCTCGGAGGCGGAGGAGATGGCCATCATCGCGCCCTGGGAGGCGGTGGTGTCCACGTAGGGGTCGGTGCAGGGCACCATGGCCACCTCGATGCCGCGCTCCTCGGAGTAGGTCAGCTCGCAGCCCAGGGCGTAGGACTGGGTACCCACCAGGTAGGACGCGGTCTTCTGGGTGTTGGTGCGGGTGTCGTTGGAGGTCTCAGCCACGGCCACGGCGGGGTCGATGTACCCGGCCTCGTAGTACTCGTGCACCTTCTCCACGAAGGCCTGGTACTCGGGGGTGGCGAACTTGTTCAGCAGCTTGTTGCCGTAGGCGCCCTCGGCGGAAACGTCCTCCGGGTTCAGGTACAGGCTCAGCAGGTTGGTGGAGCCAGCGTCGCCGGCCACGATGATGGAATTGGTCACCATGCGCTCCAGCACCATGGGCTCAATCAGGAAGGGATAGAAGCTGTCGCCCTTGACCTCCTTGGCCTTGGCGAAAAGCTCCCCGAAGGAGAAGAAGTCGAGGGCCTTGAAGTCGTCCAGGGTGTAGCCAAGCTCGTTGAGCAGGGTGACGTTCACGTCCCAGCAGTTCTGGGTGGCGAAGTCCTTGTAGCCGTTGACGGCGTACACGCCCATGCCGTCCGCGCCCTCGATGGTGGCAGCCTGCATCAGCGCCTCGGGGATGGCGGCAACCAGATCCGCGCCGTACTGGGCGATCAGATCGTCCAGCTTGAGGAAGTAGCCGTTCTTGGCGAAGGTGTTGTACTCGTCGGCGCTCCAGGAGCAGGTGAAGACCATGTCCACGCCGCTGTCGCCGGAGACCAGGGCGTTGGTGGCCTTGTCGTCAAAGTCGCCCCAGGTGCCCCAGATGACCTCCAGCTTCGCGCCAACCTTGTCGGCGATGTACTCGTTGACCTTCTCCAGCACAGCGGAATCGTCGCTGACGTTGGAACCGTGGAACATGATGGTGATGGTGGGCAGATCGTCGGCGGAGGCGATGGACACAAGGGACAGCAGCATCGTCACAGCCAGGATCAGGGACAGGAATTTCTTCATACGGAAACCTCCTTTTTTCTATGCAAGCGGCCGATCCTGCCGGCATACGGCCGTGCTTACCGGGATGGATGTTACCCCTTCACCGAGCCGATGGTCAGCCCGGCCACCACATACCGCTGGAAGAAGGGATACGCGCAGGCGATGGGGATCACGATGAACACCACCAGGGACATCTTCAGCGACTGGCTGGGGAGACTGCGGGCCGCCAGGGCCGCGTCCGCGCCGATCTGCGAGGAGTTCTTCGCCAGGAAGTCCGCGCTGCGCTGCATGCGCATCAGCAGGTACTGCAGGGGCATGATGTCCATGTTCTTGTTCAGGTACAAAAGGGACAGGAACCACTCGTTCCAGTAGGCCAGGGCGTTGAGCAGGGCGATGGTGGCGATGCCCGGCTTGACGATGGGCAGGACGATGCGCGTCAGGGTGGAGTATTCGCCGCTGCCGTCGATGGTGGCAGCCTCGATCAGCTCCATGGGCACAGTGGTCTGGAAGAACGTGCGCATGACGATGATGTTGAAGGGGCTGAACAGCATGGGGACGATCAGCGCGGCGTAGTTGTCCGACAGGCCCAGGACGCTCTTGCAGATGACGAAGGTGGGCACCAGGCCGCCGCCGAAGAGCATGGTGAAGAAGCTGAGAAAGTTGAACAGGCCCCGGTAGCGGAAATCCCTGCGGAAGAGGGGATAGCTGTACAGCACGCACATGGCCACCGAGATCACCGTGCCCACGATGGTGATGAAGAAGGAATTGAAGTAGCTGCGCCACAGCGCGTCGCCCAGATCCAGCACATAGGTGTACGCCTGCACCGACCAGGCCAGGGGCGTGAAGGCGTAGCCGATCTGCCGGATGCTCTCCTCCGAGGAGAAGGAGATGATGACGACAAAGAGGAACGGCAGGATGCAGCAGGCGGCGAAGATCCCCAGGATGATGTGGAACAGGGCCTCCACCCCGGGGCTGAAGCTGTTGAGGCGGGCGTGACGGCGCTGCCGGACGGATGTGATCATGGGGCTTCCCTCCTGTTTGATGCCCGGGGCGCGTCAGAACAGCGTGCTCTCCGGATCCAGCTTGCGGACGATGGCGTTGGTGATGACGATGCAGATGAAACCGACCACGTTCTGCAACAGGCCCGCCGCGGAGCTCATGCCCATGTTGTGGGTGTTGGCATAGGCCCGGTAGACATAGGTGTCGATGACCTGGGTCACCGGGTACAGGGAGCCGGAGTTCTGCGGCACGTTGTAGAACAAACCGAAGTCGGAATTGAAGATCTTGCCCACGTTCATGATCAGCAGGATGATGATCATCGTCCTGATGCCGGGGAGCGTGATGTGGAACACCTGCTGCCACTTGGTGGCGCCGTCCACAGCAGCGGCCTCGTACAGGGTGGAATCAATGCCGGTGATGGCCGCCAGGTACAAAACCGACGAGTAGCCTATGTTCTTCCACATGCTGCACAGGGTCAGGATCAGCGGCCAGTAGGTGGTGTCGTGGTAGAAGTTGGTGGGCTTGAGCCCCATGCTCTTCTGGATGGCGGGAATCATGCCGCTGGTGGGGTCCAGGAACGCCAGCACGAAGTAGCTGGCCACCACCCAGGACAGGAAGTAGGGAAAGAACATCAGCGTCTGGTAGGTCTTGGCCATGAAGCGGCTGGTCAGCTCGCTCATCATCACCGCGAAGGCTACGGCGATCACCAGCCCCATGACGATCCACAGCGCGTTGTAGCCCAGGGTGTTGCGGATCATCACCGCCGTGTCCGGCGATTTGAGGAAGGCGAAGTTCTTCAGCCCCACCCACTCGCTTTGGATGATGTTGTTCCAGAAGGTGTTGGGTTTGTAGGCGCGGTAGTTCTTGAAGGCGATGAGAATGCCGTACATGGGCAGGTAGCGCAGAAGCAGCAGCCAGATGGTGCCGGGCATGACCATGGTCAAAAGCCAGAAGGTCTTTTTCCGGCGGGAGGCCTTGCCGGTGCTTCGCCGGGGCAGGGTCTGCCGGGCAGGAAGGGTGGTATGGTTCATGGAACGCCTCCTGTTGTCCTCGTGAAACCGTTTCGGTGCTTTTATTATAGGGGCAGGCGAAGGAAAAATCATCGTTTCCGGTTGTTCTTTGTTGTCGATGGTTGCGAAGTTGCCACATCGAACATGAGGACGCTTGCCATGCGGAACCGGCTGTGATAAGATGAAGGCAGCACACAGCCGACAGGCGGAAAGGCAGAATACGTTATGATCATACGCCGTATCCGGGAAAACGAGTACAAGCGCTGCCAGGAGTTCTGCGCCCTGGCCTTCGAGTATGCCCTGCAGGGGGCGGACAAGTCTTCCGAGGAAGCCCTGGCGGATATCCGTACCAACCCCACCTGCCGCCAGGATCAGCACTGGGACAGCCAGTGGGCGGCCTTTGCGGACGACGACGCCACCATGCTCAGCACCATGACGGTGATTCCCTACCGCGCCACCTTCGATGGTGCGGAGGTGCTGATGGAGGGCATCGGCGGGGTGTCAACTCTGCCCCAGTACCGGCGGATGGGCGGCATCCGGGGCTGCTTTGAGCATGCGCTGCCCGCCATGGAAGCGGAGGGCGCGGCGCTGTCCTACCTGTATCCGTTCTCCACGGCGTTCTACCGCAAGTTCGGGTATGAGATCGCCTGCACGGCCAACCGGTGGAAGATCGCCCTGCGCGGCGTGCCGAAGGAAGCGGTACCCGGTACATGGCGGCTGCTGGAGAAGGGCAGCGACCTCAAGGCGGCCATTCGCCGGATCGACCGGGGCTGGCAGGAGCGGTACAACTGCATGGTGCGGTGTGAGGACATCGAGTACCGCTGGGTGGAGAAGGCCAATCCCTTCGCCGACCGGGTCTACACCTACGTGTACATGGATGAAGCCGGCGCGCCTTCCGCCTACATGACCTGCAGGCCTGTGGTGGACGAGGGTGACCGGGCGCTGGAGTGCACGCGCTTCGTGTTCACGGACATGGCGGGATTCCGGGGGCTGATGGTGCTTTTGAAGACCATGGAGGCGGATCACAGCCATGTGATCCTGCCCCTGCCGGAGGATGTGGAACTGGGCGGCCTGCTGCCGGAGTGGAGCCTGGGCTGCATCCAGTGCAGGAAGGAATGGAAGGGCATGGCGCGGGTGATCAGCGTGCGCAAAGTGCTGGAGCTGGCACGGATGCGGGGCGAGGGCCGGCTGGTGATGGAGATCAGCGATGGGCAGATTCCCTGTAACAACGGGCGGTTTGCGGTGGCGTTCGCGCCGGGCGAGGCCAACCGGGTGTCCATGACGGAGGAGGAGCCGGATGTGTCGCTGACCATCCAGGACTTCACCCGGCTGATCCTGGGCCGGTACGATGTGGAGGATCTGCGCTGGCTGCCAAACGTCCGCCTGCACTGCACCCCGGAGAAGGCTGCCCGGGTCTTCTACCGAAAGCCCATGTTCATCAGCCTGTATTTTTGACGGCTTCACGCTGAAAAACTGAACAAGTCCGTACAACAAAAGCCATTTCAGGCCATGTTCCATCCGGCCCGTTTCTGTTATGCTGGAGACAGAAGAAAACCGGATAAGGAGGCCAGCATGATGCGCTATGGCTATTTTGACGATGCGGCAAGGGAGTACGTCATCGACCGGGTGGACGTGCCTGTTTCCCTGACCAATTACCTGGGCACCCAGCGGATGGGCGCGGTGCTGTCCCACAACGCCGGGGGCTACTGTTGGCTGGATTCGCCAGAGCATCACCGGATCACCCGCTTCCGCCCCAACGGCGTGCCCATGGACTGGCCGGGGCATTACGTCTATCTGCGGGACGATGAGGACGGACGGTACTGGTCGGTGAGCTGGCAGCCCACGGGACTGTCCCTGAAGGAGGCGAAGTACCTCTGCCGTCATGGCCTGGGCTATTCCGTCTACGAGGCCGAGGTGCAGGGCATTCACGCCAGCCAGACGCTGTTCATCCCCCGGGAGGAGGATGGGCGCGACCCGGTGGAAATCTTCGACGTGCGCATCCGCAACCTGTCCGGCAGGCACCGGCATATCAGTGTTTTCGGGTATGTGGAGTTTTCCTTCCATGAGATCAGCATCGACAACCAGAACTTCCAGATGAGCCTGTACTGCGCCGGATCCCGCTATGCGGACGGGACGGCGCTGTGTGAGCTGCACTACGAGGAGGACAGCTATCAGTACCTGACGGCCAGCTTTCAGCCGGACAGCTTCGACGGGCAGCGGGACAGCTTCATCGGCCCCTACCGCACGGAGCGGAATCCCATCGGTGTGGAGCGGGGCGAGCTGTCGGATTCCGTGGAGCAGGGCGGCAACCCCTGCGGCGCGCTGCACAAGCGTTTGATCCTGGCCCCTGGGGAGGAGAAGCGCGTGCTGTTCTGCCTGGGTACCGGGGATGCAGCCGCCGCTGCCCAGGCCCGCGCCCGCTATGACGAGGCGGGGGTGGACCGGGCCTTTGTACAGCTGAAGGCATGGTGGGCGCAGAAGCTGTCCCGACTGCAGGTGCGCACGCCCCATGAGAACATGAACCGCAGCCTGAACATCTGGAACCTGTACCAGAGCGAGATCAACGTGCTGTTCTCCCGCTTCGCCTCCTTTGTTGAGGTGGGCGGGCGCACGGGCCTGGGCTACCGGGACACCGCACAGGACGCCATGTGCATTCCCCACTGCGAGCCGGACATGTGCCGCAAACGCATCGAGCAGCTGCTGCAGGGGCAGGTCAGCCAGGGCTACGGGCTGCACCTGTTCGACCCGGCCTGGTTCGACCCCAACGCGAAGGCTCCCGCGCCCTCGCCTACGGTGGTGCCCCCGCCTCCGAAGAGCAGCATGATCCACGGGATCAAGGACGCCTGTGCCGACGACGCGCTGTGGCTGCTGCCCGCCATTGTGGAATACGTGCGGGAGACGGGGGACACGGCCTTCCTGCAGCAGGTGATCCCCTATGCCGACGAGGGGGAGGACACGGTCTGGGGCCACATGAAGCGCGCCCTGGACTTCTCCTACGGGCAGGTAGGAAGCCACGGCATCACCAGGGGTCTGCGGGCGGACTGGAACGACTGCCTGAACCTGGGCGGTGGGGAGAGCGCCATGGTGGCCTTCCTGCTGGTGTGGGCCACGGAGCATTTCCTGGACGCGGCCCGTTTCCTGGGGGACGAGGAGGCCGCGGCGCGCTACAGCCCGCAGCTGGAGGCCATGAAGGATGCCTGCCAGCAGGCATTGTGGGACGGCCGGTGGTTCCTGCGGGGCATCACGGCGGATGGGCGGCCCATCGGCTCGGCCAAGGCGGCGGAGGGCAAGGTGCACCTGGAGAGCAACGCCTGGGCGGTGGCCTCCGGCACGGCGACCCATGCGCAGGGCGTCAGCTGCATGGACGCGGTGGACGCCTGGCTCTACACCCCCTACGGGCTGATGCTCAACGCGCCCTCCTTCACCACCCGGGACGACGGCATCGGCTTTGTGACCCGGGTGTATCCCGGCATCAAGGAGAACGGCGCGGTGTTCAGCCATCCCAATCCCTGGGCCTGGGTAGCGGAGTGCCGTCTGGGCCGGGGCGACAGGGCCATGAAGTTCTACGACGCGCTGCTGCCGGAAAATCAGAACGACATGATGGAAATCCGCCAGGCGGAGCCCTATGCCTACTGTCAGTTCATCATGGGCAGGGATCACACGGCCCACGGCAGGGCGCGGCACCCCTTCATGACGGGCTCCTCCGGCTGGGCCTATTATGCGGCGACCCGCTATATGCTGGGTGTTCGCCCGGAGATGGATCGTCTGACGGTGGATCCCTGCATCCCCGCTGCCTGGGACGGCTTTGAGGTGACACGGCAGTGGCGGGGTGCGGAATACCTTATCCGTGTGGAAAACCCGGCGCATGTGCAAAAGGGTGTGAAGGAAATCCGCGTGGATGGACAGAAGACTGATTTGATTCCTGTGTTTGCGTCCGGGAGCCACAGGGTGGACGTGATCATGGGCTGACGAAAGGAGAAGGTCACCATGAGCGACTTGATTCAATTCGGCACGGGCGGCTGGCGCGCGGTGATCGGCGATACGTTTATCCGCAGCAATATCCGCCGGGTGGCGGCGGCGGTGGCCCGGCGCATGCACCGGGAGGGCGTGGCGCAGGAGGGCTTCTGCATCGGCTATGACCGGCGGTTCCTCAGCCGGGAGGCGGCCATCTGGTTCTCCGAGGTGATGGCGGGGGAGGGCGTGAAGCTCTACTTCGTCAACCTGTCCGCCCCCACGCCGCAGATCATGTTCACCGTCAAGCACATGAACCTGCCCTATGGCGCGGCGGTCACCGCCAGCCACAACCCGGCTATTTACAACGGCATCAAGCTGTTCACCCGGGGCGGGCGGGACGCCAGCCAGGAGGTCACCGATCCCGTGGGCGAGGAGGCCAACGCCATCGCGGAGGAGGACATCCGCGCCATTGACTTCGACCGGGCCCGGGAGGAAGGGAAGATCGTCTATATTGATCCCCGGGACGCCTACCTGGATTCCATCATGGACAGGATCGACATGGCGGCCATCCGCCGGCGCAGGCCGCGCATTGTGCTGGATCCCATGTACGGCGTGAGCCTGACGGGCCTGATGACCATCCTCTACACCGCCCGCTGCGACATTGACGCCATCAACGACCGCCACGACGCCTTCTTCGGCGGCCATTTGCCTGCCCCCAACCCGGACACCCTGGTGGATCTGCAGGAATCCGTGCGGGATCATCATGCCGACCTGGGCATCGCTACCGACGGCGACGCGGACCGCCTGGGCATTATTGATGAAAAGGGCAACTACGTCCCCGCCAACGAGGTGCTGGTGCTCCTGTACCACTACCTGCTCAAGTACAAGGGCTGGCGGGGCGCGGCGGTGCGCAACATCGCCACCACCCATCTGCTGGATCGGGTGGCGGAGCGCTTTGGGGAAAAGTGCGTGGAGGTGCCGGTGGGCTTCAAGCACATTTCCGCCGGGATGGACGAGTACGACGCGCTCATCGGCGGCGAATCCTCCGGCGGCCTGACCGTGCGGGGACACATCAGCGGCAAGGACGGCCTGTACGCTGCCTCGCTCCTGGTGGAGATGCTCTGCGTTACCGGACGGCCCCTGTCCGCCCTGGTGCAGGAGATCTACGACGAGTACGGCGAGATGCACATGGCGGAGTACGACTGGGCGCTGACCGGGGAGCGCAAGGCGGAGATCCATCAAAAAATCATGGTGGACAGGGTTCTGCCGGACTTCGGTATGCCGGTGGAGCGCATCAGCTACATGGACGGCTGCAAGGTGTACGTGCAGGGGGGATGGATCATTGTGCGCTTCTCTGGCACGGAGCCGCGGGTGCGGATCTTCGCCGAGCGGGACACCCTGGCCCATGCCAGGGAGCTGGTGCGGATCATGGCCGCCCATGTGGATCTGCCCTTTGACGAGGAATAAATACGCGCAGCGCAGGAGCGAAGGCCCATGAAAACCATGCAAGCCGGTATGCAGGCGCAGGCCGCGTCTGCGGCAGGAAGGAAGCCCTGGTTCAAATCTCTGCGGTTTCAGATTCTGGCGCTGATGCTGGTATGCTATCTGACGCCCACGCTGCTGCTGGGGCATTACCTGGGCGGCGTGTTCCTGAAAAACGTCCGGGAAAAGACCGAGGCAGCCCTGACCTCCGGCGCGGAGTACGCGCTGACCATGTGCCGCCAGAACATCGACCAGGCGGTTGATCTGGCCAAGGGCGCCACCTACGATGGCGAGCTGACGGAGGTATACAGCCAGTACGCCGACGGCAGCATCAGCGACGCGGCGTACCTGCGCCAGTCCCGGGGGTATCTGGAGCGCAAGTACAGCCGCAATGATCTGTTCACCTTCGCCGGGTACTTCCCTGTGGCGGACGAGGGCCTGTTCATGTACACCCGCAGCGGACAGAACGAGGCGCTCCTGTACCAGCAGGCCGCCCATGATACGGTGGCAGCCCTGGGAGAGTCGCTGGACACCCGGTGCGAGTTTGTTCAGGCGGGGGAGCAGGTGTACCTGGTGCGCAACCTGATGAACCTGCGCATGGAACGCTACGGCATGCTGGTGCTGGGGGTGGATATGCGGCAGCTGTTGGCCCCGCTCTGGACGCTGGCGGAGGAGTGGGACGCGCAGCTGCAGGTACGCCTGGGACAGTCCGGCGATCTTTCGGTGGACTGGGACGGCCTCATCCCCGGCCTGGGCAGCTACGACCGGGACAGCGTGGCCTACACAGCCCAATGCGGGGGCCGGGACTATGCCCTGGACGTGCGGCTCATGGTCAGCCGGGATCGACTCTATGGCGAGATGCAGGCCCTCAGGCGGATGATGCTCTGCCTGCTGACCATGCTGATCCCTATCCTCTTGGTGATCGGCTGGTTCGTGCACAGGCGGATCGTCCGGCCTGTCACGCTTTTGTCGGAGGCTTCCCGGCGGATCGAGGCGGGGGAGCTGGGCGTGACGGTACCCATGCACGGCGGAGACGAGCTGGGCGACCTGGGCGTGGCCTTCTCCAAGATGAGCAGGCGCATCGCCGAGCTGATCGACAAGACCTACAAGGAAGAAATCGCCCTGCGGGACGCGCGGATCCAGGCCATGCAGAGCCGCATCAACCCGCACTTTATCAACAACGCCCTGGAGTCCATCAACTGGAAGGCCCGCATGGAAGGCTCGGAGGCCATCTCCACCATGGTGGAGTCTCTCAGCGTGCTGCTCAACGCCAGCATGGCCCGCAAAAACCGCCGCATGGTGCCTGTCAGCGAGGAGGCCGTGGTGGCCCAGGCGTACTTCTACTTCGTCAAGCAGCGCTTCGGCGACCATCTGACCGTGCATCAGCACGTGGACGCCGACGCCCTGGACGCCCAGCTGCCCCTGCTGACCATCCAGCCCCTGCTGGAAAACGCCGTGGAGCATGGCATCGGCCCGGCGGGGGGCGGGGTGATCGAGCTGGACTGCCGCCGCAGGGGCGACAGGCTGCTGGTGGAGGTCATCAACAGCGGGAAGCCCATCACGCCGGAGGATCGGGCGCGCATTGACGCGTCCCTGGCGGGGGACAACCAGGGCGGCACGCACCTGGGGCTGGCGAACATCAGCAACCGTCTGCGGCTGATCTACGGCAGCGGGGCGGACATCCGGGTGACCAGCGACGACAAGGGCAGAACCGTCGTGCGGCTGGACATCCCGCAAAATGTGGAGGCAGAGGAGGAAGAACCATGAGGCGTGTGCTGGCATTGGCCCTGGCGCTGCTGCTGCCCCTGACGGGCGCAGCCAGGGCGGAGGGCGTGACGCTGTGGACGGTCAGCTCCTTCGCTGGGGCGGACGCGGCCTCCGCCATGGCCTATGTGGAGCTGCTCCAGCAGTACGAGGCCCAAACGGGCAACACCGTGGTGGACAATTCCGCCACCAGCGACGAGACTTGGAAGACCGGCGTGCTCAGCGACTTTGCCGCCGGGAACGAGCCGGACGTGCTGTTCTTCTTTGCTGCCAGCGCGGACTCCGCGCCCATCCTGAACCGGGTGGTGCCCATCGACGAGATCAACGCCGCCTATCCCGAGCTGCACCTGGAGGAAAACCCCGTGCTGCGGGAGGCGGACGGAAGAGTGTACGCCATCCCCGTCCGGCCCTACTGGGAGGGGCTGTTCGTCAACGTGGATCTGTTCGAGCGTTACGGCCTGGCCCTGCCTGACACCTGGGAGAACCTGGAGGCGGCGATTCTTCGCTTCCGGCAGGAGGGCGTCGTGCCCATCTCGGTGTCTCTGTCGGACATCCCCCACTACCTGGCGGAGTGCGCCATCCTGGCCAGCGGCTCGCCGGAGGACTACATGGCCCGGCCCCGAACCCTGGCGGAAGCCCCGGCGTCCTTCTTCGAGGGCATGCGGCTGATCCGCCGCCTGGCGGAGCTGGGGGCCTTTGCATCCAATGTCAGCGCCACCAACGAGGCCGCCGCCAGCCAGCTTTTCCGGGACAAGCAGGCCGCCATGCAGATTGATGGCAGCTGGTTCGCCAACACCCTGCCGGAGAGCAGCATGGACACCACCATCGTCATGCCCTTCCCGGTGTGCTCGGCGCAGGCGGATCCTACGGCGTACATCGGCGGCGTTTCGATGGGCTTTTATCTGACCCGGCGGGCGTGGGAGGATCCCCGGCGGCGGGACGCGGCGGTGGCGCTGCTGGCTTTCCTGACGAAGGAGGACAGCCGCCGCAGCCTGGCGGGGGAGCAGCTGAGCGGCAGGCTCCTCAGCTCCGTGGAATCGCTGACTGCCCCGGGCAACCGGATGCTCAGCCCCCTGCAGGACGCCATGAACAAGGAGGCCCGGGAAAAATGGCTGCTGGGGTGCATCGCGCCCATCGCGGAGGGCTCCATGACGGCGGAGGAATGCTGGGAGCGGGTGATGGCGCTTTCACCCTTTGAGGAATGAGGGGAGGGTCAACATGTACCGCGTGGTGCTGGTGGATGACGAGCGGCTGATTCTGGAGGGGCTGTCCCGGGTGATCGCCTGGGACGCGATGGGCTGCACGGTGGTGGGCACGGCCTCCGACGGGCAGGAGGGCCTTGTGCTGATCCGCCGGGAGCAGCCTCACATGGTGCTGACGGACATCCGTATGCCCAACATGGATGGCCTGACCATGCTGGCCGCGCTGCACAGCGAGTTCCCGCAGATGCAGATGACCGTGCTGACCGCCTACCGGGACTTCGATTATGCGCAAAAGGCGCTGCACCTGGGGGTGTGCCGGTATCTGCTCAAGCCCAGCAGGATGGACGAGCTGAACGAGGCCATCCGCACCATGGCCCAGCGGCTGGAGGGTGCGGCCCAGGACAAGCCTCCGGCGGAGGAGCCGGAGAGCGGTACGGCGGCGGAGGCGGGCAGCTTCATCGTCAACGCGGCGCTGCGCTACATGCGGGAGCACTGCACCGAGCGGCTGAACCTCAGCGACGTGGCGGATCATGTGTACGTCAGCCAGTGGCATCTGTCCAAGTTGATCAACCGCCACACCGGGCAGAGCTTCCTGGATCTGCTGGGAAGCATGCGCATGGAGCGGGCCAAGCCTCTGCTGGCGGATCCTTCCCTGCGGATCCATGCCATCGCCGAGGAGCTGGGCTACAACGATGTGGCGCACTTTTCCAAGACCTTCAAGCGCATTGTGGGCAAGACCCCTGGCGAGTACCGGGCCACGCTGGACGCAGAAAGGCTGCACGGCGCTCCCTGATCTTCCGCAAACAAAAACGCGCCCCCTGACGTGCGTGATGCGTCAGGGGGCGCGGGTGCGTCACGGGGCAGGGGAGGCAACCTCCTCCCGCCGGACGCGGAAGAGCAGATGGGGCATGTCCATGTTGTAGTAGTGCTTGATGAAGGCCTTGCAGGGGGTCATGCCGTTGCGCCGGGCCACGGCCTGGGAGGCGGCGTTGGTGTCCCGGATGATGGAATACACCTCCGGCGCGTGAAGGACGTTGAAGGCGTAGTCCCGGCAGGCCACGGCGGCCTCCGTGGCGTAGCCATGATGCCAGTGGGCCCGCTGCAGCAGGTACCCCACCTCCAGCACCCGCTCGCCGCCTGCGTCCTGCCAGGTCAGTCCGCACTGGCCGATCATTTCGCCCGTGTCCTTGCGCACCATGGCCCACAGGCCGAAGCCGTCCTCCCGGTAGCGGGTCAGCTGCCGATCCAGCCATGCCTGCGCTTCCTCGTCGGAGAAGGCATGCTCGTAGGCGTACATGCACAGGGGATCCTGCAGCATCCGGCACAGGGCCGGGTAGTCCTCCTGCGTCATTTTCCGCAGGATCAAGCGCTCAGTTTCGAGAATCATGGGATTCGCCTCCTTTGTTCATTCATGGTAGGTGAAATGGATGACGACCTCGCCGCCTTGCAGGATCCGCTCCGCCAGCTGCGGCGGATAGACCTTCGTGCCGGGCAGGTCGGCCAGGGGTACCCAGGTGTAGTTCAGCCCGATGCGTTCGCCGCCCAGATCGTCATAGCCGTGGAAGGTTCCCTGCAGGGGAATGGCGGCATCATCCTCGAGGGTGACGGCGAAGTACAGGTGAATCTGATGGCAGGGCCTGCCGCCCCAGGGAAAGAAGTTCTCCCCCACGGCCAGCAGCGGCCCCACGGTGACGGGGGCGCGCAGCTCCTCCATGTACTCCCGGCGCAGGGCGGCTTCGGCGGTCTCCAGGGCGGCCACGTGTCCGCCAATGATGGCATAGCCGTCGTCATCGTCGGGCCGCTGGAGCAGCACACAGCCGTCATGGATCAGCACCCCGCCCACCCGGTAGGAGAAGACGAAATCCAGCTCCCTGAAAAGAATATCGCGCATGGGGAAAACTCCTTTCGTTCGGGACTTGCCAAAGCCAGCTTTTTGCGGTATGATGCAGCGGGCGACCGGAATGAAGGGAGAGATGCGGATGCAGAAGCAGGTGATGGCGATTCATGATCTGAGCTGCGTGGGACGCTGCTCGCTGACGGTGGCGCTGCCGGTGCTGTCCGCCTGCGGCATCCATACCTCCGCGCTGCCCACGGCGCTGCTTTCCACCCACACAGGGGAGTTCACCGGCTACACCTGCCTGGACCTGACGGAGGAAATGCGGGCTATCAGCGCGCATTTCGCTACGCTGCCCCTGCGCTTCGACGGGCTGTACACCGGCTTCCTGGGCTCCTTTGCGCAGATCGAACTGGTGGGGGAGGTGCTGGCCCGCTACCGCCGGGAGGACGGGCTGACGCTGGTGGATCCCGTCATGGCGGATCACGGGCGGCTTTACGCCACCTACACCAGGGAGATGGCGGAGGGCATGGGCGAACTGTGCCGCCTGGCGGATGTGATCGTCCCCAACCTGACGGAGGCGTGCATTCTGCTGGATCGCCCCTACGATCCCAATCCTGACGAGGGGACGGTGCGCGGTCTGCTGGAGGCCCTGGCGACCCGCTACGGCTGCGGACAGGTGATCGTCACCGGGGTCAGCCGGGGGGATCAGCTGGGGGCCTGCGGCTTCTGCGCGGCGGACGGCAGCTTCTCCTATGCGGGAGCACAGCAGCTGCCCCAGGTGTTCTACGGCACGGGGGATGTGTTCGCCAGTGCGCTGATGGGTGCGATGCTCTGCGGCAAAACCACGGCGGAAGCCGCGAAGGTGGCGGTGGATTTCACACACCTGGCCATGCTCCACACCCTCGACAACGGTCTTCCCCTGCGCTACGGCGTAGCCTTTGAGCAGGCGATTCCCTGGCTGGTATCGTCGCTGAATCTCACGTGAAAAAACAGGCAAGTGACGCTGATTCTATCATATACTGAGGAGAAATGCAAGCATGACGACGCTGCTTCTTGCGGTGATTTACCTGGCCTTCATCAGCCTGGGCCTGCCGGACGGGCTGCTGGGTGCGGCATGGCCGGTGATGTATCAGGAGCTGAACGTGCCGGTGAGCTGGGCCGGTGCGATTTCCATGATCATCGCGGCGGGGACGATTGTCTCCAGCCTGCAGAGCGACCGGCTGACCCTGCGCTTCGGCACCGGCGCGGTGACGGCGGCCAGCGTGGCTCTGACCATGATCGCGCTGTTCGGCTTCTCCACCTGCTCATCCTTCTGGATGCTGTGCCTGTGGGCCATTCCCTACGGCCTGGGGGCGGGCAGCGTGGACGCGTCAATCAACAACTACGTGGCCCTGCATTATTCCAGCCGGCATATGAGCTGGCTGCACTGCATGTGGGGTGTGGGCGCGTCGGTGGGCCCGGCGGTGATGGGCTATGCCCTGACCGGGGGCTACGGCTGGCCTGCGGGGTACCGCTGGGTGGGCGTGATCCAGATCATCCTGACGGCGGTACTGGTGTTCAGCCTGCCCCTGTGGCAGAAGCGCCCGGACGCGAAGGCCGAAGCCGATACCGGCGAGAAGCCGAAAGCCATGCCGCTTAAGCAGGTGGTGGCCATCCGCGGCGCAAAGGCCGTGATGGTGACCTTCTTCTGCTACTGCGCGCTGGAGAGCCTGACGGGGCTGTGGGCCAGCAGCTACCTGGCGCTGTACCGGGGCATCCCGGAGGAAACGGCGGCGCGCTTCGCCAGCCTGTTCTTCCTGGGCATCACGGCGGGACGGGCGGTGAACGGTTTCATCACCGTGCGCTTCCGGGACGAGACCTTGATCCGCGCCGGACAGAGCATCATTGCGGTGGGTGTGCTGTGCATGCTGCTGCCCCTGGGGGATGCGGTGGCGCTGGCGGGCCTGGTGATCGTGGGCCTGGGCTGCGCGCCTATCTACCCCTGCATCATCCATTCCACCCCGGCCCACTTCGGCACGGACAAGTCTCAGGCCATGATCGGCGTGCAGATGGCCAGCGCGTATGTGGGTTCCTGCCTGGCGCCGCCGGTGTTCGGGCTCCTGGCCGGGTGGATCAGCATTGCGCTGCTGCCCTGGTGCCTGCTGGCGGTGGTGGCCCTGATGGCTCTGATGCATGAGCGCCTGCTGCGCATTGTGACCGGGGAGCAGGCCTCTGCCTGACGCACAAGCCCGGCTGACTGCCCGGAAAGCAGTTGGCCGGGCTTTGCCGTGCCCGCCGCAGCGGTGGTTCTTGCTTGCGCTTTCATAGGGTCTATGGTATAATTTCCTTTAGTCATTTTTCAACGGGTGCCTCTGGATGAAGCGCCCCGGGCAGAGCGAAGGACTCGTGCGGGGCATGAAGGAAGGGCAGGTTTTTCCATGAAGCGATTGCTGACAGCGGTGGTTGCGCTGATGCTTTTCTGTTCCCTGGCGCAGGCGGACGCGCTGCCCCTGGACGGCCCTGCGCCCTATCCGCCGGTGGCGTCGGCCTTCGGTGCGGACGGAATGAGCTATGATGACGGAACCATCAGCATCACCATCGAGAAGGACGTGGTGGGCGTCACCAACGTGTACTTCGCCTATGTGAAGCTGACGGACGTGAGCCAGCTGCGCACGGCCCTGGCCGCGCCCTATCCCTCCAAGACCACCCGGCCTGTCAACGTGATGGCGGCGGAGCAGCAGGCGGTGCTGGCCATCAACGGCGACTTTTTCAGCTATCACAACAAGGGCGTGGTGGTGCGCAGCGGGCAGATCCTGCGCCAGCAGCCGGAGAGCACCCGGGACACGCTGATCATCGACGACAGCGGCGATTTCGTTATCCTCACGAAGAACACCGTCGCCGAGTGGAAGGACTATCTGGAGAACGGCACGGGCTGCCGGGAGGCGTTCTGCTTCGGCCCTGCGCTGATCATCGACGGCGAGGTGCAGACCTTCAAGCCCGGGGACAAGGTCAGCTGCGGCGCGCCCACCCCGGCCCAGCGGATGGTCTTCTGCCAGATGGACACGCTCAGCTACATGATTTTCGTCTGCGAAGGCCCGGAGCAGGACAAGAAGGCCGGCCTGACCATGAACGAGGTGGTGGAGCAGCTGGTGGCCCGGGGCGTGAAGCACGCCTACAACCTGGACGGAGGCAACTCCGCCACCCTCATGCTGGGGGATCAGCGCATCAACGCGCCGGAGCACAAGTTCCGCCAGGTGGGTGATATGATTTACTTTGCCACGCTGGTCAGCGGTGAATAAAGGTACACAAGATCGGGAGGCGGCTTGGTTTATGAAGCGCAGTTGGATTCGCGCGGTATGCTTTCTGCTGATTCTTACCCTGATGCCCCTGGGCGTGCTGGCGGAGACGGACGGCACGGCGGCGCAGGAGTTTTCCGCCACGCTCCTGGACGGCAAGACGGAGGTGGACGCGTCGCTGCTGTGCGACGGTCAGGACGATACCGTCTACGCCTTCAAGCGGGGCAAGCCGGGCACGCTGACGGTCACGCTGCCCGAGGGCGCGCGGGCCAGGCAGATCTACATCCGTCTGGCGGATATGCCCGCCACCGTAACCCTGAAGCAGCAGAACGCCGCAGGCAAGTATGAGGTCATCACCCAGGTCAGCAGCCCTGCGCCTTCCTTTGTGCTGGAAACGGCCGCTGCCGGTGATGTGCAGCTGGAGATTGCCGGGGTGAACAATGCGCCGGTAACCCTGCGGGAGCTGCGGTTCTTCGGCGAGGGCGCGCTGCCTGCGGAGGTTCGCGCCTTCCGCACCGGCGGCACGGCGGATATCCTGTATGTGCTGCCCTCCGAGGAGGACGCGGATATGACGCAGGTGTCCGCCTGGACGGCGGCGGGCCGCAGCGTGCTGTGCCTGTGCCTCACCCCGTCGGAGGACGCTTCCGCCCTGGCTGACCGGCTGTGGGATGCTGGCGTGGATGATTACCCGATCTTCGGCACGATGAAGGCTGTGGCGGCGGACGCCACGGAGGCGCAGGTGAGCAAGGCCTGGTCTGCGGCAGCGCTGAAGAAGCTGCTGGTTTCCGCTGTGCGGGCCTGTCAGCCGACGCTGGTGCTGTACGGCGGCAGCGGCGCGGCGGGGGATGCTCTGGCTTCCGCCCTGCCCGAGGCTCTGACCAGCGCGCCTGACCAAACCTACGAGACAGCGGACGCTGCGGCCAACGGTCTGTGGGCGGTGGAGAAGGCGCTTGCTGCGGACAGTGCGGAGGCTGCCGACGCCCTGACCAACTGGACGGGCGCAGGCGATGCGCTGCTGCGCCAGTACTGCGCCGATGTGTTCGCGGATGCGCAGCACGGGTCCTCCGCCGACATTCCCTATCCTGACAACCGCCAGGAGGACGGTTATCTCCCCGAGGGTGAGTTCCTCTATGAGGATGACGAGCAGGGGCTGTGGGCCTATGTATCCACCACCCTGCAGGTGGAGATCATCCGCTGGGAGCAGCCGGAGATTCCCCGCCGGTGGTTTGTCAGCGACATCCGCTTCAAGCCCGAGGCGGAGTCCATCCATCAGCAGACCTACATCAATGCATCCTTCCCCGGGCAGATGATCTACCCCGAGACCCTGGCCCAGACCGCCCGGCTGGTTTTCGGTATCAACGGCGACTACTACATCTATCGGGAGGACAACAAGGCCACCGGCAACATCATCCGCAACCGGCAGGTGCTCTACAACCACACCAAGACCATGTCCTTCCCCAACCTGGACACCATGGCCCTGCGGGACGACGGCTCCATGAGCGTGTACGACGTGCAGGAGATCACCGCCGATGCGCTGCTGGCTCAGGGCGATGTGCATGACGCGCTGTCCTTCGGCCCGTGGCTGGTGCGGGACGGGCGCCTCCGGGTATGGAACGGCAAGAACAGCGAGGCCGTGGAGCCCCGCAACGCCATCGGCATGGTGGAGCCCGGCCACTACAAGGTCATCACCGTGGAGGGCCGCTTCAACAAGGGCGTTGGGCCTGCGGGCGTGACGCTGAACATGCTGGCGCAGATGCTCTACGCCCAGGGCGTCCAGCAGGGCTTCAACCTGGACGGCGGCAACACTGCGGTGCTGATCTTCATGGGCAAGAAGCTGAACCGTACTGCCAGCAAGAGCGGCAAGGGTGAAACCCAGCCCCGCAACATGTCCGAGCTGTTCGGCATCGGTGCGTCGGAGCTGGTGCATACGGACAAGATGGACGTTCACTGACCGAACCCTGCGAAAGGGAGGATGCCCGATGAAGATCCGCGTTGTGGCCTGCGCGCTGGCGATGTGCCTGATGCTGCCCGTAGCTGCGCTGGGGGGTGATGGGCCTGCCGGTCTTGCTGCGGAGCTGGCTGCGCTGCCCGAGGGCGCTGTGGCCGACCTGGACTGGGAGGGGCTGAAGCTGGCGGACATGGCCGAGCTGGCGGCATCCCGGCCTGATCTGCGCTACACCTGGGATGTGACCTTCGGCGGCGTGACCGTACCCGGCGACACGACGGTGCTTGACCTGGACAGCCTGACCAAGGATACCATCAAGACCACCTTCCTGCGCCAGGGGCTGACCTGCCTGACCCAGCTGACCCATGTAACCATGTTTGAGCAGAAGATCAGCGTGAAGGACATGGAGGCGATCATGGCGGACTTCCCGCAGATCACCTTTGACTGGAGCGTGGCGATCGGCTCCTACCGCATCCGCACGGACGCCACGGCCTTCTCCACCCTCAAGGGCAGGCAGGAGCCCCGCTTCACCGCCAGGGATATGGAGCCGCTGAAGTACTGCACCCAGCTGGAGGCCATCGACCTGGGCCATAACAACGTCAGCGACCTGTCCTTCCTGACCCAGTGGCCTCACCTGAAGATCCTCATCATCATCGACAGCCAGAAGCCCGTCACCGATCTGTCGCCTCTGGCGGAGCTGAACGAGCTGGAGTATGTGGAATTGTTCATGCAGGGCATCACCGACCTGACGCCACTGGCCAACAAGCCCAAGCTGCTGGACCTGAACCTGTGCCACAACAGCGTCACCAACCTAACGCCCCTGTACAGTGACACGTCGCTGGAGCGGCTGTGGATCTCCTACAACAAGGGGCTGAGCGACGAGCAGGTGGCGGCCTTCAAGGAAGCTGTCCCCGGCTGTCAGGTGGAGACGGTGGAATACCAGTCCACCGGCGCGGGCTGGCGGGAGCATGAACGGTATTTTGTCATCAAGGACGTGTTTGAGACGCGGGTGTACCGTCCTTTCGCGAGCAGGGCGGACGGCGCGCAGTAAGTCATTGCACATGCAGGGAGGGTGATTCACCATGGGATTCAGGCTGCGGCTGCTGATGCTGGTATGCCTGTGCCTGCTGCCTCTGGCGGCCGTGGGAGAGGCGTCCCCCACGGATATGGAGCAGCCTCTGGCGGTGGACATTACTGCCGACTGCCTGCTCAGCGGTTCAGGGCGCATGGATTACATCCGGGACGGGGCCTACAACACCATCTGGGATTCCAGCTACAATGGCGGCAAGAGCGCGCTGACCATCTCTGCGCCGGCGGGCTCGACCCTGGGCGGCATCATGATCCACTGGTGGCGATTCCCCCTGGCCATCACCATTCAGACGCCGGACGGCCAGGGTGGCTGGCGGGATGTGGAGAGCGTGGAGGGCAAGTATTACGCCCAGTATTATCCGCTGGACGGGCTGGCCCAGGTGCGCATCGTGCACCGGGACGAGCCGACCACGCCGCTGAAAATCCTGGAAATCACTGTGATGAGCACCGGTCGGCTGCCGGAGGACTTCCAGCTTTGGGAGGATCCGCCGGAGAAGGTGGACATGATGGTGCTGCATGGCCATCCGGATGATGAGATTCTCTGGTTCGGCGGGCTGCTGCCCACCTACGGCGGCCAGGAGGGCAAGACGGTGCTGGTGGTCTGCGCCACAGCGGGGATGTACGCCCGGCGGCATGAGCTGCTGGACTGCCTGTGGACCTGCGGCATCCGCATTTACCCGGTGTTCTGCCCCTTCACGGATGTGATCACCAGCAATATGAACACTGTCCTGGATACCTGGGGCAGGGATACCGCCCTGTCCTATGTGACGGAATTGTACCGCAAGTACAAGCCGGACGTGGTGGTGACCCAGGATATCAACGGCGAGTACGGCCATGGCGTGCATCGTGCGATTTCCTATACGGCGCGCACGGCGGTGGATTATGCGGCGGATGCGACGAAGTACCCCGATCAGGTGACGGCATACGGCGTGTGGGATGTGCCGAAGATGTACGTCCATCTCTATGGGGAGCATCAGATCCGCATGGACTGGTGGCAGCCGCTGTCAGCCTTTGGCGGCATGACGGCCCAGGATGTGGCCCGGGAGGCCTTCCTCTGCCACAAGACCCAGCAGGATCGCGGCTGGGCTGTGCGGGACGGGGGCGAGCTGGACAACAGCCTCTTCGGCCTGTACCACACCACTGTCGGCCCGGATGTGGCTGGCGGCGATATGTTCGAGAACCTGCCATAACGCCAGGAAGCCTGACCTGTCATGGGTCAGGCTCCTTTTCTTTTTTGGCAGCGGGTGGATTTCACAGCCGGGCTGTGCTATACTGGCTTCAGCATCCATCACGCGGAGGAAAGACTCTATGAATCAGCAAGCGGCAAAGACGTTCATCGCCAGCCATGCCCGGCCGGTGGATCTGGCGGTGTACCGTTACTTTTTTGAGCAGGGCAACAGGCAACAGGTTGTTGATGAGCTGCTGAAGTTCCGCAACGAGGACGGCGGCTTCGGCCACGGGCTGGAAATGGATTTCTGGAACCCGGCCTCCAGCCCTATCGCCACCAATGACGCGCTCATCACCCTGCACCAGGTGGGCGCGCTCCAGCGGGAATCGGAGGTCGTCCGGGGAATGGTGCGCTATCTGCAGTCCGGCGACGCCTTTGACGGGGTGAAGAAGCGCTGGCTCTTTGCCCTGGACAGCAACCGGGATTACCCCCACGCCATCTGGTGGGAGAAGGAGGGCGACGGCATCTCCGGCTTCAATCCCACCATGTCCCTGGCGGCGTTTCTGGTCTGCAACGGCGGGCGGATGCCGCTGATGGAGGAAATCCTCCGGGAGGGCCTTGTGTACCTGGAGGCGCAGGAGGACCTGGGCGGCGACGCGCTGAAGTGCTTCCTGCTGGCCTGTGAGCTGCTGGAGGAAAACGCCGTCACGGGCGTGATCGACCTGCCGCGGCTGCGCAGCCTCATCAGCCTGCGCCTCAGCCAGGCCATATGCCGGGACGCCAGCCTGTACGGCAAGGCCTATGTGCCCGTGCCGTCGGACTTCTTCGCGGGAACGTACCTGTCCTTCCTGACGGAGGAGCTGCGGCAGCTGGCCCGGGCGGAGAAGGCCGTGCTGGGCGATCTGCAGCTGGAGGACGGCGGCTTTGACATCACCTGGACATGGCAGACAGCCTACCCCAACGAGTTCCGACAGGCCCGGGAAGGCTGGCGGCCACGCCTGACGCTGGACAAGCTGCTGTTCGACATCACCCCCATGTGAGCGCAAACAAAAGTGAAGTATTCCGTTGAAAACGGACATTGAAGAAAAGCACCTCTAGTTGTAGGATAACTACGACTGGAGGTGCTTTTGCATGAAGATCAAACAGTATGGACCCAGAATGGAAGAACTAAAGCGAGAAGGCAAGACATATCGG
>JAXEEE010000123.1:0-15787 GCA_034104265.1 Eubacteriales bacterium | reverse complement strand
AGGTTGTTGGAGTAGCGGTAGAGCTTGCTCAGCTCCAGGGTGGAGATGGTGTCGCCGTCCTGGGGCACGAAGGACAGGGTGCGGTCGCTGCCCGTGCCGAACACCGCAGAGCCGATGGACACCGTCGCGCCCTCAATGCCCTGATCCTCATAGCTCTGCCAGGAGCACCAGATCTGGCCCTTGTGCACAAAGTCCAGCAGCGCGGTCTGGGTGAGCACCAGGTCGGTGTTGGTCTTGCCCTGGGCCTGCTCCGTCAGGGCGATCCAGCCGCCGTCGAAGGTGCCCAGCGGCGCGGAGGCCCAGGCGTAGGTCTCGTCGTACCAGGGCTGCATGGTCTCGGCCAGGGCCTCATCAGGCTGATAATACGCCAGGGGCAGCATAATGGAATCCACCGTGTAGCCGGCATACTTGCCATTCTCGTCAAAGGCAACGCTGAACACGGTCTTGGTCACGCCCGTGCCGCCGCCGTTGACCATGTACAGATCCTTGCCGTCCGCGTCCTGCACCACTTCCACGTTGGTGGTGTGGTCATGGCCGTAGATGAACAGATCCACGTTGCGGGAGGCCTTCGCCGCGGCCACGGCCTGGGACTCCAGCAGGAAGCCCTCGGACTCGACGCCGTCGTCGGTGCCCTTGCCGGAGTGGGCGGACACGACGATGATGTCGGCCAGGTCGTTGTCACGGATGCAGGAGGCCCACTTGTTCACCTCGTCGGCCAGGATGCCGTCGGGGTTGTCCAGGCTGGAGAACTGCAGGTTGGGGTAGTTGGTGACAAGATCCCAGGTGTGGTTTGCGGCGTTGCTCAGGCCGATAACCGCCACGCGCACAGCCTTGCCCTCGCCGAAGTCGATGGTCTTGACGGTGTAGGGATCGTAGTAGCTCTCGCCGCTGCCGATGGCCTCGCCGCGGAAGTTCACGCCGTCCTCAATGGCAACGATATTGCCGCTGAGCACCTTGACGCCGCTTTCGTCCGCCAGGCGGGTCTGGGTATCGCGCTTGTCGGGGGTGAAGTTGAACTCATGGTTGCCCATGACCCACACGTCGTAGCCGATGGCCTTCATGGCGGTGAGCATGGGATTCTCCGCGTCGGCCTTGTAGTTGATGGCGTACTGGGCGGTCAGGGTGCCCTGGATGGTGTCGCCGTTGTCGATGACCACCAGGTTGCCGCCGAAGGCGTCACGCTCAGCGGCTACCACGGAGGCCACCCGCTGCATGCTGTTGGTGTCCTCCTTCTGGGTGGAGACGTTGTTCAGGGTGGAGCGGCCATGCATGTCCGTGGTGGACAGCACGGCGAACTGGTGGGTATCCAGGTTCACCAGCTTCCAGGTGGAGGTGATCTCCGGGCTGATCTCGCCCTGCTGCCGGATGTATTCCGCCAGCAGATTGCGGGCCTGGCCCAGATCCTCGCCCTGCACCATGTCATACTGGGTGGAGTAGATGATGCGGTCAGGGTCGTTGGGGGTGAAGGGACAGCCGTGGGCGTTGAGGTACTTGATGTAGTCGCCGCCGCCGTTGTAGCGGTAGTTGTTCACCACCACGGTGAAGGTGTCCTCATCCTGCACCTCCGCGCCGTTGTAGGTCATGGAAGCGATGCGGCTGCCGGAGGCGGCGCTCAGGTCGATGTCGTAGCTGAAGCCCTCGCCGTAGATTACGTCGTAGTAGGTCAGACCGCCGTTGACGACCAGCTCGCCGTTTTCATCATAGGCAAGCTTGGAGGCGGCGTATTCCAGCCAGGTGCGGACTTCCCTGCCGCTCATGGTAATCTGGTAGAACCAGTTCTCGTACCGGTACAGGCGGAACATGTCGCCCAGGACAATGTCGCCCTCGGGAATCAGGTTCTCCGCATCGCCGCTGGTCAGGGGCGCGGTGATGGACAGCTGGGCGGGGGTGTCGTCGGAGGGATCGTCGGGGGTATTCAGGCCGGTAGCGTCATACGCGCCCCAGATCTGCACCCGGTTGACCAGATCCACAAAGGCGGAAGGGGCAGTTCCCAGGCCGGAGGCGGTGAAATCGCCCGTGGCCTTGCCGATGGGCTGGAGCATGTAGTCGTTCCAGGCCGTCTGCTCGTAGGGGGTCAGGAGGGCCTCCAGCTCCGCGTCGATGGGATACTCCCGCATGGACACCACTTCGGCGGCAACGGTCTTTTCGCCATTGGCCTTGTTCACCGTCACACGGGCCTGACCGATGGCGTTGCACTTGGTGCTGGGGGAGATGATGGGCACGATGGCGCCCTCGGCGTTGGTCACCTCGGTCACGCCGTTGCGGTGCTCATGGCCGGAGAAGACCAGGTCGATGGTGGAGGTCTGTTCCACCAGCTGGCGCATGTAGTCGGAGTCGGGATCGCTGTCGATGCCGGAGTGGCTCACCAGCACGATCACGTCGGCCTGCTCGTCCATCTCCGCTTCGTAGTGGAGGTAGGTCTCAACGGGGTTGGCGAAGTAGATGCCCTCCCAGTTGGCGGGCACGTCCCACTTGGCGATGTTGGGGTTGCCCATGCCCATGACGGCCACCTTCACACCGTCGTAGTCGTAGATGCGGTAGGGCTCATAGCCCATCCAGGTGGCCCAGTCCTTGCCGGCGTCGCTGTTGGTGGCGGCGTCCAGGTAGTTGGCCATGGACACCCAAAGTGCGTCCTCCATACCGGTGGCGGGGGCGGTGGCGTATTCCAGCTGATGCTGGAGGATCTCCATGCCGTAGTTGAACTCATGGTTGCCCAGCACCCACATGTCGTAGTCCAGGGCGCGCAGGGCCTTCACGCAGGGATCATCCTCGTTGCCCTTGTAGAAGGCGTAGTAGTAGCTCAGGGGCGTGCCCTGGATGGTGTCGCCCGCATCAGCCAGGAAAACGTGCTCGTTCTGGGTGCGCATTTCCCTGATGTAGGTGGCCACGCGGGTCAGGCCCTGCCGGTAGGCGCCGGAAGCGCTGACGTCGGCGGTATAGTCGGTGGCAAACATCTGGCCGTGGATGTCCGAGGTTCCCAGGAAGAGGATTTCCACGGTATCCCCACCCTGCGCCATGGCAGGTACAAGCCATACCATGCAGAGGATGACGGTGAGCAGGATGGATACCAGCCGGGATGTGAATCTGTGCATACCAGAACCTCCTTGTTCAGTTGTCGGAGAGGACTTTGACTGTCTTGATTATAGCACAAATACCGCAAAAAAACAGCGTAAAAAGCTGCGCAATTGTATATCTTTGGACAAACAGGCGTAAAAAAAGCGGCCGAAGCCGCTCAGGGGAAGATATTATGCCTGCGGGAAGGGGAAGGCCTCCAGGGCGTTGCGCCAGTACACGTCCTCCAGCTCCTCCGGGGTGAACAGCACACCGTTGTCCAGGTAACGGTAGAGGTTCTCGTAGCTGTCCCGGGTCAGGGGCGAGGGCAGATCGCTGCCCCACATCAGCTTGCGGTGCCCCACGATCTCCTTGGCCAGGCCGATGTAGCGGCAGGCGGTGGGGTAGGGGAACAACTCCGGCTTGGTCTTCCACGGCACGGCGGACAGGTCGAACCAGATGTTCTCCACCTTCATGGCCTCAAGCGCGCGAATAAGGCCCGCCTCCTCGCCCAGGCGGGGCGCGGTCAGATGGCAAACGATCAGGTGCATCTGCGGGAAGCGGGCGGCCAGGTCGGCCACCGCGTCCGGCTGGAAGCTCTCGTTGGGCTGGGTGCCGATGTCAAGTACCAGGGTGCCGCCGCCATCGGCAATGGCCTGGGCAATGGGCAGGAAGCGGGGGCCGTTCAGACGGAAGGGCTCATGGTAGCTCATGATGCCCCCATCGGAGCTGACCTCAAACTTGACCGTCTTCACGCCCTCCTTGACGAAGAAACGGTCGAAGATCTTCTCCCGGTTGCCCGCGAAGGGATCGAAGGTGAAGGCGGGCAGGAACATGTCCGGCCAGGCCCGGGCTGCTTCCAGGGTGTATTCGTTCTGGAAGCCGTAGAAGCTGCCCTGCAGCAGCACGGCCTTCTCCACGCCCTTCTCCTTCAGAAAGACGTGCAGCCGGTCATAGGTCACGTCCTTCTCGCCCAGTTCCCGGGGAAAGAGCAGAAACTCGTTGCCGTCCGCCCAGCGGGCCATACCGCCGCCCACAGCCCGCAGCTCGCCGCCCCGGGAAAAGCCGTGCAGATTCTCCACCACATGCGCGTGAACGTCAATCAGCCTTTTCATGGTTGTATAAGCCTCCCTGTGTCAATCGGTTGTGTCAGTAGCCCCATGATAACAGAGCGGGCAGGGAATGTCAATCAAGGGAAGAAAATGAAAAAACCCGGTCCCGCCGGGCGTGTGTTCTTCGTATGGATGCCGGAGATGCCGTTACAGCCCGATGCTGCCCTCCATCCAGCCTTCCGGGGGCATGCCGCCGGGCCCGAAGCCATCAGGGATGAAGCCGTCCTCGTCGGGCATGGGCGGAGGATCGTCATCCGGGGGAACATCGCCCGCATGGCCGCCGCGGCCAAAGCCGCTGTTCCCCTTGCCGAAGCCCCCGCGGCCGAAGCCGCCCTCCGCCATGTAGGTATCGCTGCCCACGGTCATGGCGCGCTGCTCGCTGCCTGCGGTCAGTGTGCAGACGCTTCCCTCGGCCAGGGCCGGACAGCTGACAATGATCAGCTGATAGGAGCAGGTGGGGGTAAAGGAGGTCAGGACGGCGCCCTCTGTATCCTGCAGGGTGATGGTGTCGCCGGCGCTGTGCTGGGTGTTCAGGGTCACCACCGTGGTGGGCTGGGAGGAGGAGCCGCCGAAGCTCTGCAGCATATGGGAGGAGGAGCCTGTGGCCAGCAGCGTGCCGCCGGTGATCACGCCCATACCGCTGTAGTCGATGGGCACCTCGCCGGAGGCAGCTGCACCGCAGATGTACACGCAACCGCCGCCGATGGTCATGTCGCCGTTAGAATCCATGCCGTCGCCCTGGGCGGTGATGGTCACCTCGCCGCCGTTGATGGTCAGGGACGCGCTGCTGCCGCCCTCGCCGGGACGGCCCCGCCCGAAGGCGAAGCCGTCCGCGGAGCCCGTGGCGTTGATGCCGTCGTCGCTGGAGGTGAGGTCGATGCTGCCGCCCTCGATGAGGATGGTCTCGCCCTCAATGCCCTCATAGCAGGCGGTGATCTCCAGCCGGCCGCCGCTGATGGTCAGCTGCTTGTCGGAGTGGAGCGCATCGTCGCCGGTGGCGATGGTGACGTCGCCGCCCGAGACAGTCAGGCTGGAGGCGGCGTTGAGGCCGTCATCCGCCGTGTCCAGCGCCAGCGTGCCGCCGCGGATCAGGATGCTGTCGGCCTTCATGCCCTTCCGGGAGGGCGTGTCGTCTGCTGCATCCGCGTCGGACCAGCCCTTCTTGCCACCCGTGCCGGAGGATGTCTGCGCCTCGCTGCGCTCCCCTGCCTTGACGGTGATTTCGCCGCCGTCCACCTGAATCACGCCCTCCGCGGAGAAGCCGTCGCCCTGGGTGGTCAGCTGTACCGTGCCGCCGCTGATGTAAATGTAGCCCAGCTTGCCGGCGTCCTCCCGGGTGGAGCGGACAGCGTCCGTGCCGCTGACCACGGTGACGTCGCCCCCCGCAATGCGCACGCTGTCCTTGCCGCTCAGGCCGCGCTTGCCCGCCTCAACGGTCAGCGTGCCGCCGGTGATCTTCAGCGAATCGGTGCTTTTCACGCCGTGACCCTCCGGGCAGCTGACACGCAGCGAGCCGCTGCCGCCCAGGGTCAGGGTGCAGTCTGCCCACAGGGCGGCGTCCGCCTTGCCGAAGCTGTCGGGCGCACCGGTGACGGTGATGGCGTTCTCCGTGCCCTCCAGCGTCGTGATGAACACCTTGTCCGCCTTGGCGGCCTCAATGGCCGCGCAGCCGTCGGCGGTGAGCGTCAGGCCGTTCAGCAGCAGGCGAACCTTGTCGTCCGCACCCGCGCGGATGAGAATCTGCCCGTTGTGCACCTCGCCGGAGAGCAGATAGCTGCCGCCGTCGGTGATGGTCAGCACGCCGTCCTTCAGGGTATAGCCCGCGCCTTCATCAGCCGCGCCATCGTCCAGGACGATGGGCGTCGCATCCTCGGGGGCTGCGGGCTCCAGATCCCCGGCGGTGAACTGATTTTCCGCAGTCAGCACAGCTGGGGCGGCGGATTCCTCCGCCCATGCGCAGGCAGGGACGCAGGATAGCAGCATCAGCACCAGCCATGCGGATACGATGCGCCGTTTCATTCTCTCATTCCTCCTGATACCGGCGTCTGTGCCGGATGTTTCGTTTCATTTTATCACAGGAATGCCCATTTTACCATAGATGAAGGGTGAAGCATTCGTGAACAAACCGTGTTTGGCTTCTCGCTGCGCCATACGCAAGCGCCTGCGGCCAGGTAAGCCGCAGGCGCTGATGTACAGGGGCGCGTCACAGCATGTGCACGCAGCCCTCCCGGAAGGACAGGTACGCCGTGTCGCCCACGCGGTAGACCTTGCGGCCCGCCGGGCAGTAGTCCGCCAGCTTGACCAGGGTGTCGCCCACCATCAGGTGGTAGTTCTGGTACGCGCCCATGAAGCAGGACAGCACCACCCGGCAGGGCAGCGCGCCGCTGTCGGCCAGGATGCCCGCTTCGGGGCGCAGCACCACCTTGCATTCCTTGCCCACGGGGAAGCCCTCGGGATTGGGCACCTGCACGGGATGCCCCGCAATGGACAGCACGCACTGCTCGCCCTTGGTTTCGGTGATCGTGCCGGTGAGGAAGTTCACCTCGCCGATGAAGTCCGCCACGAACTCGCTCCTGGGATGATGGTAGATTTCCTCCGGCGTGCCCATCTGGGCCACCACGCCCTTGTTCATGACAATGATGTTGTCCGAGATGGCCATGGCCTCCGCCTGGTCGTGGGTGACGTACACGGCGGTGATGCCCAGGGTCTGCTGGATGCGGCGGATCTCCGTGCGCATGGATACGCGCAGCTTGGCGTCCAGGTTGGACAGGGGCTCGTCAAAGAGCAGCACGCTGGGCTCCACCACCATGGCGCGGGCCAGGGCCACGCGCTGCTGCTGGCCGCCGGAGAGCTGGTTGGTCATGCGGCTCTCCATGCCGGTCAGCTCCACCAGTGCGAGGATGCGCTCGATGCGCTCGTTCATTTCCGCCTTGGGCACCTTGCGCAGCTTCAGCCCGTAGGCCACGTTGTCGTATACGTTGTAGTGGGGGAACAGCGCGTAGCTCTGGAACACCATGGCCGTGTCGCGCTTGTTGGGGGTCAGGGCGTTGATGGCCTCGCTGCCCAGGTAGATTTCGCCCGCATCGGGGCTCTCGAAGCCCGCGATCATCCGCAGCGTGGTGGTCTTGCCGCAGCCGGAGGGGCCCAGCAGCGTCACGAAGCTCCCCGGGGCAATGTCCAGGGATACGTCGTTGACGGCGTAGAAGTCCTTGCCGGTTTTCGGATCCTTGTAAATCTTGGAAATATGCTCCAGGCGCACGCCCTTCTTCTCTTTGCCGGCCATGTCAGGCTTCCTCCTTTATCCGCGTCTGTTTGCTGGAGCCAAAGCGGTTGATGACGAAATTCATCAGCACAATGGCCGCGTAGACAATCACAATCAGGATCGTGGCGTAGGCGCAGGCCACGCCGTAGGCGCCCTTCTCCGCAAACTCGTTGATGCGGCAGGTGATGAGCAGGTAGCGGGGGGTCACCAGCAGGATCACCGCGCTGATGGCGGTGATGGAGCGGACGAAGGTGGTCACCAGGCCGCTGAGGAAGGAATCCTTGATCAGCGGCAGGGTCACGGAGGTGAACACCTTCGCGCTGCCCGCGCCCAGGTCGTAGGCGGATTCCTCGATGGACTTGTCAATTTGCCTCAGGGCCGAGATGCCGCTGCGGGTGCCCACCGGCAGCGAGCGCACCACGAACACGATCACCAGGATGACGCCCGTGCCGTAAATGCCCTGCATCAGCCCCGTGCGGAAAATGCCGCCCGCAAAGCCCCGGATGAAGCCCACGCCCAGCACGGTGCCAGGCACCGCCATGGCCAGCATGGACACGAACTCGATGAAGCCCTTGGCCCGGAACTTCTTCTTCACCACCAGGTAGGAGATGATCATGGACAGAAGCGCCGTGATGGGGGAGGCGATCAGCGACAGCACCAGCGAGTCGGTGAAGGCCTTGAAGCCGTCGTCCCGGAACAGCTGCTGGAACCACTTCAGGCTCAGGCTGTAGTCACGGCCCCAGAGCTTGAACAGCGCGCCGAAGGGAATGGCGATGTACATCAGGATCACGAAGGCCGACAGCGCCGAGCAGATGACCGTCAGCGGGATGCGCACGCTCCGGTCGGCAATGGGCGCCCGGGCGCGGCTGGCCTTGCCGGTGAGGGTGGCGGCGGTTTTGGCCTCCAGGTAGTATTTCTGGATCAGGAACAGCACCAGCGTGATGCCCAGCAGCACCACGGCCATGGCCGCCGCGCCGTTGGTATCGTAGCTGCCGCCGGTGATGCGCAGGTAGATGGTGGTGGCCAGGGTGTCGTAGCTGCCGCCGATCATCATGGGGTTGGCGAAGTCCGCCACCGACTCGATGAACGTCACCAGGAACGCGTTGCCCAGGCCCGGCAGCATCAGCGGCAGGGTCACGGTGGTGAAGACCTTCATCCGGCCGGCGCCCATGTTCCGGGCCGCCTCCTCCATGGAGGGGTCGATGTTCTTGAGCAGGCCCTTGAGCATCATGTAGCACACCGGGAAGAAGGTGAGAATCTGCACGATGGCGATGCCCCACATCCCGTACACGTTGCTGTCATAGATGCCCAGAATCTGCCGGGTGATGAGGCCTCCGCGGCCGAAGAGCAGGATCATGGACAGCGACAGCACGAAGGGGGGCGATACCACCGGCAGCGTGGACACCACGCCGAACATCCTGCGCACCACCCTGGAGCGCACGTCCACATAGCAGTCCACATATGCGAACAACAGGCCGATTACCACCGCGCCGAAGCTGGTGATCATGCCCAGCAGCAGCGTATTGTAGAAGGCGCGGTTGAAGGTGTAGTCCGCGAAGATGCGGGGGAAGGCGTCGAAGGTGACATGGTTGTCCTGCACCTTGACATAGGCGCTCGCAGGATCAATCTCGTCGCCCTCCTTGAGCACGCGGCCGTTCTTGGCGTACAGGAAGCCGTAGGCTGTGGCCAGATCCTCCATGGACACATCCACGTTTTTGCCCTTGTTGTTCACCAGGCGCAGGAGGGTTTCGCCGTCCTTTTCCCGGACGGATAGCCCGGCTTCACCCGACAGCACCGTTTCCAGCGGAATCAGGTTCGTGTTGCGCACATAGATGCTGTCCAGCAGCAGCATGGTCAGCGGGTAGAGGATGAACAGCGTCAGCAGCACAATCAGCAGCGCGATGGTCGCCACAAGCACCGGGTCAGCGAAGAACTTCCTGCGCTCCAGCGCCGCGCTTTGGCGTTTTTTCATGGGCGTTTGCCCCCTTTTCCAGATGTCCTCTCCGGCGCCATTTTGCCGCTGCGCCGGAAACGGAGAGGGGGGCGGGTTCTGTCACCCGTCCCCCTCCGGTATACGATGGCTGATTGGTTTGCTTACTCGGTCTTGAAGCGGCTGTCGGCAGCGCTGCCCAGTGCGTCGAAGAAGTCCGCCACATACTGGGTGGTGTTGTTCTTCGCGTCCTCGAAGTCATAGTCGATCACGTTGTTGGGATCCAGGCCGAAGGGCTCCACAGCGGCGGGCTGCTGGGCGGAATTGATCACCAGGAACTGATAGCTCTCGGCGTCGTCAGCCAGCTCCACGCACTCGGGAGACAGGGCGTATTCAATCCACAGCTTGGCGGCGTTGGGATGCGCGCAGCCCTCGAAGATGGCGGTGGCGCCGATCTCAAAGCTGGTGCCCTCGCTGGGGATGATCAGGGCGATGTTGTCATAGCCGGAGAGAATCTGGGTGATGCCGTCATGCAGGAAGCCGATGCCGATGACGCACTCGCCGATGCCCACCTTCTTGGAGGGGCCGGAGCCGGACTTGGTGTACTGGGCGATGTTCTTGTCCAGCTCCACGAAGTACTTCATGGCTTCGTCATGGCCCCTGAGCTGCACCAGGGTGTTGATGACCAGCTTGGCGGTGCCGGCGGTGTTGGGGTTGGACAGCCAGATCAGGCCCTTATATTCGGGCTTGAGCAGATCGTCCCAGCCCTTGGGCGCCTCGAGGCCCAGGCGCTGGAGCTCTTCGGTGTTGACCATGAAGCCCAGAATGCCCTTGTAGATGCCGTACCAGTAGCCGTCGGCGTCACGGTACATGGGGGAGGCCAGATCGGCGGCGTTGGCCGCTTCGTAGGCGGTCAGCAGACCGGCCTTGGCGCTCTCGTTGTAGGGATCGGTGGTGCCGCCGAACCACACGTCGCCGGAGGGATTGCCGGCTTCCTCGGTGATCTTGGCCTGTACCTCGCCCGTGGACAGGCGCTGGTAGTAGGTCTTGATGCCGTAGAGCTCCTCAAAGTGCTTGGCAGCGGCGGCCAGATAGGGCTCCTCGCAGGAACCGTAGACCACCAGCTCACCCTCCTCCTGGGCAGCCTTGATCAGCTCAGGGTCGATCTCGGCGGAGGCGAGCCCCACGCAGCCAAGGATCATCGCGCAGGCCAGAAACAATGCAAGCAGCTTCTTCATGGATTGTCTCTCCTTTTCAGTTGTCATGTTCCGCAGGTCGCTTACAGGAATGCAAGCTTCTTGTTAATTCCAATTATAACGTTTGTCAAGAGCCCTGTCAACCGGAAAATGCGGCGGATCCGGTCGGGGCGCGGGGCAGTAGCCTGGGCTACACAGTTAGCCTGGTTAATACCCGGCCCCGGGAAAACCTGCTACAATCAGGGTATTCTGCGGGCCCTGCGGCCCGATACCTATGAGACGGGATGGATGACAGGATGACGGAGACGATCAAGCGGGTTTGCATCACCGTCAATGGCAAGCTGCGTAAGTTCTTCATCAGCGAGGACGACGGGTGCGTGTCGCCCTCGGAGACGCTGCTGGACACGCTCAGGGACAAGCTGGGCCTGACGGCGGCCAAGCGCAGCTGCGAGCATGGGGCCTGCGGCTGCTGCACGGTGATCCTGGACGGGGAGGCGGTGGCCTCCTGCATGGTGCTGACGGCGGATTGCGACGGCAAGTCCGTCACAACCCTGGAGGGCCTGTGCGACCCGGTAACCGGCGAGCTGAGCCCCCTGCAGCGGGCCTTTGCGGACAATTCCGCCTTCCAGTGCGGGTACTGCACGCCGGGCATCATCATGAGCACCCAGGCGCTGCTGATGCGCAACCCCAACCCCACCGAGGCGGAGCTGACCGAGGCTCTCTCCGGCAACTACTGCCGGTGCATCAGCCGTTATCAGGTGATCCGCACGGTGATGGCCTTCATCCGCAAAATGAACGGGGAGGCGGAAGACGATGTTTGAGGAAATGAAGAAGGACGTCAAGGTCAGCGAGCACAACTACCGCTACATCGGCAAGCACGGCAACCGCGCCGACGCCGACGACCTGGTGTCCGGCCGGAGCAAGTTCATCGACGATCTGGTCATGCCGGGGATGCTGATTCTGCGGGTGCTGCGCAGCCCGTACCCCAACTGCATGATCAAGAGCATCAACGTGGACAAGGCCCGGGCGCTGCCGGGGGTGGTGGGCGTTTGCACCTGCAAGGAAGCCCCTGACTGGAAGTGCGGCCTGCCCAACCACCGCCGGGTGCTGGATCAGCACCTGCGCTTCGTGGGGAACAGCGTGGCCCTGGTGGCGGCGGAGACCATTGAGATTGCTGACGAGGCTCTCGACCTGATCGAGGTGGAATACGAGGAGCTGCCCTTCGTGCTGGACTGCGAGGAGGCCCTCAAGCCCGGCACACCCCAGCTGTACCCGGAATACCCCGGTAACGAGATTCCCAAGGTCACGCCCTTCTCCGAGGAGCCCTTCAACCAGATCTTCGTGGGCGACCCGAAGGAGGGATTCAAGGAATCCAAGTACGTGGCCTCCAACTACATGAAGTATGAGAACATGGCCCACCCCCTGCCCCCGGAGAGCCCTGGGTGCATCGCCCAGTGGACGGGCCCCCACGCCGTCACCGTGTGGTACAACGGCGGCGCGCCCCACCTGCAGAAGTTCAACACCGAGGCCTCCATCCCCGGGGTGGCGGTGCGCGTCATCGCCTGCCAGGCCGGCGGCTCCTACGGCTCCAAGCAGCTGATTCCCCATATGATCCTCCAGGCTAGGAGCCGGAGTCCCAGGGGCAGAGGAAGGTGTCGGACATGAAGGTCTTCACGTCGGCCATTTCAAGGCCCAGCTCCTCGGCGACGATGGCGGTCATGACGGTATCGGAGCCCTGGCCGATGTCGTGGGAGCCGATGTACAGGCTGACCATGCCGCGCTTGTTCAGGCGCACCTGCACGCAGGCGGAGGACTGGTTGGGGGCCTCCAGCACCGCGAAGCCCGTGCCGGACACGAAGCCCGTACCCGCAAAGCCGATGCCCTCGCCGTCCTTCATGTGGCCCTTGCGCTCGTACCAGCCAATCTCCTTGGCGGCAGTGTCAAGGGTTTCCTTGTAGGCGCAGGAGGTGATGGACAGTCCGGCGGGTGCAACGTATCCAGGATCGGCGGCACTCATCTTGCGGAACTCCACCGGGGCGATGCCCAGGTGATCCGCAGCGTACTGCATGTTCAGGTCATGGGCGTAGTGCACCTGGCAGGCGGTGTAGCCGCGCATGGCGCCGGAGGAGGGGTTGTTGGTGTAGACGCGGTGGGCCAGGAAGTCCACGGAGTTCAGCTTGTAGGGGAAGTTGGCCCACAGGGTGGACTGGGCGCAGGCCGTCACGCCGGAGCCGCCGTAGGGGCCACCGTCCAGCACGTGGCAGCACTTCTTGGCCAGGAGCTTGCCATCGGCGGCGAAGGCGGTGTCGATGTACATGTAGATGGGGTGGCGGTTGCGGGTGGTCTGGAAGCACTCCTCGCGGGTGAGGATCATCCGCACGGGACGGCCGGTCAGCTCCGCCATCTTCGCGGCGCACAGGCCGAAGGAGTAGCTGTCCAGCTTGCCGCCGAAGCCGCCGCCCCCCAGGGGCTTGATCACCCGCACGTGCTTATCGGACACGCCCAGGCACCTTGCGTACCAGAACTGATCCACATAGGCCATCTGCGTGGACATCCAGATGGTGTAGTCGCCGTTGCGGTAGGTGGCCACCGCGCCGTGGGGCTCCATGGCAGCGTGCACCATGCGGTGGGTCTTGTAGTTGCGGTGCTGCACGTAGGCGGCGTTGGCGAATTCCTCGTCAATGTCGGTGCCGGCCTGCATGATGGACTTCATGCCGATGTTGTGGATGCCCCGGCCCTCCCACTGGATTTCGGGGGCGTCGTCCTCCATGGCCTTGAAGGGGTCGAACACACCCTCCAGCACCTCGTATTCCACCTTGATCAGATCCACGGCCCGCTGGGCGGTCTCCTCATCCACGGCAACCACGGCGGCCACGTCGTCGCCCACCTGCTTGACCAGCTCGGAGCAGAGCACCTCCTTGTCGGCAAACTCCGCAGCGAACTCGCCGTTGCCCACCTTGGACTTCCACGCAAAGTCCCTGGCGGTGAGGATGCACTTGACGCCCGGGAGCTTCGCAGCCTCGGACACGTCGATGGACTTGATGCGCGCATAGGCGTAGGGGGAGCGCACCATGCGGCCGGTGAGCATGTCGGGGAACATGATGTCGCCCACATACTTGCCGTGGCCGGTCACCTTGTCCTCCGCGTCAATGCGAACGTAGTTGTTGCCGCCGGTCAGGCAGTAGAATTCCGGCTTTTTGAAATAGTGCTTGTCGCAGTCCTTATTCATGCTCGCTGCCTCCTTCCCAGTCCATTTCAGTGGCGGCAGCCGGGATGGCCTCCACAATCTTGGCATAGCCGGTGCAGCGGCACAGGTTGCCCTCGATGGCCTCGCGGATTTCCAGCTCCGTGGGGTGGGGATTGTGATCCAGCAGTGCCTTGGCGGACATGATCATGCCCGGGGTGCAGTAGCCGCACTGCAGCGCCCACTTCTCGATGAACTGCTTCTGGATGGGGTGCAGCTTGCCGCCCTTGGCGATGCCTTCCACCGTCACCACATTGCGGCCCTCGCACTCCACGGCCAGGGTGCAGCAGGAGTTGACGGGCAGGCCGTCCAGCATCACGGTGCAGGCTCCGCACTCGCCCTGCTCGCAGCCCTTCTTGGTGCCGGTGAGGCCCAGCTTGTCACGCAGGAGATCCAGCAGGGTCATGTTGTCCTTGACGACAACCTCCACCGGGTCGTCGTTCAGTGTAAAGCTCAATACTCTCTTCATGGCTCGTATCCTCCGTCAGCCTTCCAGCGCCTGCATGATGGCGCGCTTGGTGAATACACGGATCATGTCCTTGCGGTACTCCGCAGAGGCGCGGATATCGGAGATGGGCTTGGCATCCTCCATGGCGGCCACGGAGGCCTCGGCGATGACCTCGGGGGTCAGCTTCCGGCCGATGAGGGCCTTCTCCGCGCTGGGGGCGTGCACGGCCTTGATGGCCACAGCGCCCATGGTCACCTTCGCGTCGGTGCAGACGTCGCCGTCCATGGTCAGCATCACTGCTACGCCCACAATGGCCAGATCCATGGCCTTGCGGACGGCGTGCTTGATGTAGGCACAGTGCTCGTTGGGCTTCAGCGGCGGAATCACCAGGCCGGTGACGATTTCGCCGGGCTCCAGCGCGGTCTTCTTGAAGCCCACAAAGAAGTCGTCCATCATGATGTAGCGCTCGCCGTTGGGGGTGTGCACCAGCACCCTGGCGTTCTGGGCCAGGAGAATGGGCGGGGTGTCCGCGGAGGGGGAAGCGTTGCACATGTTGCCCACCATGGTGGCCTTGGCGCGGGTCTGCGTGGAGGCCACCACCTTGGCCGCGTGGGCCACGGCGGGGTTGTGCTCCTTGACGATGGGGGAGGTCTCGATCTCCCTCAGGGTGGTCAGCGCGCCGATGTGCAGGCCGGTTTCGTCATCCCAGCGGATGTACTTCAGCCCGTCGATGTGCTTCAGGTCGATCAGATAGTCCACCGTGAACGCCTTGTCGCGCATGGGCGCGATGATGTCGGTGGCGCCCGCCATGACCTTCGCCCTGGGGCCCAGCTCCAGCAGAAGGTTGCAGGCTTCCCCGATGGTGCGGGGAGCCATATACTCAAAATCAGGTCATACCATGTTCTGCCTCCTGACAATGTCGTTCTCGCGCGTCTGTCAGCCGGCCTGAAGCAGACGGACACAGCGGCCGATCCTGTATGAACGATAGCATTTGGCGTTTCTTCATACAAGTATCTGGCGAAACGGGTGTAGCATTTGCTACTGCACTTATTTTTCGAGCGCAAAAAAGGGAAGCAGCTGTTTCTGCTTCCCATAGGCTAAAGAAGGTGATACAAAGGCTGCAGTTACTTGCCGTCGGCAGACTGTCATCGAAGGCTGATGACATGTGCGTCAGCCTTCGCGCGATTTTGCTCTGTAAATCGCATCCTTACGCGAAGGAGCGGCCGGAAGGAGGGCTTTGCCCCACGACCAGCGAGAGAGCGCAAAACTCAAAATCGTGGCCTTGGCTACTTTTTTTACGCTGTGATCACCGGTATACCGTGCGGGAGATGACGATGCTCCTTGGGCGCAGGAACTGCCGGTTCAGGAAGGCGTAATAGGTGCCGGGCGTCACGATGCCCTGGGGGTTCATCAGATCCAGGCCGCTGGCCCCGCACAGCAGGTTCGCCAGGGCCACGCAGTTCGTTTTCAGCACGTTGTAGGTCTTGAAGGGGCCGTGCTGGATCTTGTGGAAGGTGGCGTCCGCAGCGCCCTCGAAGAGCTTC
>JAXEEE010000122.1:0-16076 GCA_034104265.1 Eubacteriales bacterium | reverse complement strand
CTGAACTTCTTCGTCAACAGCATTGAGGCCAACAAGATCCTGAACTGCGAGCGCGGCGTGTCCATCAACAGCGACGTGCTGGCCGCTCTGAAGGCTGATTCCGAGCTGTCCACCGAAGTGACCGCTGAGATCTACACCCTGATCGATCTGGTCGGCTCCTTCCCGGACGCTGCCAACTCCAGCCCCGCCGAACCCACCGCCAACGAGGAAATCTCCAACGTGCTGAAGAGCACCTATTTCCAGGGCATGGCTCAGGGCAACTTCGCCAGCGCTCAGGAAGCGGCTGATCAGTTCTGGGCTGAGGCTCAGGAGATCTGGAACCGCTACGAGACTGCCGAGTAATTCCACAGTCTGACCCATGCGCCCTGAAGGCAACTTTCTTCAGGGCGCATTTTCTTAAGAAAACGGCAGAAAGGAGCGGTTCTACCGTATGCAATCGGTCAAGAAGAAAAAGACATCTTCGCTGGCGGCGTTCATGAACAATGACAACGTGGTCGGCTATATCTTTGCGGCGCCCTTCCTCATCGGGTTCTTCTGCCTGACGCTGATCCCCATGGGCCTGTCGCTGTATTATTCCTTCTGCAACTACAAGATCGGCGCGGCGCCTGCCTTCATCGGCCTGAAGAATTACCTCGACCTGATGGGCGACAGCAAGTTTGGCAACTCCCTGCTGGTGACCATCCAGTATGTGATCATCGGCGTGCCGCTGAAGCTGGTGTTCGCGCTGTTCGTGGCCATGCTGCTGACCAAGCCCACCAGGCTGCAGGGCTTCTACCGTGCGGTGTACTACATTCCCTCGCTGATCGGCGGCTCCGTGGCGGTGGCGCTGGTGTGGAAGCAGCTCTTCGGCAGCCGCGGCCCCATCGTGCTGGCCATCAAGTCCCTGGGCGTGACGGGCTTCAGCTTCTTCGGCAGCTCCACGTGGGCGTTTATTCCTCTGGTGCTGTGCAATGCATGGCAGTTCGGTTCCTCCATGCTGATCTTCGCCTCGGGCCTGAAGCAGATCCCCAAGGATTACTACGAGGCTGCGGAGATCGACGGCGCCAGCAGCGTCAAGCGCTTCTTCAGCATCACGCTACCCTGCCTGTCGCCCATCATCCTGTTCAACCTGATCATGCAGCTGATTTCCGGCTTCATGACCTTCACCCAGGCGCAGATCATCACCCAGGGCGGCCCCAACTACGCCACCAACTACATCGCCCTGAACATCTTCCAGGAGGGCTTTGCCTACTCGCACATGGGCTATGCCTGCGCGCAGAGCTGGGTCATGCTGCTGATTATGGCGGCCATCACGGGTATCATCTTCAAGACGTCCGACAACTGGGCGTTCTACGAAAGCTGAGGGGGCGGGCGCATGAGAACGAGACGTATTGTGAAAACCACGATCTATCATGTGTTTGTCGTCCTCTTCGGGCTGCTGATGATCTATCCCGTCATCTGGATGATTCTCAGCTCCTTCAAGCTCAAGAGCGAGATCCTCGGCCCCCAGGCCTCCTTCTGGCCCAATACATGGGTGTTTGAGAACTATCCCAACGGCTGGAACGGCGCGGGCATCTACACCTTCGGCACCTACTTCAAGAACTCCATGATCATCTCCGGCCTGGGTACCATCGGCACGGTGCTGTCCTCCGCCATGGTGTCCTACGCCCTGGCACGCATCGACTTCAAGGGCCGGAAGCTGTGGTTCACCTGCATGATCATGACCATGCTGCTGCCCGGTCAGGTGCTGATGATCCCCCAGTACATCATCTGGAACAACCTGGGCCTGATCGGCACCTTTGTGCCGCTGATCCTGCCCAAGTTCCTGGGCTGGCCCTTCTTCATCTACATGATGATGCAGTTCATCCGCGGCCTGCCCAAGGAGCTGGATGAGGCCGCCATGATCGACGGCTGCAGCAAGTACCGGATCTTCACCCGGGTGGTGCTGCCGCTGCTGGGCCCCTCCATCATTACCACCATCGTCATTTCCTTCTACTGGATCTGGGACGACTACATGGGCCCCCTGCTCTACCTGACCAAGCCGGCGCTGTACACGGTGTCCCTGGGCATCAAGAACTTTGCCGACGCGCAGGGCACCAACTTTGGCCCCATGTTCGCCATGTCAACCCTGTCCCTGATTCCCGTATTCCTGCTCTTCCTGTTCTTCAACCGTTATCTGATGGACGGCGTGACAGCGGGCAGCGTGAAGGGGTAACATGCACAAGGGGAGTCGGAATATTCTGGCTCCCCTTTTTTTCAGGAAACAAGCACGAACAGGAGGTGCGTTTGAGCCATGGAGCATCATGTGCTGACGCTGGATACCCCCGGCACGGCGTTCCACGAGAGCATGCTGCTGGGCAACGGCTGGATGGGTCAGGCGGTGCACGGCCAGGTGGAGCAGGAGGTTGTGGAGCTGAGCCACATCGCCTTTTATTCCGGCCGTCCGGACGAGGATCAGGCGGATCCTGCCGCGCCGGAGGCCTTCCGCAGGGCGCGGGAAGCGGCGGCAAGGGGCGACTATGCCGAGGCCGACCGGCAGGTGGAGCGCTTCATGGGCCGGAAGGAGCAGTATGGCACGTCCATGCCGGTGGGGACGCTGACCATCAGCCAGACCCTGGGCACATGGCGGGACTACCGCCGCAGTCTGGATATGGATGAGGGCGTGATGCGCCTGTCCCTGACCCATGAAGGCGGCACGCAGCGGCGGGCATGCTTCTGCTCCCACCCGGATCAGGCGTTCTTCCTGCGGATGACGGACGACGCCCCCATGACCGTACGCATCGCCCTGGGGGAGGGTGCGGCCAAGGCTTCCCCCTGGCAGGGCGGGCTGCTGCTGGACGCCTGGGCCCATGAAACATGGCACAGCGATGGCTCCTGCGGCACGCACCTGCTGGGGTACATCACGGTGGATCCCGGAGACGGCGAGGTCGTCTGCGACGGCGACGGGCTGGAGGTTCACGGCAGCCACGACTGGCTCCTGCGGCTGACCATGGAATCTGACTTCATCCTGGATGAGAACGCGCCGCGCCTGCCGGACGAGATTTGGGCGGAGCAGACCATGGCGCAGCTGACGGGCCGGTGCAGCCTGGGGGACTACGATGTCCTGCTGGCACGGCACACAGCGGACTTCTCAGCGAAGATGAACGCCGCCCGGCTGCGGCTTTCCGGCGGGGAGTCGGCAGCGTACGCGGAAACCATGTTTGCCTTCGGGCGGTACCTGACCGTCAGCGGTGCCCGGGAGGACGCGCTGCTGCCCATGTCCCTGCAGGGGGTGTGGAACGATAGCGTGGCCTGCCGCATCGGCTGGACCTGTGACATGCACCTGGACATCAACACCCAGATGAACTACTGGCTGTGCGAGATGACGGGGCTCAGCGACAGCCATCTGCCGCTCTTCAGCTGGATGGAGCAGCGGCTGATCCCCCATGGGCGCAAGAACGCCCGGCGGCATTACGGTCTGCCCGGCTGGGCGGCGGAGCTGGTGTCCAACGCATGGGGCTATGCCCAGCCCTACTGGAACAGGAGCCTGGCTCCCTGTCCGGGCTGCGGAGCCTGGCTGGCGCTGGATTACATGACCCACTACCGCCGCACAGGGGACGAGGCCTTCCTGCGGGAGCGGGCGCTGCCTGCGCTGCGGGAGGCGGCGGAGTTCTTCCTGGCGTACCTGTTTGAGGACGGGACGGGGAAGCTCAGCAGCGGGCCGTCCATCTCCCCGGAGAACGCCTTCGTCACCGAGGCGGGCAAGGCGTATTCCTCCATCGGCGGCACGTTTGAGATGAGCATGATCCGCGCGGTGCTGGAGGATGACCTGTCAGCCCACGCGGCGCTGCGTCAGCCGGAGGATGACCACCAGCGGCAGGCACGTGATGCGCTGGCAAGGCTGCCCATGCCCCGGGCGCTGCCCGACGGCACCCTGGCGGAATGGGCCCACGATCTGCCTCCACTGGACCGGCAGCACCGGCACATGAGCCACCTGGTGGGGTTGTACCCGCTGCACCAGATCACGCCGGAGGACACGCCCGATCTGGCCGGCGCGGCCCGGGAGAGCATCCGGCAGCGGCTGTCACCCTACGATCAGTGGGAGGACACCGGCTGGGCGCGGAACATGCTGACGCTGTACAGCGCGCGGCTGCATGATGGGGAGCAGGCCCTGTTCCACCTGACGGAGCTGCGCCGCTGCCTGACCATGCCCAACCTGCTGGTGATGCACCCGTCCACCAGGGGGGCGTCCTCCTTCGCGCCGGTGTGGGAGCTGGACGGCAACACGGGCGTGGCGGCTGCGGTAGTCGAGATGCTGATGCAGAGCCGGGATGGGCTCATCGACCTGCTGCCCGCGCTGCCGGGAGACTGGACGGAGGGCAGCTTTGACGGCCTGGTGGCGGACGGCCCGGTGCGGGTGAGCGCCAAGTGGCAGAGCGGACGGCTGACGGAAGCCACGCTGCTGACCGACCGCGACAGGAACGTGACGGTGCGCTGCCAGGGCAAGGAGCGTTTGTGCAGCCTGAAGGCGGGGCAGACGTATACCGTACAGATGTGAAAGGAGCGTTCAACCATGAGCGATACGAGCAAGAAGCTGCGCATCGGCGTGCTGGGCCTGGGTGAGGGCCGCAGCGTGATTTCCGCCGTGCAGAGCAGTAGCCTGTGGGAGCTGGGGGCCATCTGCGACCTGAACGAGCAGCTGTGCCGGGAACGGGTGGAGGAATTCCATCTCTCCGGCTACTGCACGGATTATGAGGAGATGCTCCGGGACGAGAGCATCGACGTGATCGGCATCTACACGCCGGATCAGCTGCACGCCCGGCACATCATCATGGCCCTGGAGGCGGGCAAGCACGTGGTGTGCACCAAGCCGCTGATGGTGGATCTGACCATGGCCAAGGCCCTGCTGGATGCGCAGGCCAAAAGCGGCAAGCAGGTATTCATCGGGCAAAGCTCCCGTTACTTTGAGGCGGCGATGCATCAGCGGCGGGATTATGAGAAGGGCCGCAACGGCGAGCTGGTGACGGTGGAGACCCACTACATCAGCGACTCCCGCTGGTTCCTGGAGCGGGCGTGGAGTCACCGTGAGGGCTTCTCCTGGATGTACAATTTCCTGATTCACGCGGTGGATCTGGCCCTGTGGTATCTGCCGGAGGTAGAGGACGTGTACGGCGTGGGCGTGTGCTCCAGCAACAGCTCCTCCCGGGGCATCATGGCCCCCGATTCCCTCAAGTTCATCCTTAAGGACAAGCGCGGCATCTGCGCCAGCGTCAACGGCAACTACGCCGTGCCTGGCTTCAGCAAGAAGGCGGAGCACTTCATCTCCTGCACCTTGCGCGGCACCAGCGGCGCGTCCAAGGCGGAATGCCCTTTCGATTATTACCATCACTTCTCCGAGCCGGGCATCTTCAACACCACCGTCCACGAAAACTACGACGAGCGTCGCCCCTACTACTACCGCTTTGAAGGAGACACCCACCACGCGGGCGAATATCAGAACTATCTGGATGAATTCGCCCGGTGCATCCGGGACGGCGTGACGCCCAAGCCCGACCTGAAGGAGGGTATCCGCACCATCGCGGTGATGGAGGCCATGGGCCGGTCGCTGAAGTCGGGGCAGGTGGAGAAGGTCTCCGCGGTGCTTACGGACTGGGGACTGAAGGAGGTTATCGAGGCATGACATATGAGAAGCCCTGGGAGCAGGGGAAGCTGCGGGTTTCGGACAACGGACGGTACCTGCGCAATGGGGACAAGCCCTTTTTCTACCTGGGGGACACGGCCTGGCTGCTGTGCCCCGTCTGCGATGAGGCGCAGGCCCGCCTGTACCTGACCAACCGGCGGGACAAGGGCTTTACCGTGATTCAGACGGTGCTGATCCACCGCCTGCCTGAGATGCCTGCCACCAACCCGGCGGAGGTGGAGAAGGATCCCACCGACCCCGCCTACTGGGCCTTTGTGGACAGGGTCATGGACATGGCCGAGGAGCTGGGGCTGTACATGGCCCTGCTGCCTGCCTGGGGTCATGTGGTGAAGGGCGGCTACATCAACGAGGACAATGTGGACGCGTACATCACCTTCCTGGCGCAGCGCTACGGGCACAGGCCCAACGTCATCTGGCTGCTGGGCGGGGATATCCGCGGCGACAAGTATCATGACCTGTACTGCCGGGAGGGGCGGCTGTTCAAGCAGCTGAACCCGGACAGGCTGGTGGGCTATCATCCCTTCGGGCGCACCTCGTCCTCCCTGTGGTTCCATGAGGAGCCCTGGCTGGACTTCAACATGTTCCAGTCCGGCCACCGCCGCTACGACCAGGTGACCCTCGGGGCCTGGGACGACAACCGCCTGGCCGCGGAGACCTACTTCGGCGAGGACAACTGGCGTTACGTGGATCGCGACCTGGCCCGGGAGCCTCTCAAGCCCACCGTGGACGGCGAGCCCTCCTATGAGCAGATCCTGCAGGGACTGCACGATCTGTCCCAGCCCTACTGGCGGGAGTGGGACGTGCGCCGCTACGCCTACTGGTCGGTGTTCCAGGGGGCCATGGGCCATACCTACGGCGACAACAGCATCCAGCAGTTCTTCCATACGCCCACCATTCCCGGCTCCTTCGGCGTGCGCTACACCTGGCAGGATGCCCTGCACCATGTAGGCTCGGAGCAGATGGGCATCCTGCGGGAGCTGATGGAGTCCGTGGATTACCAGTCCGGCCGCCCCGCCACGGAGCTGCTCATGTCTCCCCAGGGCGAGAGGTATCACCGCATCAGCGTCTTTGCGGGGGCGGATTTCCTCTTTGCCTATGACTACCTGGGCGAGGCCTTCACCCTGTCCCTCGCGCCCTACGCGGGGAGGAAGCTGACCGCCAGCTGGTTCAACCCCGTCAGCGGCAGGGAGAGCTTCCTGGCGGATGTGACCGGCCAGGACAGTGTGACCGTCAAGCCCGTGGCGCGCTTTACGCCTGATAACGACTGGGTGCTGGTCATCCGGGCGGAATAAGGAGGATATACCGGTATGAAATGCTCTGACATCAACATTCGCGACCCCTTCGTGCTGGTGCACGAGGGCGCGTACTATCTCTACGGCACCCGCGGGGCCACCTGCTGGGGGAAGGCCAGCGGCTTCGACGTGTATGTGAGCCATGATCTGGAGAACTGGGAAGGCCCCCACGTCTGCTTCGAGAACGACGGCACCTTCTGGGCCGACCGCAACTACTGGGCCCCCGAGGTGCATGTGTGGCAGGGCAGGTTCTACATGTTCGCCAGCTTCAAGAACGAGCAGGTCTGCCGCGGCACCGCCATTCTGGTGGCCGACACGCCCATGGGGCCCTTCCGACCTCATTCCGACGGCCGGGTTACGCCCCCGGACTGGGAGTGTCTGGACGGTACCTTCTACGTGTCGAAGGCGGGCAAGCCCTACATGGTGTTCTGCCACGAGTGGGTGCAGGCGGGGGACGGCGAGGTCTGCGCCATGCCCCTCACCGATGACCTGAAGGCTGCCGCGGGCGAACCCCGCGTGCTGTTCCATGCCTCCGACGCGCCCTGGTGCAAGGTGATGCACCACTCCAGCGGCGTGGACGGCTGCGTCACCGACGGTCCCTTCCTGTGGCGGACGGCGGAGGGCACGCTGGAGTGCTTGTGGGCCAGCTTCTCCGAGGGCGGCTACACCGAGGGCGTGGCCGTGTCCGACAACGGGGATATCGACGGCAACTTTGTGCAGGCGGAGCCGCTCTTCAAGGAGGACGGCGGCCACGGCATGGTGTTCCGCGCCCTGGACGGCCAGCTGTACCTGACCCTTCACAGCCCCAACAAGCACCTGGAGGAGCGGCCCTGCTTCCACCCCCTGCGGGAGGAAAGGGGTATGTTGGTGCGCGAGGCCAGCCTGCCCGCCTGGTATGCGCCCCTGCGCACATCGCTGGAGACCATGGCGGAGAAACTGACCGCCACGCTTCACGGCTGGCAGGGCAGCGATGCGGTGTTCACCCCGGAGGAGTTCGGCTACGCGGGCGGCATGGCCACGGCGGCCATTCAGGCGGCGGTGGACAAGGCGGCGGAGCAGGGCGGCACAGTGCTGTTGGGCCAGGGCGATTACGTCAGCGGCACTATCGTGCTGCGCTCGAATGTGCGGCTGATGGTGGGCAAGGGCTCCCGGCTGCTGGCCTCCACGGATTTGACGGATTTCCCGGAGCATCACGCGAAGCGGCTCACCGTGCAGGATACCAGCATGGGCATGCACCAGTCGCTGATCTTCGCCGAGGGGTGCAGCAACATCAGCATCTGCGGCGAGGGCGAGATTGACGGGCGCGGCGTACCGGCCAACTTCCCCGGCGATGAGACGGCCCAGGGCACCCCCGGTCGGCCCTTCGTGATCCGCGTGATCGACTGCACGGACGTGCACATCTGCGACATCACCCTGCGCAACTCCCCCTGCTGGATGGAGAACTACCTCAACTGCGACCGGCTGCTGGTGGAGCGCATCAAGGTGTACAACCACGCCAACTACAACAACGATGGCATTGACATCGACGGCTGCCGGGACGTGATTGTGCGTCACTGCGTGATTCACTCCGGGGACGACGCCTGCTGCTTCAAGGGCGCGTCCCAGCGGCCTCTGGAGCGGGTGCTGATTGAGGACAACGAGCTGTTCAGCGCCTGCAACGCCTTCAAGGTGGGCACGGACACCCAGGGCGATTTCCGACAGGTGCTGGTGCGCAACTGCGTGATTGGCGGCCTGGAGGAGGATCCCAGCGGGCTGAAGCATCCCTGCTCGGACTCCGGCGTATCCCTCGAAATCGTGGACGGCGGCGTGATGGAGGACTTCCTGCTGACGAACCTGCACATCACCCGGGCCTGGAGCCCGCTGTTCATGCGCCTGGAGAACCGGGGCCGCGTGAAGCCCGGGGATCCTGTGCCGCCGGTGGGCACCATGCGACGCCTGGCCGTCACCCATGTGACGGGCGAGGACAACGGCCCCCGGGGCTCCTATTTCATCGCCGTTCCGGAGAAGCCCATTGAGGACGTGCTGCTCCACGACATTCACCTGACCCAGCACGCCAGCGTCAAGCCTGTGCTGGACGAGGATACCGTGGACGAGCTGCGGGGTGTGTATCCGGACGCGCACATGATTGACGATCGTGGCGACGCGCCTGCTTATGGGCTGTGGGCGCGGCACATCCGCTGGCTGACGCTGAGCGACTATGCCGTGACTCCGGACGGGGCGGATCCCAGGCCGGAATATGTTCTCCGCACGGATGTGGAGTAAGCAAGCGACCACAAAGGCCGTCTCCCTTTTCAGGGGAGACGGCCTTTGTCATGGTATGCTTTTGATTCGATCAATGAGCAAATTTGAAAAAACGTACAAAATCCGTGCGGCCAGACCTCATCCGTCACCTGCGGGTGACACCTTCCCCTTTGGGGAAGGTGGCCGAGCGAAGCGAGGTCGGATGAGGTGCACTGCGGCAAATTGATGCAACATTCAGGACTTGCTCATTGATAGTTTTATTCAATAGCCCGGGTGCGGATGAGCGTACCGTCCGTATCGGTGATGATGCGCATACCGCAGGGGGATTCGTAGCGCAGCGCGCCGTCGATGAACACCTTGGCACGGCTGCCGGTGCTTTCCACCCGGTAGACATGCTCGCCCCAGGTCTGTTCGTAGGTGTAGGAGGCAGGGGCGGAGCCCAGGGAGAACCAGATTTCGCCCATGCGCTGATCCACGCCCCAGATGTGGGCCATGTATTCCAGCACGGCCAGGATGGTGGGGCCGTAGGAATCCTGGATGGGGCCGTCCTCGCCGGGGGCGGCGGGCTGCTTGGTGGTGGTGAGCACCCGGCTGGGCTCTCCGGTGAAGGGGTCGAACTGCTGGGTGAAAACGTACCCGCCGCGGATGATCACGTCCATCAGCGCGTGGCCCAGCTTCGTGACCACCTTTTCATACCCGTAGCGCTCCAGGGCCAGCGGCGCCCGCTGATAGGTCAGGCCCTCGCTCTGGCCGCTCCAGTTGTTCTCCGGCGCGTTGCGGAACAGGGGATCGTTGGCAGCCACGGAGGGCAGGGGGCAGGGGGTCATGAACTCCGCCGGGTTCATCAGATGCTCCCGGACAAAGCGATCCGCCATCTCCTGGGAGAAGGAGCCCCAGTACATGCAGCGCAGGTTGTTGTGCAGGAGGGTGGGCATCTCTCGGCCGTTTTTGTCATGGTCGAAGCACGCGCCCCGCTCCTCGTTCCACAAATGGGCCTTCATGGCGTCGGCTACCTGCTGTGCCTTCTCCTGCCAGCTGTCCGCCTGACCGTCACCCAGCAGGCGGCTGATCTGCGCCCGGGTATCCCGGCAGGCGTAGGAGAAGGACATGATGTCCATGGACGCGATGGGCACCACGTCGCAGCCCTCGGGGGGCACGTCCTCGGTGCAGTAGACCGGCGCGTTGCCGTAGCGCAGGGCGTTGTCCTCGCCGGTATCATAGACGCACCAGGTCTCCAGGCAGCCGTCGCCGTCGGAGTCACGCACACGCCACAGGTAGGCGTCGAAGGCCTCCAGGGTATGGGCCAGAAGGCGGAGATAATCCTCATCCAGCTGCGCCCAGTAGTACATGTTCAGCGCGGGCCAGGGGAAGCAGAAGCCCTGGAACTTGTTGAACTGGGGCTCGATGCTGCCGTCCGGCATGCACTGGATGGAGCCGGGCAGGCGGCCGTCCTCCCGCTGGGTGCGCATGAACAGCAGCTGGTTGTTCAGCGCGGCGGTCATGTTGTGCTTGGCGTACATTTCGCCGCCCATGGGCTGGGTTTCCAGCCAGATTTTCTCATAGCCGCCGCCCTCCACCAGCACCTGGTCAGGGCCGAACTGCTGCAGGTTCAGCTTCGCCTTGGCCACGGCGGTGTCGAAGAGCTTTTGCAGGGCGGGGTCGGCGGAATGAAAGGCAACGCCTGTCTTCGGTAGCATGATGATTCTCCTTTGCGTCTGTCGTAGGGGGGGAGCAGACGATCTGCTCCGCTGCTATCCTGATGATACTATGTCGCGCTCCGGCTGTCAAGGTGCGCGTCCATGCAGCCATATATGGGAACAAATGTATGCAAAACACCTGCTGCGTACAAAATTTGCGCGCTTGCTATCGAAAAAAACCGATGCTCATGATATGAGCGCTGCAAAACCCGGAATGCTCAGGATACGAGCGTGACAGGCGCGCGCAATACCGATATGGTTTTGTCGTGCAGGACAAGGGTGCAGCACGCCCGGAGGCGAATGCACCGGAACCAATGTGAGGAGGACACGGAAGCATGAACGGGAAGCATGGGATGAGCAGGGGTATGCGGTGTCTGGCGCTGGTGATGTGTCTGGCGCTGGGGCTGACGCTGACGGGCTGCGGGCAGTCGCTGGACGGGCATGTCAGCGCTGCCTGGGAGGCTGCCGGAAGGCCTGGCGGCATGCAGAAGATTTACCACTACCAGTACCAGGGGAAGGCTGCGCTAGCGGAAAAGGCGAGCGGCACGCTGGAGCAGGCCTTCAGGCTGAGCGAGGATCGCGTGCCGGACAGCGGGCATTTGTTTATTATCAAGACCGGCGACAACACCTACTACGTGCTGGAGGATGACCAGGGCGAGGTGTTGGGGACGGCGGACGGGAATTATGTCTCGCGAACCTCCCAGTCGCTGAACACCGCAAATCAGCAGCTGATCAAGAGCGTCAATGAACAGTACGCCGCCGGCAAGATGTCGGATCAGGTGCTGGCACAGAAGAAGCTGGAGATCAATCAGCAGCTGGAGGAGGCCATGGCCTTTGCGGAGCAGGGCCTGGTGATCGCGGGCTACTCCCTGTGCGCGGTGATGTGCCCGGTATCGGAAAGCAGCCAGCCCAACGCATGGCATCAGCTGACCGACAGGCAGATGAACCGGCTGAAGTGAAGAAGGCCTTCTGACGGCAGTGAAAGGAGCGAATTCGCATCAAGAAATGGCTGGCACTGATCGCGGTGCTGCTGCTGGCGGCAGCGGTGGGCGCGTGGGCGGAGGACGCCCAGGGGGTTCTGACGGCGGAACCCTGGAAGCTGGACACCTCCTCGCTCACCTTCCTGGACGATGGTACGGGCAAGCTGACCAACGCCCAGGGCATGACCCTCGACGTCACCTGGACGCTGAAGGGCAGCGATGTGACCTACACCTTTGTCTTTTACGGCAAGCACACGGCGGAGCTGACTCTGGGCGACCAGGACGGCGTGCCTGCCCTGGCACTGCGGGATGGCAGCGCAACCTGGTATCCGGAAAGCCGCTATGCGGAGCTGGCTGCGGCAAGCAATGCGAGCCTGAGCCTGTATCCCGCCGCGCTGGGGGAGGAGATCAACCTCGGGTTTGTGAAGATGCGCTTCACCGGGGCTGAGGTGACCAGCATCATCGGCGGGGACAGCATGTGGTACCCCGCCAGCGACGGCATGCAGTTCTTCTGCCTGGTGGGTCATGTGGAGAACACCAGCGGCATGGAGCTGGCCATTGACCGGCTCTGCGCGGAGATGACCTTCGACGGACAGTACACCTACAACGCCAGCGCGGCCGTTGTGACCAACGGGATGAAGCAGGAGTCCCTGCCTGCCCTGACGGAGGCGGAGTACCGCATTTATGCCGAGATCCCGGACAAGCTGGTGGACAGCCTGAACACCTGCGCTGTGCGCTTTGCCCTGAAGGACAACTTCACCAGCAGGCCAGCCTTCCTGGGGGAGGGGAGCTTCGCCTTTGAGGTGGCGCTGGACGGCGATGTCTGCGCGCAGGCGAAGAAGGGCCCTGCCAGGGAGATGACGTACTTCGAGGAATCACCGGCGCTGCCCGTTCCCACCAGCTATGTGGACGTGTACCAGTCCGGCTCCAACGTCCATTCCACCAACGGCAGGACCACCCGCATCTCCTACCGCTACACCGTGCGTACCAATCAGGACAAGGCGGCGGATACCTTCAAGGCTTATCTGGAGGCGCTGAAGAAGGACGGCTATACCGTGAAGGAGAGCGGGGGCAAGTATACCGTGCTGACCGGCAGCGTGGAGCTGGCCACCGTCACCATCAGCAGCAGCACCCTGGAGATGGACATCCGCCCCGGCAACGAGAAGCTCAAGCCCGGCGTGAAGCCCACGGAGAAGCCCGCGGCAGCCGCGTATACCCTGGGGGATACCATCTGCACCGCCTCCGCCGAGATGACCCTGGAGAAGACCGGTACGGCCAAACAGCTGTATTCCAGCATCACCAAGCGCTCCAGCGGCATCTGCCACTACTATGAGCCTGTGACCGGCGACAGCCTGCTGTATGTGAGCGGCACCATCCGCAACATTGGCAGCACGCCCATCGATATCCGCCATATCTACTGCGTCTTCACCTTTGACGGCCAGTACAGCTACGCGGGCGATGTGGACGGCGTGAAGAAGGACGCGGCGGACTTCATCCATGACCTGTCGCCCATGACCTCCGTCAGCTACTACTGCTATGCCGATGTGCCCTCCGGCGTGCTGAATTCCTACAAGGAATGCGTGGTCAGGCTGGGCTTTACCGATGACTTCGATGTGAAGTTCGTTTCCGGCACGACGAACCTGGATGATTTCACGCACTGCGATCAGGTCTTTGAGGTGAAGCTGACCCGGGGCGGCAAGACCAGCGCCGCGGTGAAGACGGATACTCCCGCTGCGAAGGAAACCGCCGGAAAGGAGCCCTCCGCGGAGCAGGAAGAACCGCAGGCGGAGGAGCCGACTTACGTCTTTGCCTTCGAGAACGCCAGCTACACCCTGGCTGCAAAGGGCACCCTGAAGCTGAAGCCCGTGCTGCAGGGCGCGGAGGTGCAGGGGCAGGCGAAGTACACCTGGACAAGCTCGGACACTGCTGTGGCCAAGGTGACCAACGGCACCGTGACGGGCGTGAAGGCCGGAAGCTGCACCATTACCTGCACCATGTCCGACAAGTCCGGGAATCCCTACACCGCCTCCTGCGAGGTGGTGGTTACCCAGCCGGTGACGGGCATCAAGCGGGAGAAGGAGACTGTCACGGTGGCTGCAGGCGGCACCTTTCAGCTGAATCCTACCGTATCGCCCGCCAGCGCCACCAATCCGGCCCTGCGCTTTTCCTCCAGCGATACCAACATCGCCACCGTGGATGACAAGGGCGTGGTGACCGGCAAGCAGACGGGCAAGTGCACCATCACCATGGAGGCCGCCGACGGCAGCGGCAAGTCCGCCAGGCAGCCGGTGTCCGTGGTGCCCTTCGTGATTGATATGGATGAGATCGTGCTGACGGAGCGGGAGACCTACAAGCTGGAGCTGCCCTACGCCGATCCCATCTCCGGCATGTGCATCAAGTTTGAAAAGGGCTGCTTCGACGTGGGCAATGTTTCCACGGCCTCCTACATGCGCGGGGGCTACAACGTGCTGCTGAACTGGGCGAAAGGCTCCACCAACTATATCACCATTCATCCCAAGAAGGCGGGTACCGTGACCCTCTACGTTATGAACGACAATGCCTTTTTCGGCGTGGACAGCCCCCGGGTGAAATACCCCATCAAGATCAGGATCGAGCATTCCGCTGTGTATGACAGCACCTCCTTTCCGAAGCTGGAGTACCAGAAGGCCATGGCGGATGCCGCGGCATATTTCGGCGAGCAGGTGTCCCTGAGCGGCGTGGTGGTGCAGGCGGTGAAGGAAGCCAATCAGATCCGCTACACCGTGGCCACCAAGGGCAGCCATGACAATCAGCTGGTGGTGACCGCGCCCGCCAGGGGAAGCAGCGCCATGCTCAACCCCGGCGAGAAGGTGACGGTCTACGGCGCCTTTGCCGAGGCGGAAAGCCAGACCACCGAGACCGGGCTGAGCCGGGTGATGCTGGTGGTGGAGGCAGAGAAGATCAACGACAGCTGCTTCAACAGCAGCATGACCGAGCCCAAGGTGGAGTACTGGGACTGATCCCCGGGCAGGGACGCGGGATCAACACAGCTTGTCATGAAGGAAGGGAGGTTCAATGATTTTCTATCTTGGCTGGATTGTCGCGGCGTTCCTGGGCGGCTTCCTGCTGGCGTACGTTCAGCGAAAGAAGCGGCATTCCCTGCGGGAGAACTTCTTGCGGGTGGAGATGTACCAGGGGCGAACCTACCGGGAGATCCTGACCATAGCGGGCGCCAGGCCCAACAACGTGGTTCATCAGGCCGACGGCCTGACTCTCCGCACCTGGCAGGAGCCGGGCTACGCCATCACCCTGCTGTTTGACCGGCACGATGTGTGCCTGGGGGTGGAGGACGAATCGTTCCTGAACTGAAGTAGGCCAACACAGGATGCGGAGCAACCATCGCATCCGCGATCAACAAAGGACCGGAAGGAGACGGATTCATGAAACGCAAGTATTGTCTGATGTTGCTGCTGCTGGCGGCAGCCTGCCTGATCAGCAGCCTGGCACTGGCTGATTCCTTTACGCTGATTACGAAAAATTCATGCGCCCATTATGAGTATGACGGCTGCGGGAAGTCCATCAGCTTTGACGGGACAGTCAGAACCTGCAATGACAATCACCGCGACGTCTATGACGGCAACGGCAATCAGACCCATACGGTCACCATCAAGCACCGCCACTCCAGCGACGATGGCGATTATGACGTGAATGTCAATGCCGGGACGGAAAGCTGCACGCTGGTTTACGCCTTTACGACGAAGCCAACCTGCACCACCGAGGGCTACGACAACTATAGCTGCTCCAAGTGCAAAAGCGTTTACAAAACCAATGTTCAGAATCCGCTGGATCATACCTATCTGGATGTGTGGTACCCCACCTCGGATGGCAAGCAGCACTGCCGCAGCTGCGAGCGGTGCTTGTCGGGCGTTCAGTTCCGTGATCATGTGCCGGAGCTGGATCCTGCCGTAGCCGCCACCTGTGACAAGCCGGGTCTGACCCAGGGCTATCACTGCTCCGTGTGCCATTATGTGATGGTGCCGCAGATCCCCCAGTACAAGCACCACACCGAGGTCATCGACTCCGCCGTGGCCCCCACCTGCGCCGCCACCGGCCTGACGGAGGGCAAGCACTGCTCCGTCTGCGGCACGGTGCTGGTGGAGCAGGAGATCGTACCCGTCACCAAGCACACCGAGGTCATCGACCCCGCCGTGGCCCCCACCTGCACCAC
>JAXEEE010000121.1:0-63160 GCA_034104265.1 Eubacteriales bacterium | reverse complement strand
AACAAGCTGTGGCTGACCTTCTACCCCTTCATCGAGCTGCTGGCCAATGCCATCATGCTCATCACGGTCTTTGTGGGCGCGCTGTTCATCGTCAGGGGTGAGCTGACTCCCGGCCAGCTGGCAGTGTTCACGGGGCTGAGCTGGGCCCTGTCCAACCCCATGCGAGACCTGGGCAACCTGCTCAACGATATGCAGCGCTTCTCCACCTCCGCCGCCAAGGTCATGGAGCTGGACTACATCAACCCCCGCATTGTGGATGCCCCCGACGCCAGGGATCATGCGCATATGAAGGGCAAGATCGAGTTCCGTGACGTGTCCTTCAACTTTGATACCAAGAAGGTCATCGACCATGTGTCCTTCACTGTGCAGCCGGGGCAGACCGTGGCTGTCATGGGTCCCACCGGCGGCGGCAAGACCACGCTGATCAATCTCCTGGCCCGCTTCTACGACGTGTCAGAGGGCGAGATCCTGGTGGATGACTGCAACGTGAAGGACTGGAAGCTGCAGCAGCTGCGCGGCGGCATCGGCACCGCCACCCAGGACGTGTTCCTCTTCTCCGACACGGTGGAGGGCAACGTGGCCTTCGGCAACCAGGAGCTGACGCTGGAGGAGGTCAAGGACTTCACCCGGCGGGCAGCGGCGGGGGACTTTGTGGAGAAGCTCTCCGAGGGCTACGACACCATCATCGGCGAGCGCGGCGTGGGCCTGAGCGGCGGCCAGCGTCAGCGCATTGCCCTGGCCCGCGCCTTGGCGGTGAAGCCCAGCATCCTCATCATGGACGACACCACCTCCGCCGTGGATATGGAGACAGAACAGTACATCCAGCAGCAGCTGCGGGAGCTGCCCTTCCCCTGCACCAAGTTCATCATCGCCCAGCGCATCTCCTCCATGCGGGACGCGGACCTGATCCTGGTGCTCAAGGATGGCCGCATCGCCGAGCGCGGCACCCATGAGGAGCTGGTGCGCCTGCACGGCTACTACTACCAGACCTATGCCCTGCAGAACGATCTGCCGACAGAGGAGGTGGGCTGAGATGGCACGCAACAAGTTTGACGTGGACGAGAAGCTGGAGTCTCCCTTCCAATGGAAGCACCTGAAGCGGGCCGGGGCCTACATCGGTAAGCACAAGGTGCAGATGATCTGTGCGCTGTGCCTGTCCGCACTGGCCAGCGTGGCCTCCCTGAGCATCCCGAAGATCACCGAATGGGTGCTGGACGTGGCGGTGCCCGCGGCGGACGTGGCCATGATCGGCAAGATGGCCATGCTCTTTGTGGGCGTGATCCTGCTGAGCATTCTGTTCACCACTGTGCGCTCCCGCATCATGGCCCACGTGAGCCAGGAAATCATCTACGACATCCGCAAGGATCTGTTCGCCCACCTGCAGCGCCTGCCCTTCAGCTACTACGACAGCCGCCCGGCGGGGAAGATCCTCGTCCGTGTGATCAACTACGTCAACTCCGTGTCGGACATCCTGTCCAACGGCATCATCAACATGATCCTGGAGATCATCAACCTGATCTTCATCGTGATCTTCATGTTCTCCACCAACGCCCGGCTGTCCTGGGTGATTCTGGCGGGCCTGCCGGTGTTCGTGGCGGTGGTGGTGATGATCAAGCCCCGTCAGCGCCGCGCCTGGCAGAACCAGAGCAACAAGAACAGCAACTACAACGCCTACCTGGCCGAGTCCATCGACGGCGTGCGCGTCAGCCAGCTGTTCGACCGGCAGGAGGAAAACCTCAGCATCATGCGCCGCCTGGCGGATGCCTGCCGCAAAGCCTGGATGAAGGCTGCCTACATCAGCAACACCGTCTGGCTCTCCAGTGAAACCATGACGCAGATTGTCCTGACGATGCTGTACATCACCGGCGTGTACTGGATGGGCGGGGGCAGCATGGTCAGCTTCGGCGTGATTCTGGCCATGGGCCAGTATGTCAGCCGGTTCTGGCAGCCCATCACCAACCTGGCGAACATCTACAACTCCTTCGTCAACAACCTGGCCTACCTGGAGCGCATCTTTGAAACCATGGACGAGCCCGTGGTGGTGGACGACGCCCCCGACGCCCAACCCCTGCCCGACATCACCGGCGAGGTGGAATTCCAGGACGTGACCTTCGGCTACGAGGAGGGCATGAACGTGCTGGAGCACGTGAACCTCCACGTCCGCCCGGGAGAGAGCATCGCCCTGGTGGGCCCCACCGGCGCGGGCAAGAGCACCGTGGTGAACCTGCTGTGCCGCTTCTATAACCTGAACGGCGGCAAAATCCTCCTCCACAGCGAGGACGGCAGCGTCCACGACATCAGCCAGGTGACCCTTCACAGCCTCCGCAGCCAACTGGGCATCATGCTGCAGGACAGCTTCATCTTCAGCGGCACGCTGATGGATAACATCCGCTACGGCCGCCTGGATGCCACCGATGCGGAAATCCGCGAGGCCGCGAAGAAGGTGCGCGCCGACGCCTTCATCAGCAGGATGCGCGGCGGCTACCAAACCCCCGTCAACGAGCGGGGCGGCAACCTCTCCCAGGGTCAGAAGCAGCTGGTGGCCTTCGCCCGCACGCTGCTGAGCGACCCGAGGATCCTCATCCTGGACGAGGCTACCTCCTCCATTGACACCCAGACCGAGAAGCTCCTGCAGGAGGGCATCCAGGAGATGCTCAAGGGCCGCACCAGCTTCATCATTGCCCACCGGCTGTCCACCATCAAGAACTGTGACCGGATCCTGTACATCGGCAACAAGGGTATCATGGAGGCTGGCAGCCACGACGAGCTGATGGCCAAGCGCGGCCTGTACTACCACCTGTACACCACCCAGGCCAAGGAGCAGGGCGTGGCGGTCTGATGGGACAAACCGCCAGGATAGCGTCAAAGAATCCCCCGGTTTCGGGACAACACGCATGGTCATGCGTCCTGCCCCGCGACCGGGGGATTCCTTGTTCATGTGCCTTGCTGCGGCGTTACAGAGGGGTGGATGCGTCCTTGGCAATGCCCGAGCCGCATACGGCAGCAAGGTGCCGGATGGCGGTGTACGCAGGAACGCCCCACGCACACCGGTCGGGGATCACGGCGTCAGAACACCCGCATTCCCTCAGGGGTAATGATCTGCAGCGTGCCCTTGACGTCCACCACAGCCAGGCCGTTCTCGAACTCAAGGTTGAAGGAATACCCTCCCACAGGGGAGAACCCCTGGTAGAGAATCCCGCCCGCCGTGTCGATCAGGCTCCAGCTGTCATTCTGCTGAACAAAAGCGCAGCCCTGGTCAAAGGATGTCACATCGGTGTATTGCAGCGTGATGGCTACCTGGCCGTCCGTGCTCAGATAGCCCCACAGGCCATCCTTGCACACCGCAGCCAGGCCGCAGCTGAAGCTCTTTGCGTCATCATAGACAGGCTCCACCAGGAGGGTTTCATCCCTGGTAATGAAGCCGTAGGGGCCCGTTGCGTACATTAGGGTATCAACGTAGGGGCTTTTTTCCGCGCCCAGGCTGACACGGGCAATGCCTTCCTCCGAGAAATCAGACACAATAGCCCATTGCTTCATGAAGGCGGATTTCGACTGGGCGGACGATGTGAGGGGATTCTCTGTCTGCACGAGCTTGCCGTCGGTATAGCGGTAGTAGGTGACGGAACTGTCATTGTATGTAGACCATTTGAACACATCATCGGTCACCCAGTACATGGATCTGTCTTGCCAGTCCAGCAGCAGATTGCCGTCCCTGTCGATCACGTTATCAAGAATATTCCGGCTCAAACGGCCGCCTTTATCGATCCAGGCAGTAATCTTGGCCAGACCGTTTTCAAATTCATCACAGGAATCATACGCCCCGTCGATGCCCATCGCCACAAGGTTGATCACCATGCTGCCGGAGGCATCCACATATCCGGCGCGTTCACAGGGATAATGATTCTTCGTCAGCTTGTGAACGTACAGCAGGCCTTCAGAAAATTTGCCCATATCCGTCCATACAGGCTCCAGCCTGACCGTACCGTCCAGCCCCATCAGGCCGTAAAGCCGGTCGCCATACGATGAACCTGTTTTCACAACAACCTTCACGACCCCTTCATGGACATAGCCGTCGAAAACGACGTCATCCCATTGGGGCTCAATGCAGATGTTGCCCTGGGCGTCAATGACGCCGTACCCGGCAGGCACCTCCTGGTACAGGTCGTTGACCTTGACATAGCGCTTGTCCAGGTAGACCCTGGCGTATCCGCCGGACATCGAAGAGGCCTTGGGGTACTGGAAGTCAATGACCGTTTCACCCGTTTCGTCAATATACCCCCACAGGCCATCCTTTTCCACCGCCGCGAGGCCCTCGGAGAAGGAATACGCATTGGTATACTGACACTCAATCACGGTGGAGCCGTAAGAATTCACCCAGCCGTACAGGTCGTCGCTATTCTTGACAAGCAGCGCATCGCAGTCTCCGCCGTACACCGCGGAGATCCGCCAGAGGGAGCGGACGGTACCCGATTCCGTATTCACGAGGGTATAGGGCGCGTAGTCAGAGCTTTTTTTCAGGACAAGCAGCTTGCCATCGTCCAGCACACGCACATCGGTGTAACCGTCATTGGCAGCCCAGCGTTTCTCGCCAATGCCAATCAGGTTGTAGGTCTTGTTGCCGGCCGGATAGGCATAGACATTCGCGGCAGATCAATGGTTTTGTCATCGATGTAGGGCGAGTTATCCAGCCAGTTCGCCGTGGATGCCTGATGGAAGCCCTTGGCAATCTCCGCACTGGACGAATCAGCATCGGCGTACGCCTGGGCAGCATAGCGGTACTGCATGTTGTCCATGTATTGATCGCCAAGCGCGGTGGCGGAGCGCCTGTACATCGAGTGAGCTCCATTGTAATCACCGGCAGCGGCGAAGGCATCGCAGGCTTCAGCATACCTGCCCTCGTTGTAGGCCTGCATGCCGTAGTTATACTGGTTCCGGGGAATGATGACCTTGCTGAACACCATGATGACCGCCACGAGCGCAACAGCCGCCGCGCCAATCAGGATGGCATTGCGCCGGAGGCGCTTTTTCCTGCGGGCCTGATCCTCCTGGGCAATCCGGAGCGCTTCCTCCTGGCGTGCCTTGGCGGCTTCAGCGTGTTCGGCCTCCTGACGCCGGGCTGCGCGGCTGACCCGCTCCCGCTGCTGCTGCTCAGCCTGATAGGCATTCAGCAGCGGCTGGAGCTTATCGGCATGGGCATACTCCTCCTGGCTGGTCCGCGAGCAATGGCAGAGGAAGCATTGCTCTTCCTGCGCCATGTTCCAGCATCCGCAGCCGCACTGCCACAGGTCGCCGAAAGGCTGCACCACGCCGGTCAGACGCGGCTCGTTCAGCGTGCGCCGGTATTGCCCGAGCAGTTCCTCAGGCAGGTTCAGCGGCTGCGCCGAGGGAGGCACTGCGCCCTTATCCCCGTTTCCGTTGCTCCAGATGCTGCCATCTGCCAGGGCCACATGGGAGACCATCACATTGAAGCTGCGGACATCCGCTCTGTCAAGGACAATCGCGGATTGCTCGCCGAAGGTCTGATGGTGCGCCACCATCAGATCCAGGTACTGGTACTCCAGGGTACCCACGGTCTGCCCCAGCACATCGTGAAGCATCAGACGGACAACGACCGCCGTGATGGACTAGGCCGAGAAGGATTCCAGCTTTGCTGCCCGATCAGCTGCTTGGACGGTTCATGCTTGAGCAGCGCCCCTGCCCGAACCACAACGGGGCAGCCGGCAACATACTGATCGCCCTGCAGGCGGTACAGTGTGGAAAAATCACCCGCCATGTTATCACCTCCTCTGTGTTCATTACAACGACGGAAGATTCCAGCCGTTTTTCTGTTCAGCGCTGGGCATCGCAGCATTCGTGTTCATGCGCTCCAGCGCCTTGAGCAGCTCCTTGTTCTGCTCCCGCACTGTCAGGTCCGGCAAGGCAAGGACGATCAGGAAGCCCCAGATGCCGGTCCAGAAGCACCAATGAAAGTAACTTCTGCGATCATGCCCCTTGGCCTCTGCCATTTCGCTCATTTTCCTGGCGATCACATACCAAAGCACGATGCAGGCAACAGCCACCACAAGCAAAAAGAAAATACCCATATCATCCCTCCCATAATAAATGGTGTATAATTATACCGTATGCAGTAAAGTATGCAAAGCGGAAGCGTCATGCGACTGAAAGTGCATGCAGGGCATGCCCCTCATATTCAGGCGGTGAATCGCTGGGCATACACGATGGAGCAGGGGGGACACGCTCAGCTTAAAGGATATTATTTCATCAAGAAAGCGAACTGCCGGGACCTGCCGACGGATTCAACGGCATGGCGCGGCGGCTGCCGATGAAAATCGCCCGCAGCCGTGGACTCCGCAGCATAAGCCAATCACCGGGACATGCAGGGCGGCTTCGACAGTAAAAAACTGGTGTGGCCATCCTCCGCAGCCCGGAGGTCGCCACACCAGTTTGTTATTCAGCAGGATTGTCCATCAGGAACCGGTCAGCCCTGCGTCAGCGTCCACGCCGCCCGCAGGCCCGTGCGGGTGTAGGCCCGCAGGGTGATCTCGTCGGCCATGCGGCCCGCGCGAATGTACACAATCGCCCGTCCGTCATGGGTGCGGCGGTTCCGCTGAGCGTAGGGGGTCAGATCGTCCGGGCAGCCGTTTTCAATGCCCAGAATCTCCGCGTCGCCCACGATCTGATAGAAGATCTCCTCGTCCTGGGCGGCGGCAATGCGGCCCAGGTCGTCCAGCAGCGTCACTTCCACCTGGGCGATGGCCTGCCCGTCCGCAGGCAGTTGCGTCCTGTCGCCCTCCAGGCGAAGCAACGTCGCCGCATCCGTGCTGGTCAGCACATCCTGCGCACCGTCCACCACAGCCCGCAATTCGCCGGGCTGATAGGGTACCTCCCAGCTGGCACGGCAGCCGTCGTTGGCGCCGATGGCTTTCACCCCAAGGGACTCCCCGTTGAGGAACAGCTCCACCTGCGCCGCGTTGGTATAGCAGCTGACCACCATCGCTTCGCCCGGCTCGCCCGCCCAGCGGAAACGCTCGTGCCACGGGCCCCGATGCTCCCCATCGCCGCTGCCCACCGCAATGCGCACCATGGGCGCATCCGTCCACAGGGCCTTGCGCTGGTAGAACATGGGCTTCTCGTACCCGGCCAGATTCAGCATGCCCGCCTGGGAAATGCGGATGGGCCAGCCGTGGCACTCGCCCAGGAAGTCCACACCCGTCCACAGGAACTGGCCGCAGATGTACTCGTTGTCCCGGACAAAGTACCAGGCCTCGGGAGCATGGCTGTTCTCGCTGCCATAGATGACACGGCCCGGGAAGCGCACGTGATCCTCGGCGTAGAACTGCTCCTTGTAGTTGTAGCCGGAAGCATCCAGCTCGTCAGCATAGCCGGTGCGGGTGGACAGCTCCGGGAAGGACAGCGCGCTGGTGACCGGGCGGGTGGTGTCCAGGGCATGGACGATGGCGGTCAGCTCCCGGGCCACGGTGGCCAGGCGGCCCGCGTCAGGCTTGCGCACGTCGTAGAGACGCTCAGCCAGGGGCTTGTTGGCGTCGTTGTTACCCAGCACCTCCCGGAACAGCGGGGTCACGTAGGGATCGTTGGGGTAGTCGATCTCATTGCCGATGGACCAAAGGATGATGCAGGGATGGTTGCGATCCCGCTTCACCATGCTTTCCAGGTCAGCCTTGTGCCACTGGGGGAAGTCCTCCGCGTAGCCGTAGCGCTTGGGCGGATAGACATTGTGGCCCTGCCACCACTTGTTCTTCGTGCCCTCCCACTCGTCGAAGGCTTCGTCCATCACCAGCAGGCCCAGCTCGTCGCACAGGTCAAGCAGGTGGGTATCCGGCGGATTGTGGGCCGTGCGCAGTGCATTGCACCCGGCGGCCTTGAACTTCAGCAGGCGGCGGCGCCAGACCTCCTTGGGGGAGGCTGCGCCCAGCGCGCCCGTGTCATGGTGAACGCACACGCCCTTGAACTTCATGCCCACGCCGTTGAGGAAGAAGCCCTTGTCCGCGTCGAAGCGAATGGTGCGGATGCCGAAGCGCACCTGCTCGGTGTCGGTCACGCGGCCGTCACGGAGTACCTCGGCCCGCATGGTGTACAGGGTGGGGGAGTCCGGGCTCCACAGCTGCGGATGCTCCACCGTCAGTACAGCCGTGCCGCAGGCTCCGGCGGCTTCGCCCCGGGCCACGGCGCGGCCCTCGCTGTCCAGTACCGTCAGGGCAATGCCGTCGCCGCCCTCTGTCTCATACTGGACGGACAGGTGGGCCACTTCCTCTGTGGCGTCATCGGTGGTGATGAACAGCCCGTCCGTGCGCAGGCAGCAGGGGTCGCTGACGGACAGGGTCACGTCCCGATAGATGCCGCTGCCGGTGAACCAGCGGGAGTCCGCAACCTCCTCGTGCTCCACGCGAACGCAGACCACGTTGTCCCCGGGGCGGATAAAGTCCGTCACGTCGAAGGTGAAGGACGTGTAGCCGTAGGCCCACATGCCCAGGTAGTTGCTGTTGATCCACACCCGGGCGTGCTTGTACACGCCGCCGAAGGTAATGCGCACCCGCTTGCCTGTAATATCCTCAGGCAGGGTGAAGTGCTTGCGGTACCATCCGGTGCCGCCGGGCAGATAGCCGGTGCCGCTGGCGTTGCGGCGATCAAAGGGATAGGCCACTGACCAGTCGTGGGGGAGGGAGACCCGCTGCCAGGCGCTGTCGTTGTAGCCCATATAGTCCGCGCCGGGCTCGTCTCCCAGGTGAAAGCGCCAGTCCAGGTTCAGGTTAGTCTTGCTGCTCATCATGTCCTCCATGGTGTGCGTGACGCACAGGTGATATTGTTCGGCGTCCAAGGTCAGGGTCCTGTTTGGAAGGCCCTGACGTTGAAGGCCGCGGGCAATGAAAGAGGAGGGGAGGCCCTCAAGAGAAACGCCTGTCTTGCGATCAAGCCTGTTTCTCTTGGGACATCCCCTCCCGTCAGCTTACTGCTTCAGCAAGGCCAGAAGGCTGGCATTAGTTGCCGTACACAGCGTTGATCTGGTTCTGAATCTCGGTCATGCAGATCTCGATGCCGGCGTTCTGCAGCTGCTGACGGAATTCAGCAACATAGGCAGCGGGGTCATCCATCATGCCGAACACGATACGAGGCATGTAGGTGTTGTACACGTTGGACAGGTTGTCCAGGTACATCTGGATGTTGTTCAGCTCGAACACGACCTTGCCGTAGGGATAGTTGATCTTCACGCCGTCATAGGTGCTGTACAGCGCGTCGATGGCTTCCCAGTCCTTGTCGGCGGTGCGCAGCTCCAGCTGGTCGTTGCGGCCCCACCAGTAGTTCAGGTCAACGCCGTCAACGCCCTGCTCGAAGCCTTCGGGACGCACGAGGTAGCCGTTCTCATCCAGGGTGTACATGTCACCCTCGATGCCGTACTGCATCAGGCGATAGATTTCGGGATCGTTGCGCATCAGGTCATAGACCATCAGGGCGCGCTCGGGGTTCTTGGAGGTCATGGCCACGGCCATGGCGCCATGGGTGATGTTCAGGGCGACGACGTTGTTCATTTCCTCGCCGAACCAGAAGAAGCCGAGGTCAGAGCCGGGCTGCTTCTTTTCCATGGTGGTGCGCTCGCCGGTCCAGGTCTGGGTGTGGTGCTGATGGGCGCCGGTCTTGCCCTCTTCCATCTCAGCGGCAACGTCGCCGGTGTAGTTCAGCACGTCGGTACGCCAGTAGCCGGCGTCGGCCCACTTCTTCATCTCGGTGGCGAAGTTCACCAGCTCGTCGCCTTCCAGATAGTAGCGGCTCAGGGTGTAGGGGTCATCCTTGGACATGCCGTAGAACAGATCCACGCCGATGCCCTCGATGTAGATGTTGGGGGTATGGGAGGTCTGCCAGCCGCCAGCCATCTGGGGGCCATAGGAGGAGCCGTTGCCGTTGGCGTCCCACGGGATCACGTCAGGCATGTTGTCCTTGATGTACTGGAAGTACACGCCCAGGTCGGCCCAGGAATGCACGCCGTTCTCCAGGCCGGCAGCGCGGGCCCAGTCGCCACGGTACATGAAGCCGTGGTTGGTCCACTGCGCATAGTTGTCTTCGGGCATCAGATAGATCTCGCCGTTGTACTTGCACAGATCCCAGTTCGCCTGAGGCACCTGAGCCCAGGTGTTGGGGGCGTAGGTCTGCAGCATTTCCTCAGACAGGGGATAGAAGGCGCCCTTCTGGATGTTGGGCCAGGCGTTCAGCCAGTCGGTAGCGGTGCCGATCAGGTCGATGTCGCCGGACTGGGTGGCCAGGGCCAGGTTGTACTTGGTGGTCCAGTCGGTCCACTCGATCCAGCGGATCTTCAGCTCGGCGTTGACCTTCTCGGTCAGCTTCTCGTTGATCTTGGCCAGCACTTCCTCAGTGCGGTTGGTGGGCGGGTCGCCGGTCACCAGGTAGGTGATGACGACATGCTCAGAGGTGTCGATGGCGCTGTCAGCCATGGCCATTACGGGCAGCATGGTGGCGAACATCATCAAGGCAACCAGCAAAGCAACCAGTTTCTTCATGACAGGTGTCCTCCTTATGATTTTATCTAAACGGGCACAGGCCCGTTCGATACAGGGAATGGGGAAGGGGAATGCATCAGCCCTTGACGGCGCCCACAGTCAGGCCGGCGACGAAGTACTTCTGCACAAAGGGGTACAGAAGAATGATGGGGCCGGTGGCGATGACGGCGGTGGCCATCTTCAGCGTCTCGCTGGGGATGTCGGTCAGCACCACGTTGGAGCCGGCAACGGAGTTGCGCAGGCTGGCAACCTTGTTGATGACGTTGTACAGGTGGTACTGCAGGGGACGGTAGGCCACCTCGGAGGTCAGGAACAGGGAGGAGTAGTACCACTCGTTCCAGTAGCCCAGGGCCAGGAACAGGCCGATGGTAGCCAGCGCGGGCTTCAGGGAGGGCAGGATCAGCGCGTAGAAGATGCGGAAGTCGCCGGCGCCATCGATCTTGCCGGACTCGGTGATCTCGTGGGGGATCGCCTTGACGAAATTCTTCATCAGCACGATCAGCCAGGGGCTCATCAGCAGCGGCAGCAGGATCGCCCAGTAGGAGTCGCGCAGGTGCAGCGTCTGCACAATCAGCAGATAGAAGGGAACCAGGCCTGCGGAGAACAGGGAGGTGAAGTAGATGTAGAACATGATGCCGTTGCGGAAGGGGAAGTCCCTGCGCTGCAACGCGTAGCCCGTCATGGCGATGATGAACAGGCCCACCGCGGTGCCAACCACTGCCAGGCAGATGGTGACGATGTAGGCGCCGATCATCTGGTCAGGGGAGCGGAACAGCAGCTCGTAGGCATAGAGGGTGGAGTCGCTGGGCCACAGGGTGAAGCCCGTGCGGCGGATGGCTTCCTCCGTGGAGAACGAGGAGGCGATGATCATCCAGAAGGGCAGGATGCAGCAGATGCTGAACAGCGTGACCACCACGTAGGTGATGCCGCGGATGATCATGTCCGAGGAATCGATGCGAACCTTGTTGGAGTGATGCTGAAGATCCTTAGCCATGAGGCACACTTCCTTTCCTTCTTGATCAGAACAGCGCGTAATCCGGGTCGAGGTGCTTCACGAAGGCGTTGGCAGCCATGACGATGAAGAAGCCGACCACGCTCTGGAACAGACCCACAGCGCTGCTCTGGGAGAAGTTGAAGCTGTTCATCATGGAGCGGTAGACGTAGGTCTCGATGATATCGGTGGTGTTGAAGAGCATGGAGTTGTTGCCGACCAGGTTGTAGAACAGGCCGAAGTTGCCCTTCAGGATGCCGCCGATGGCGAACAGGAACAGGATGATGACGGTGGGCTTCAGCGTGGGCAGGATGATGTAGCGGATGCGCTGGAAGCCGTTGGCGCCGTCGATCTGGGCAGCCTCCAGCATGGAGGAATCCATGCCCGTGATGGCCGCGAAGTAAACCACCGTACCGTAGCCGGTGCCCTTCCACAGGTTCACCAGGATGATGATGAAGGGCCAGGCGCCGGCCATCTGGTACACCTTGGGCATCTCGCCGCCCAGGGAGCGCACCAGGTTGGAGATGAAGCCGTAGTCATAGTTCAGCAGGTTGTACACCAGCAGGGAGACCAGAACGTCCGAGATGAAGTAGGGCAGGAACATCAGGGACTGGGAGGTCTTCTTGAACCCGGCGGAACGGACTTCGTTCAGCAGGATGGCGAAGGTCAGCTGCAGCACGTTGCCCAGGACGATGAAGGCCAGATTGTACAGGATGGTGTTGCGCAGCAGCAGCGTCAGCTGGCCGGAGGAGAACAGGAACTTGAAGTTGTTCAGGCCAACGAAGGGGCTGTGCCAAATGCCCTTGTTGTACTGGAAATTGGTGAAAGCGATATACGCCCCGGGCATGGGCATGTAGGAGAATACAAAGAAGAAGACGATCGCCGGGACGCACATGAGGATCAGCGTACGATTCTGAACGATCAGCCGAAGGATGCTGGGCTTCTTGTACCCTTCCAGAGTAGGGGCTGCCTTTTGCTTTGACTTGACCAAAGTACCCCGCCACCTTTCTTAGCGACAATGTGAAACGTGGATTTCAAAAAAAACGAACGCAGGCAACAGCAATATGCTATCCGGAGAAGAAAACCTTACTGTCTGTGCAAAATGTCAATTTGAAACCCATTTCATATGGCGAGTATAGCATACCGGGGGGGGTATTTGTCAATGTCATATCTGGTAGAAATGAAAAAAGCCGCGCTGCCGAAGAACTTCGGCGCGCAGCCTTGCAGGCAAGGGATGTGTCTGTGTCAGGGACGTGAGGGGGAGACGCAGGAACGGTGAACGGCCAGCTCGGTGGGGAGCAGCTGGTTGCGTGGGAGCCGCCGTCCCTCAATGGCGGCGATGGCCGCGTCCACCAGCAGGCGGGCGTATTCGGAGTAATCATAATGGATGGCCGTCAGCTTCGGCGTGGTGATGGAGGTGATGAAGGTATTGTCGAAGCCGATGAGGGAAATGTCCTCCGGTACCCGCAGCCCCTGGGCCAGCAGCTCCTGCAGGATGCCTACGGACACCAGGTCGTTGATGCCCAGCAGGGCCGTGGGCAGATGGGGCAGCTGCATCAGCCTGCGCACGCCCTCCATGCCGGACTGGCTGTCATAATGCGGCACGGGAATCAGCCACTCCTCCCGCACGGGCAGGCCTGCCTGGGCCATTTTCAGGCGGAAGTGGGCCAGGCGCTGCTGGGTGCCGTAGTACTGCTGCCCTGTGTAGATGAAGCCGATGTCCCGGTGCCCAAGGCCGATGAGATAGTCCATCGCCAGGTCCACGGAGGTCTCATGATCCACCGCCACGCCGCAGATCCGCTCATCCGGGCTGCGGGAGCCCACCACCACGGGGGTGGTGGCCAGGGTGGTTTCCAGAAGCTGGGTGAAGGCAGGATCCTGCTCCACCAGGTCGATGCGCCCGCCGCAGATGATGATGGCGTCCACCCGCTGCTCCAGCAGCTTGGTCAGGGCGGCCTGCTCCATGTCCGGCCGGGACAGGGTGTTGAACAGCATGGTCATGTACCCGCGGGCGAAGGCCTCGTTGGTGCAGGCGGAGAAAACGCTGTTGTAATAAGGGTTGCTGATATCCGCCATCACCATGCCGATGACCCGGCTGCGGGTCTCGGTCAGGGCCCGGGCCATGGCGTTGGGGCGGTAGTTGTACTTGCGGATCAGCTCGTTGACGCGGTCGCGCTTCTCCTTGCGCACGGAGGTGCTGTCCGTCAGAATCCGCGACACGGTGGCCGGGGAAACGCCCGCTTCCCTGGCAATGTCATAGATTGTAACGTTCTTTTTGGGCACGAGGGCGCCTCCTTTCCACAAACGCAGATGTTGATAGCATCCTACATCATTCTGCCTGCTTTGTCAAGCTGAAGGAAAACCGACCGGGGTCACAAGGCGGTCGGAAAAAGGAACGACGGTCCGCTGCAAATGATTCAGACCAGAGTCGGTTTTGCAGAGCGGCGATATCAGACGATATCTGTTCGCAGAACAAAACAAACCCTGGTCTGTTTTGCGTGAACCCGACGTCAGTACGCGATCATGGGCAGGCTGACGGGCTTGCGGACGGTGGGCGCTTGGCGGCCTGCCTTCACCTCGTAGATGCTCCGGCTGCAGGCTTTCACCGCGTCCATCATGGCGGCGTAGGGCTGCAGGCAGATGTCGAACAGGCCGATATTGTAGTTCTCCCCGTCAAAGCGGCCCAGGGCGAACTGGTCGTAGCACTGGAAGTAGTGGCAGCCCACGCCGAAGGGATGCGCCGCCGCGTGCTCGCAGTAGTAGCGGTAGGCCACGCCCCGCTCCTCCTGGGAGGCAACGGCCTCCAGGCCCGTGGCGGTGGGGCCCGCGTCCAGCGCGCCGAAGTGGAACTCGCCGATCATCACCGGCAGGTTCACCCCCAGCTGACGCACATGCTCGATGGCCTCGGTGGGATCCACCGCGTAGCAGTTGATGGAGAACACGTCGAAGCACTCCCAGCCTGCCGCCAGCACGGGATCGGAAATCCAGGCCCAGCGCATGCCCAGGATCATGTGGTGGGGATCCACCGCCCGGCAGGCGGCAGCGGGAATCGCCACATAGGCGCGGATCAGCTTCTCCGAGAAGACCCGCAGGTCACGTTTCGCTGTCTCCGACCAGGCGGAGGCCTTCTCCACCGGCTCGCGCAGCTGCTCGAAGGAATCAAGCGTAACGCCCCAGGCTGCGTCAAGGGCGGCAATGTTCCCGTAGCGCTCCCGGAGCCAGGCGATCAGCGCCTGCTTGCAGCAGGTGTCGGCAGGGTCGCGCAGCACCTCGTCGGCGATGATCAGGTTGTCCACGAAGGCCCAGCCCGGCTCGTTGCGCAGGAAGTAGCCGATCATCCAGGGGTCGTCCCGGCGATCGGCAAGGGCCTGGGCGCAGGTGCGCGCGTCCTCGGCATACTCGGGGGACAGCACGTCCGGGAAGTCCCGGAAGATCATGTGGGCCGTGCCGGGGAATCGGGGCAGGCTGGTCACGTAGGGCATACGGCCGAAGAGCGTCTCGTCCGACCAGTTGCCCAGGGTGTTCATGCCCGCCTGCTTCAGCTGGCTGACGATCATGCCCCGCCAGGCTTCCTCCCAGCCCTCGCCAAAGGCCCGGTACAGGTTCGCCCGCTCGAAGGAGAACATCTTCCCCTCGCCCCGGTCGATTTCCCCGAAGCCCTTGCGCATGGAGGCGAACATGGGCTGCCAGGCGGGGTCGCTTTCATCGGGCAGCCAGCTGAGCAGCCCTTCCATGCCGTCTACCCGGGCGTCGCAGCGCACTACGGTGCAGTCCGGCCCCATGCTGAAGAACGCGCAGCCCTCCGGGTCGGTCAGGTACCAGCGACCGTCATGGAAGCAGCGGCTGAAGTAGCCCGTACCGGGTTGAAGGGGCATGCCGGCGCAGCCGCCCCAGGCCGTCCAGCTGTCGAAGGGATAGGCATTGGGCAGCGCGGCCTGGCTCCGCAGGAACGCCGACAGTGCGGCGGGGCTCTCCGCCTTGCCAGGCCAGGTCTTGGGCATGTACTGGCCCATCTCGTCAATGAGGGGCGTATGGGGCGCTTCGGTCATGGGCAGGGGCTCGTTCGACAGGGCCAGGTCGGTGAGGCGCACGTGCACGTCATGGAAGGCGCGGACGCTGACCAGCTCCGCCCGGCGGATGTCCTCCCGGGCAATGCGGGAGCCATGGCACACCACCTTCAGCTCGCCCGGAGTATGGCCGGGGAAGAGAATATGTCCGTCCAGCCAGTTCAGATCGATGGTGACAGGGGTGGCATAGCGGGGCATCAGCCCGAAGCGGATGACCACCCGGGCATCGGGCTCCTCACCGTATACCCGCAGCTCAAAGGCCATGGAGTGCTCCTCCATGACCGTCAGGGAAAAGGTCAGGTACCGCCGGGGATCCGCGGCCACCTCCGGCAGGGAGATGCCGCCGCCCGCAGCGGGCAGCAGCAGGGTATCAGCCTCCATCACCGTGCCGGGCAGCAGGCGAGATGCATCGTTGGACAGCTTCATCACAAGCGTCATCCTTTCTGTATCTATGAATATGGATTGGCAGCGTCCGTCCTGCTCTCCATTGTACACGCTTTGCCGCCCCGGCGCAAGGGCGGGGGCGCAAATGAACGCCCAAAGTCCCCGGGGAACCGGCTGCCCGCTCTCCGCATAGGATGAGTCAGGCCCCGCGCATGGGGCCGGAAGGGAAGGAACCAAACATGGGCGTAACCCTTGCCAACAAAACCCTGAGCGAAACCGCCATCAGCTGCGGCGAGTCCTTTCAGGTGACCCTCGCGCTGACGGCGGAGCCCGATATTACCGCCAACCCTGTGGACATTGTGCTGATCCTGGATCGCTCCCGCAGCATGGCGGGCAGTCCCCTGGCCAACCTCAAGGCCGGCGCGAACGCCTTCATCGACATTATTGATGAAGCCACCGGCGGCGGCATTGGGCAGATCGGTTCCGGCAGCCGCATCGGCGTGGTGAGCTTCTCCGACACTGCCACCCAGGATACCGCGCTCATCACCTCCGTCCAGACCCTGAAGGACGCGGTGGACGCCCTGGATGCCGGGGACCGTACCAACCATGCCGACGCCTTCACCAAAGCCATGCAGCTTTTCAGCCCCGTGTCCCTGAACCGGAAGGTCATGGTCATGTTCACCGACGGCAACACCACCGAGGGCGTGGATCCCAGCCCCGTTGCGGCTGCGGCCCGGGCCCAGGGCGTGACCATCTATGTCATCGGCCTGAGCGGCAACGGCGGCGTGGACGAGGACGCGCTGGAGGACTGGGCCTCCAAGCCTGCCTCCTCCTACGTGGCCATCACCCCCAATGATGAGGAGCTGAAGGATCTCTTCGAGGATCTGGCGAAGAATATCACCAAGCCCGGCGCCACGGGTATTGAAATCACCGACCATATCAACCCCTGCTTCCGCATCACCTCCGTGGACGCGCCCACCAAGGGCACCGCCACGCTGATCGACACCACAACCCTGCGCTGGCGCATTGCCGAGCTGGGCGTGAGCGCCAGCGAGGGTGCGTCCCTGACCTTCACCGTGCAGCACGCGGGCAGCTGCTCCGGCACGCTGGAGGTCAACGCGGAGATTGATTACAGCGACAACGAGGACAACACGGCGGACTTCCCCTCACCGGAGATCGCGGTGAACTGCGGCATCAGCGTCCTGCCGGAGCGCTGCCCCACGCCGGTCAATGTGACCATCGGCGGCTGCGAGGACACGGTGGAATTCGACGCGGGCGCGCTGGCCCTGGAATCCCTGGGCCGGATCCTACAGCTGAGCGTGACGCTTCAAAATGTCTGCCCCAACCGGCGGGTGGCCCTGGCGGCGATCCTCACCGAGGTGGACGACGCAGGCCTGGAGCATCAGCGGGGCCTGAAGATGGTGACGGTGCCTGCCCACACGCAGGCATCCTGCGCCAACGTGACCGTGCGGTGCATCAAGTTTGTTTTGCCGCAAAGCCTGGACGTGACCACCGCCACCGGCAGCATCTGCGGAACCAGGAGCCTCAGGGCGCGGTTCATTGCCAACTATATTGACTATGACTTCGCCTGCTGCACCGCCGACACCTGAGATACCGCAAGCATGCCCGGACGCATTCATCGCGCCCGGGCGAATTCATGCGCCCTGCGCTCTTGCGCGGATGACGGGAAAGGCCTATAATGGAGGCAGCGAGCCGCGCGCTGCGGCAAAAGACAGGAAACGGAGCGATATACGCATGAAGGACCAGCAAGCCAGGGAGGAGCGGATCCGGTGGTTCCGGGAGGCCCGCTTCGGCATGTTCATTCACTGGGGACTGTACGCCATTCCCGCCCGGGGCGAGTGGGTGCGCCAGCAGGAGGAAATTCCCGAGGCGGACTACGAACCGCTGATGCATGAGTTCAATCCCATTGACTACCGCCCGGCGTAGTGGGCGAAAATCTGCCGTCAGGCGGGGATGAAGTATGCGGTGCTCACTGCCAAGCATCACGATGGCTTCTGCTTGTTCGACAGCAAGCTGACGGACTTCAAGTCCACCAACACCCCCTGCGGGCGGGATCTGGTGGGGGAGTACGTGGAGGCCTTCCGGGCCGAGGGGCTGAAGGTGGGGCTGTACTACTCCCTGCTGGACTGGCATCACCCGGATTTCACCCTGGATCGCAACCATCCCATGCGCAACCATCCCCATGCCCGGGACGGCGCGGACTTCAGCCGGTATCTGGATTACATGCACGGCCAGGTACGGGAGCTGCTGACGAATTACGGCAAGATCGACCTGATGTGGCTGGACTTCTCCTATGACGACAAGACCGGCGAGGCCTGGCGGGCCACGGAGCTGACCCGCATGGCCCGGCAGCTGCAGCCGGACATCATCCTCAACAGCCGCCTGGAATCCAGCGGCAGCAGCTACGGCTCCCTGCTCACCGACGACCCCTCCGAGATTTCCGGCGACTTCACCTGCCCCGAGCAGATCATCCCTGCCCAGGGGCTGCGCACGCCCTCGGGCCGGAAGGTTCCCTGGGAGTGCTGCGCCACCATGAACAACAACTGGGGCTACTGTGCGGCGGATCAGGAGTACAAGTCTGCCGACGTGATCGTCCGCAAGCTGGTGGAGTGCGTCAGCAAGGACGGCAACCTGATCCTCAACGTGTCCCCGGACGCCAAGGGCAACATCCCCGCCCGCCAGCAAAGCATCCTGCGCGAGGTGGGTGACTGGATGGCCCTCAACGGCGAGAGCATCTACGGCTGCGGCGCGGCGGACATACCCAAGCCCGACTGGGGACGCCTGACCCGCCGGGGCAGCACGATCTACGCCCACATTCTGGAGCAGCCCCTGGGCGCGGTGTGCATCCCCGGGCTGCGGGGCCGTGCGAAGGACATCCGACGGGTGGCCGACGGTGCGCAGGCCTATGCAGCCGCCGGCTGGGTGACGGATCCCTACCCGGAGGATCTGTTCCTGTCCCTGGACCGGGAGGGCATACAGACGGTGATCCTGCCGTCCACCCCCGACTATGTGCTGAAGTTCACCCTGACCGACTGACGGAAGGGTATGCAAAGGCCCGGATCGGCATGGATCCGGGCCTTTGCGGGTATCCGGGCTGCTCCTGCTTACCGGGGCAGACGGTCGGCCATGACGGCGCTCCACCGGCGGGCGATCTGCTCGATGCCCTCCAGGGAGGGATGCACCAGATCCTGGGCGATGAAGGCCGGGTTGTCCATAAGAGCCAGACCCTCGGTGAAAATCAGCCGCTCCCCGGCATAGCGCCGGACGATCTCCCGGAAGCGCTGCCCCTTCTCCTGCTTGTCGCCATTAAAATGGAAGATACTGGTGGCAAAGACGGGCCGGGGATCCTCAGCAAGGATGGCAGTGAAGCGGTCGATGCGGGCCTCGAATTCCTCCTCGGGGAAGTCCAGCATGTTGATGCCCAGCTCCACCGAGGCAAAGTCCCAGTCCCTGCGGCCCACGATGTGCCGGGCTACAACCTCCTCTGCGTGGGCGGTGCCTGCAAAGCCCAGGTTCAGGTAGTCGCAGCCCAGCAGCTGGCTGATGCGGAAGGGGTAGGTGTGGGGCGCGCCCAGGGCCAGACTGCCGTGGGTGATGGATGAGCCGTAGGCCAGGTAGGTGCGCGCGGGGGTATCGCCGGGGCGGGGAGGCTCCACCTCGCCCTCGCAGCCCAGGTACACGCAGGTGCCGTAGGGCAGCACCAGGCGCACCAGCGAAGGGTCGAAGGGCAGGTGGGCGTTTTCGCTGATGCGGCGCAGCTCCGGCAGGTTCTTCGGGGCGGGGATATGCACCCGGGTAGGGGCGGTGCCGATGACCCGGGCGGAGTTCTCCCATCCGCCCTGGATGCTGCCGTAATAGATGTGGGCCACCTGGGCCTCGGCCTCCGGCTCGCTCTTCAGGATCAGGGTGACGCCCTCGCCACGGATGCGGAAGCGCAGCTCCACCCCGGTGTTGAAGTGGCAGACGCGATCCCGCAGGCCCTCGTTGGTCCGGGCGCGGACGTCCTGGGGCAGCCGCCACATCAGCCAGCCGTCCCCGGCGGGGGTCATGTCGGCCACGTTGTGAAAATCAATGTTCTGAAAAATCATGCTCGAAGGCTCCTTTCATCCCGTGGGGGACGATGTTGATAATCTGCCTCCATTATAGCACTTTTCCCGCCCGGGGCAAGGGAAATCGCCGTGAAGCAGCCTCTTTCGGGTCGTATTATGCGCGAAACAGCACAGTTTTCGCACGGGAACGCATAGAAGATGCTGTAGAAATTTGGTATGATCAGGCTGGATAGATACCAGAAACTCCAAACAGCCCGCCCGCCCCCCGTGGCCGGCGCGAAGCGTATACAAAAAAGTGTGGAGGGATAAGACAATGGCAGGCATCATTTATGACAAGCAGCGGGTGCTCAGCGCCATCGATGCGGTGGCAGAGCAGACCATGAACATGGACATGCCCTGGGACTGGCCCTGCGGCGTGGCGTACTTCGGCATGTGCGAGGCCTCCCGCGTCACCGGCGACGACAAGTACATCGAAATGGTCAAGGCCCGGGTGGACGAGTACATCGAGCTGGGGCTGCCCCACTGGACGGTGAACACCTGCTCCATGGGCCACTGCCTGCTGTCCCTGCATGAGAAGTACGGGGACGAGCGGTACAAGAAGATTGCCGAGGAGAAGATCAACTACCTGCGCCACGAGGCCCTGCGCTTCGGCGACAACGTGCTGCAGCACACCGTTTCCGCCAAGAACGACTTCCCCGAGCAGTGCTGGGCCGATACGCTGATGATGGCGGCCTTCTTCATGCTGCGGGCGGGCGTGGCCTGGGGCGACGCGGAGCTGATTGACGACGCGCTGAACCAGTACTACTGGCACATCGAGTACCTGCAGGACAAGAAGACCGGTCTGTGGTACCACGGCTACAACAACATCACCAAGGATCACATGTCCGGCTTCTACTGGGGCCGCGCCAATGCCTGGGCCGCCTACACCATGAGCAAGGTGGGCGTTGTGCTGCCGGAGTGCTACCTGTATCCCAAGTACATGGACGTGGCCGGCGCGCTGGCGGAGCAGCTGTCCGCGCTGAAGAAGCTGCAAACCGAGGACGGCCTGTGGCGCACCCTGCTGGACGATCCCGAGTCCTATGAGGAGGTGTCCGCCTCCGCCGCCATCGCCGCGGCCATGGTCATCAAGGGCAACCCCCTGCACCTGAAGTACGTCAACAAGGCCGTGGAGGGCATCCTCAATAACATCAGCCCCGAGGGCCGGGTGCTGAACGTGTCCGCCGGCACCGCCGTGATGAAGGACCGCGACGGCTACCGCAACATTTCCCGCCGCTGGACCCAGGGCTGGGGCCAGGGCCTGGCGCTGGCCTTCCTGGCAGCGGTGCTGGAGGCCGACAAGCTGGCGGTGGACGGCGCGCTGTAAGCCGGGGCCAGCCTATCAACATTTGTAAGGAGTGAGATCCATGAGCGAGGCAAAATACCGCCAGGGCGGCTTTACCCTGCCGGGCGAGGCGGGCTATGAGCAGCTGACGCTGGAGCTGGCGAAGAAGTGGGGCGCGGACGTGATCCGTGACAGCGACGGCACCAAGCTCTCCAGCGAGATCACCGACGCGGGCTACCGCATTTATTCCACCATCTGCATCATCCGCCAGCACAACGAGTTCGCTGCGGCCCATCCCGACGCCCAGCAGCAGTCCTTCCTCATCACCGATCCGGTGACCGCTGAGGGCGACACCCTCACCATCGGCCTGATGGACGGCTACTTCGACGAGCAGTTCGTCCTCAACGACGGCCCCGACGCCCTGGCCTACTATCAGGTCTACGACCGCACCAGCGGCACGGAGGTGCCCCGCGGGCAGTGGAACTACGCCGACGGCAAGGTCACCATCACCGGCGCGGCGCCCTGGCACCAGTATACCGTGTCCTTCCTGGCCTGGCGCATCTGGGAAGAGATCAACATGTACAACCACACCACCAACTCCTGGACCAGCGAGCATCTGCGGCAGCTGGATCCCCGGCATCCGGCGGCGTGGGCGTACCTCAAGGACTGGATGGAGCAATGGTGCGTGGCCAATCCCCAGACCAACGTGATCCGCCTGACCAGCCTGTTCTACAACTTTGTGTGGATCTGGGGCTCCGACGACCGCCTGCGCAACCGCTTCACCGACTGGGCCAGCTATGACTTCACCGTCAGCCCCGCGGCTTTGCGGACCTTCGAGGAAAAGTACGGCTACGCCCTGACGGCGGAGGACTTCGTCAACGGCGGCAAGTTCCAGGTGACCCACATGCCCCCCACCGCCCACAAGCGGGACTACATGGAGTTCATCCAGGACTTCGTGGCGGAAAAGGCCAAGGAGCTGGTGGACATCATCCACAAGCATGGCAAGGAAGCCTACGTTTTCTACGACGACAGCTGGGTGGGCCTGGAACCCAACGGCCCCCGGTTCCAGCATGTGGGCTTCGACGGGCTGATCAAGTGCGTGTTCTCCGGCTTCGAGTGCCGGCTGTGCGCCAATGCCAAGGTGCCCGTGCATGAGCTGCGCTTCCACCCCTACCTGTTCCCGGTGGGGCTGGGCGGCGCGCCCACCTTCTCCCCCGGCGGCAATCCCGCCCGGGACGCCCTGCAGTACTGGAAGCACGTCCGCCGCGCGCTGCTGCGCCAGCCGGTGGACCGCATCGGCCTGGGCGGCTACCTGCACCTTACCCTCGATTTCCCTGAGTTCAACGACACCATCGAGAACATGGCCATCGAGTTCCGCCGTATTGTGGAGATGCACCGCCACGGTGCGCCCTACACCCTGCCCTGCCGGGTGGCGGTGATGCACACCTGGGGCGAGCTGCGGGCCTGGACGCTGTCCGGCCACTTCCATGAGACGGACAAGCACAACCTGATCCACATCAACGAGGCCCTGTCCGGCCTGCCGGTGGACGTGAAGTTCGTGTCCTTCGAGGATGTGGAAAACGGCGCGCTGGACGATGTGGACGTGGTGATCAACGCGGGCCGCGCCGGCGACGCCTGGAGCGGCGGCGACGCGTGGAAGTCCGACCGGCTGGTGGAGGCCGTGACGAAGTTCGTCCATGAGGGCGGCAGCTTCATCGGCGTGGGCGAGCCCTCCGCCGTGGGCGGCTACAGCACCTACTTCCGTCTGGCCCATGTGCTGGGCATCGACGAGGACACCGGCGCCCGGGTGTGCCACGGCCGCTGGCAGTATGATGTGGATACCTCCGCGCCGGTGACGGTGAACGCCGCCGCCCTGGCACCCAACCCCAACCTGTACCTGACCGACGGCAAGGCTGCGGTGCTGGCCGAGAAGGACGGCACGCCCGTGATGACCGTGCATCCCTTCGGCAAGGGCAAGGCCGCGTACCTGAGCAGCTTCCGCGAGGGCCCGGAGAGCAACCGGATGCTGCTGGAGCTGCTGATGTACCTCAGCGGCGCGAAGGCGGAGTATGTCTCCGACAGCGCGCTGGTGGAGGCGGCCTACTATCCCGCCGACAGAACCCTCGTTGCCATCAACAACAGCGAGGAGCCCGTCAGCGCGACCATCTCCCTGCCCGGCGGCAGCCTGGACGTGACCCTGAATCCGATGGAAACCCGGATGATCCAGCTGTAAGCAGCATGAAGAAACCGCCTGCCTTCGCAAGAGGGCAGGCGGTTATGTCTGAAACAGACATTATTTGGAAAGCAGGAAGAAAATACCTTCCATAGCAGGCTATTTATGCTACAATGAGAAGTATCCTATCCGGCATTCAACCCAAAAGAAAGGAAGTCATGAACATGAAAAAACTGGCAGCCTTTCTTCTGACCCTGGCCATGCTCTGCTCCATGACCTGCGTCTTCGCCGAGGGTGCGGACAGCAGCATGAACGTGCTGATCCTGGTGCCCTCCCTGGGCGACGGCAGCTACTTTGCCGCAGCCGCCGCAGGCGTGAAGACCCTGGAGGAGAAGTACCCCGGCACCACCACCGAGGCTATCGCCATGGGTTCCATTCCCATGGACAAGGCGTCCGCCGAGTATGAGCTGGAGACCTACAAGCCCTTCTTCACCGAGGCCTGCGAGGGCGGCAAGTACGACCTGATCGTCACCTGCGGCGCGGAGTGCAACGCGGCCCTGGTGGACGCGGCCACCAATTACCCCGAGCAGCTGTTCTTTAGCGTGGACATGCAGGATGTTCCCCAGGCGCTGCAGGAGAATCCCCTGAGCAACGTCTACGGCCTGCGCTACAAGAACAAGGACCTGGGCTATCTGGCCGGTTACGTGGCCTGCCAGGTGACTACCAGCAGCATGCCCAAGGCCAACCCTGACAAGAAGGTCGGCGTGATCGTGGGCGTGAACTTCCCCGGCCTGAACGAGTACATCGGCAGCTTCTGCCAGGTGTGCCGTGACAACGGCGTGACCGTGTACATCGACTACGCCGGCGACTTCCTGCCCGACCTGGCGCCCGCGGTGGCCAAGCAGGCCATGGCCATGTATGACGCGGGCGTGGACGTGATCTGGCAGGTGGCCGGCGGCGCGGGCGCGGGCGTGTTCACCGCCGCCAAGGAAGCCGACCGCTATGCCTTCGGCGTGGACTGCGACCAGTCCAAGACCATCGCTGATCCTGAGGAGGCTGCGACCATCGTCACCTCCTTCTTTGCCGACTATCCTGCGGCCATCGACGCGACCTTTTCTGCGCTGCTGGCGGGTGAATTCCCCGGCGGCACCTATCCGCTGGTGGGCCTGGCCGAGGGCTTCATCGGCTATGCGGACAACGAGCAGTTCGCGGCCATGACCAACCAGGACATCACCGACGCCATCGCCAGCCTGTACACCACCATGGCCAGCGGTGAGGTGGAGGTCTTCAGTGTGATCGACGATCCCGAGGGCTGGGAGACGCTGAAGCAGGCCGTCGCTCCCGCCGACTGACGAGTTCCCCTTCCCAGGCCTGAAAAGAGCCCCTGTTCCCGTATCTTGCGGGAGCAGGGGCTTTCTCTGTCGGGGTTACGGATCCTTGGGCGGCACCAGCCACCCGGCGTACTTGTGCACGGTGACGGGCTGCAGGGCGTTCATGTTGCGCCGCCATTCCGTGGGGGATGAGCCGGTGGTGGCCACGAAGTGCCGGTTGAAGCTGCTCAGGGAGGTGAACCCCACCGCCCCGCAGATGGACATGACCGACGCATCGCTCAGCCGCAGCAGCGAGCAGGCCTTCAGGATGCGGGTGCGGTTCAGGTGCTCCAGGGGCCCGACCCCCATGATCTCCCGGAAAACCCGGCGGAAGTGGCTGGGAGACAGGTGGCACAGGGATGCCAGCTCGCCAATGGAGAAATCCTCCATGTAATGCTCGTTGATGTGCTTGATGGCCGGAGCGATGGGCATGGCGTCCTGCTGGGGGGAGACTACGGCGCTGTCCCGGCTGAGCATAATCAGTACGGAGAGCATCAGCGCGCGGATGCTGGTCTCATAGCCGGGCTTCTTCTGTGCAGCCTCCGCCAGCAGGGTTTCCAGAATGGCCCGGAGCTCAGGATACTCCCTGGCCCGCAGCAGCATGTGATTGTTGTACAAAAGGGTCTGCAGCACCGCGCTGTTGGGAATGGCCTCCATGGGCAGCAGCGGACGAATCAGCTCCTGCACATCCATAAAGATGTAGCTCCAGCGGCTGGCCGTCCCGGACGCGGAGCAGGTGGTGTGGGGCATGTCCCCGGTGACGACGCTGATATCGCCTGCCTGGAAGGGGCAGCGGCCGTCATGAAATTCCATATACCCCGCGTCGGTATGGCACAGGCCGATCTCCAGGCAGTTGTGAAAGTGCAGCACGCCCGAGGGTACGTCGGAGATGCGCCACTCCTCGCCTGTCAGCACAAGGACGGGGAAGTGGGGCGGCAGGTCGTAGGCGCGATATTCCATGACCATGCGTGGATGACGAGGCATGATGATCAACCTCATTTCTTCCGAAGTGATGGACGTTGCATGAAGGGTGGCTCAGTTGGATTATTCATTTCGCCATTGGGACATGATTTTCCTGCTGGCTCCTGCACATGCGTTCAGTATTGATTGACAAATACCCTGCAGGGGTATATAATCAATATACCCTGCGGGGGTATAATGCATCAAGGAGGACGCATTCATGGAGTGCAAGCACGACTGCGCGGCATGTCACCGCTCCAAGCATCGGGACGAAGGGGAAGTCCGGCGGCTGTTGAACCGGCTCAGCCGCATCGAGGGGCAGATTCGCGGCATCCGCGGCATGGTGGAGAAGGAAGCCTACTGCCCGGATATCCTCACCCAGTCCGCTGCCGCTGCCGCCGCGCTGAACGCCTTCAACCGGGAGCTGCTGTCCAGCCACATCCGCACCTGCGTCACCCAGGATATCCGCGAAGGCCGGGAGGAAACGGTGGACGAGCTGCTGGATACCCTGCACAAGCTGATGCGCTGAGCATACAAGGAGGAGGATTCCCATGAAGCAGTATCATGTGACGGGCATGTCCTGCGCGGCCTGTGTGGCCCGGGTGGAAAAGGCCGTGCGCCAGGTGCCCGGGGTGACGGAGGTCTCCGTCAGTCTGCTGACCAACCAGATGGGCGTGGAGGGCACGGCGGAGGACAGCGCGATCATCCGTGCGGTGCAGGATGCGGGCTACGGCGCGTCGGTGAAGGGCGCGGCAGGCGTAAAGGCCGCTGCCTCCGCCGATGAGGACGCGCTGGCCGACCACGAAACCCCGGCCCTCAAACGGAGGCTGTGGTGGTCGCTGGGCTTTCTGGCGGTGCTGATGTACGTGTCCATGGGCCATGTGATGGCCGGCTGGCCCATGCCCGCCTGGTTCAATGAGAACTACGTGGCCATCGGCCTGGTAGAAATGACACTGACGGGGATCATCATTGTCATCAACCAGAAGTTCTTCATCAGCGGCTTCAAAAGCCTGTGGCACCGTTCCCCCAACATGGACACCCTGGTGGCTCTGGGGGCCAGCGCGTCCTTCCTGTACAGCCTGTGGGCGCTGTTCGCCATGACGGGCAGCCCCATGCACGCCGCCCATTACCTGCATGAGTTCTACTTTGAATCGGCAGCGATGATCCTCACGCTGATCACCGTGGGCAAGATGCTGGAGGCCCGCAGCAAGGGTAAGACCACCGATGCTCTCAAGTCCCTGATGAAGCTGGCCCCGAAGACCGCCACGCTCCTTCGCGACGGCGCGGAGGTTACCGTGCCCATTGAGGATGTGCGGGTGGGGGACGTGTTCGTGGTGCGGCCCGGCGAGAGCATCCCCGTGGACGGCGTGGTGCGGGAGGGCAGCAGCGCGGTGAACGAATCTGCCCTCACCGGCGAGAGCATCCCCGTGGACAAGGCCCCCGGCGACAGGGTATCCGCCGCCACGGTGAACCAGTCCGGGTACCTGCGCTGCGAGGCCTCCCGGGTGGGCGAGGACACCACCCTGAGCCAGATCATCCGCATGGTCAGCGACGCGGCGGCCACCAAGGCCCCCATTGCCAAGGTGGCGGACAGGGTCAGCGGCGTGTTCGTCCCGGCGGTGATCGGGATTGCCCTGGTCACCCTGGCGGCGTGGCTCCTGTGCGGCGAGACCTTCGGCAACGCCCTGGCCCGGGCCATTTCCGTGCTGGTGATCTCCTGCCCCTGCGCCCTGGGGCTGGCTACCCCCGTGGCCATCATGGTGGGCAACGGCCTGGGCGCGCGCAACGGCATCCTGTTCAAGACGGCAGCCTCCCTGGAGGCGGCGGGCAGGACGCAAATCGCCGCCCTGGACAAGACCGGCACCATCACCTCCGGCCAGCCGGTGGTGACGGACATCCTCCCGGCGGAGGGCGTGACGGAGGACGCGCTGCTGCGCGCCGCCCATGCCCTCGAGAATCGCTCGGAGCATCCCCTGGCCCGGGCGGTGGTGGCCTGCGCTGCGGAGCAGAAGCTGCAGGCTGAGCCGGTGGAGGACTTCCGCGCCCTGCCCGGTCACGGCCTGACCGCCACGCTCCACGGGGAAAGTCTGCTGGGCGGGAGCCTTCGCTTCATGAGCGGGGAGACGCAGGTACCCGACACCGTGCGCCAGGCGACGGAGAGGCTGGCGGAGGGCGGCAAAACGCCGCTGCTCTTCGCCCTGGGCGGCAGGCTGCTGGGGGTGATTGCCGTGGCGGACGCCATCAAGGAGGACAGCCCCCGGGCCGTGCAGGAGATGAAGAACATGGGCATCCGGGTGGTGATGCTCACCGGCGACAACCAGCGCACTGCCGAGACCATCGGCCGTCAGGCAGGGGTGGATCAGGTGATCGCCGGGGTACTGCCGGAGGGCAAGGAAGCGGTGATCCGGCGGCTGAAGAAGCAGGGCCGTGTGGCCATGGTGGGCGACGGCATCAACGACGCGCCTGCCCTGACCCGGGCGGACGTGGGCATTGCCATCGGTGCGGGCACGGATATTGCCATCGACGCGGCGGACGTGGTGCTGATGAACAGCCGCCTGTCGGATGCGGCGGCGGCCATCCGCCTGTCCCGGGCCACGCTGCGCAACATCCACGAGAACCTGTTCTGGGCCTTCATCTACAACGTGATCGGCATTCCCCTGGCGGCGGGCGTGCTGATTCCGCTGCTGGGCTGGAAGCTGAACCCCATGTTCGCTGCGGCGGCCATGAGCCTGTCCAGCTTCTGCGTGGTGTCCAACGCCCTGCGGCTGAACCTGTGCCGCCTCCATGACGGCAGGCGCGACCGGCGCATCCGCCCGGTGGAGCTGCAGAAGGTATCCGCCCCGGAGGACAAGTCCCTGCACTGCACCCTCCATGTGAAGGGCATGATGTGCGGCCACTGTGAGGCCACGGTGAAGGCCGCGCTGGAGGCCATCGACGGCGTGAGCGAGGCCCATGCCAGCCATGAAGCGGGCACAGTGCAGCTGACCCTGACTCGCCCCGTGGAGGAAGCGACCCTGCGCAAGGCCATCGAGGACGAGGATTACGAGTGGGAGGGCATGGAGTAAGCAGGGCAACAAAAAAGCGGCCATGCGCCGCTTTTTTTTTCCGCCAATCAAATCCTTCATTTGGTTCAGTCATTTGCAGTCGGCGGACTGTGATCGAAGGTTGACGACATGTGCGTCAGCCTTCGCACGCGTGAACGAGCGCAGATCTCAAAAAAAGCGGCAAGCAGCCGCTTTTTTTGATTCCGTCACACCCCGAAGGCCTCGCTGTTGGTGCAGTAGTACACATCCTCCCGCCCGGCGATGCTGGCCCGGAACCGGTCGAAGCCCCCCGGTTCCGGGAGGATGCCGACCTGACGGCGTGCTGACGGGAGACTCCCGGGACGGCATGGATTCCCCCACGGCAAAAGGCGTGAAACAAGCCGCCACGCCTTTTGTGATGGGATTGCTGGCGGGCAGGGCCGGTTGCGTCCCTTACACCCCGAAGGCCTCGCTGTTGGTGCAGTAGCACACATCCTCCCGCCCGGCGATGCTGGCCAGGAACCGGTCGAAGGCGTCCCAGTCGTTGCGGATGTCGAACTCGTAGGCGTGGCCCCAGATGTACAGGAGCATGGGCTTTTCCGCCGGGGCGTCGAGGAATGTCCGGGCAAGGCGCTCCATCTCCGCCCACTCCTTGTGGTGGTACACCGTGGGCCGGAAGCAGTACAGATCCTCCTGCATATCGAAGCTGTGGCTGGACACGGTGGTGCGGGCGTAGCGCACACCGGTGTTCTCACGGATCAGCCGGGCCACCCGCTGGTCGAAGTTCACCCCGCCGCCGGGGTAGGCCATGCCCTTCACCTCGTAGCCCACCAGGTCGGACAGAGCCAGACGATCCTCCTCCACCTGGCGGATGACCTCCTCGTCGGGCAGGTCGGGGAGCATGGGATGCGTCAGGGTGTGGGCGGCCACCTCGTGGCCCCGGTAGATGCTGCTGACCTCGCAGGGCCGGGGCTTCACATGGGCCACGGTCACGTCCTCCCGCACAAGGGAGCCGGGTTTGCCCAGCAGGCCGGAATTCAGGTTGAAGGTGGCCTTCATGCCGTAATGGTTCAGCATGGCGATGAGCCGCTGATCCTGCGTCACGCCGTCGTCATAGCTGAAGGTAATGGCTTTCAGTTTGCCCTGGAACATATTGTGATCCTCCTTGATGGCTGATAGCATGATCATACGCCTCTTTCGCCGGAAATGCAAGGCCTGTCCATTCCGCCCCCTGCGACAAACCTTGCGCCCCGGTTCGACGGCGGGCCGGGGTCTGCCGCGCTATGCTTGTCCCGTGAAAGGAGCGACAGGCATGGAACAGAGCAATATGGAGGGCATGGTGCGCAGGCGGAAGCATCCGCACCGTTGGATGCCCGGCGCAGGCATCATGAAAACCCGCACGGCCCTGGGGCAGATGGCGGGAATCGCGGGGAAGATCCTGCCCAGCTTTCTGCTGGCCTTTGCGGATATGCTGGGGATTCCCTCAGGGCTGCACGCGGCGTACATGGGGGCCATGGCGGCGGCGGGGGAGAGCCTGCTCTGGCCGGCCTGCGGGTGCGGCCTGGCGCTGCTGATGCGCCTGGTGTGGGGGCTTTCCCTGCGGCTGGAGATGCTGGCGACGGTGGGGATCATGCTTTTGTCCCCGGCGGTGGTGTTTCAGCGGGGGACGCTGCGGCTGATGGGCTGGACGGCGCTGTCGCTGCTGCCGGGGGCCATATGGCGCACGGCGACGGGCACGGCGGTGGAGGCGCTGACGGGCGTGGCATGCATGGTGATCGGCGCGCTGTCTGCCCCGGTGATGCTGCGGGCGCTGCGGGTGATCGGCGGGGACAAGCCCATTGCCGCCATGGAGGAGCGGGTGTCCGTGGGGTACCTGGTGGGGATGCTTCTGTGCGGCGGCGGGCGGATGCTGCTGTTCCCGGTGAACGTGGGGGCGGTGGGAGCCTCGGCGGTGACGCTGGCCATGGCGCTGTTCCTGGGGGCTGGCCCCGGGGCGATGCTCGGTATGCTGTCGGGGCTGGCGCTGGCGCTGCAGGGGCTGCCGCTGGGGCTGTCGGTGGCGCTGTCGGTGGGAGGCTTCCTGGCGGGCATGATGCAGTGCCTGGGCCGGCGGTGGCTGACCTGCCTGAGCTTCGCGCTGGGGTGCGGCGTGCCGCTGCTGCTGATGGGCGCGTCCGGCGGAGGCTGCGGCATGGCGGTGGCGGCGGCTGCCCTGACCTTTGCGCTGCTGCCCCGGGACAGCGCGGAGCGGCTGCAGCGGCTGTGCAGGCGGTTCCTGACGGCCACCGACGCTTCCGGGGACGGTTATGCCGCCGAGGCTCTGGCTCAGTGGGAGAAAACTATGGCGGCTATGGCGGCGGCGGTGCCTTCCCCCGTGGAGGACGAGGGCGCGCACACGGCCTCCTGGTGGAAGTGCCGCCTGTGCGACGGCTGCCCCGACGACGCGTCCTGCACCTGCATGCTCTCCGATCTGGCGCTGGATCACGCGGAGCGGGTGTGGCAGGCCCGGGATCAGGAGGACGAAAGCTGGGCGCTGACGCTGGAGAACCTGCGGGGCCTTGGCTGCGGGCGGCTGTACTTCCTTAGGGAGCGGATGAGCGATCTTCGCCGGGAGGAGAAGCAGCAGCGGAAGGATACCAAGCGGCTGATCCATCAGCGGGACATGCTGGTGACGCACTTGACGGCCATGTCCGGGGCGGCGCGGCGGTTCGCGCATCTTTCCACCGGGGAAAGCTGGTGGGAGGAGATGAGCGCGCGGCAGCTGCGGCGGGCCCTGGCGGAAACGGCCTATCCGGCGACGCTGCTCTACGCCCGGCGGGTGCAGGGCCATGCCCGGGTGTGCTTTGAACTGCACCGGGTGCTGGAGGCAGAGGCTCAGGCGGAGGAGCTGTGCAGCATGACCATCCGAACCCTGTGCACGCCCATGGAAGTGACGCAGGCGGAGGGCGACCGGGTCATCCTGGCGGAGCAGCCCATGTGGCAGGTACAGCAGGGCGCGGTCAGCTGCGGGGTGGACGGCAGCGACATATGCGGCGACACGGTGCTGTGCGCGCCCCTGCAGGACGGGCGGTACCTGGCGGCGCTGTCCGACGGCATGGGCCACGGTGAGCAGGCCCGGCGGGAGAGCCGTCAGACGGCGGAGCTGCTGCGGCTGTGCCGGGAGGCGGGCTACACCCGGCAGCAGACGCTGACGGCTGTGAACGGCATGATGCTCCTGTGCGGGCGGGGCGAGCGGTTCTCCACGGTGGACATGGTGGTGTGCGACCTGTGGACGGGGCAGGTGAGCGTGGACAAGCTGGGCGCGGCCTCCAGCTGGCTGATCCGGGGACGTGAAATGACAGAGGTTACCTGCGACGCGCTGCCCCTGGGCATCCTGGAGCAGGTGGACGCCAGCGGGCAGACTTTGCGCTTGCGGGAGGGCGACCAGCTCTTCCTGATGACCGACGGGGTGGAGGACGCCTTCGACAGCCGGGAGAGATTGCGGGATGCGCTCCTTCGCGCCGCCGACGAGCCGGACGCCGCCTCCGCCGCCGGGAGTCTTATGCACAGCGCAGCGGCAGGGGAGGGTGCGGGCAGCCACGACGACAGAACGGCGGCGGTGCTGCGGTTTTCACGAACCGCCCCTGTACAAAATGCGCGGGAGGGCGTATAATAGCACACATGATGACTTTCGGGAGGGATGGACATGCCGGAGCGCAAGCCCGGGCTGATGCAGCGGACAATCCGGCCGGAGCAGGTGCTGGCGGTGGGCTTTCTGCTGGTGATCCTGGCGGGCACGGCGCTGCTGGCGCTGCCCTTCGCCACGGTGGAGCGCAGAAGCCTGGGCCTGTTCGATTCGCTGTTCACGGCCACCTCGGCGGTGTGCGTCACGGGCCTGGTGGCGGTGGATACGGGCACGACGCTGTCCATGTTCGGGCAGGCGGTGCTGCTGGTGCTGATTCAGCTGGGCGGCCTGGGCTTCATGATCTTCGCCACCCTGGTGATGCTGGCCCTGGGACGGCGCATCACCCTGCGGGACCGGATGCTCATCCGGGAGTCCGTCAATGCCTCCACCCTGTCGGGCCTTCTGCGGCTGACCATCTGGTACGGGCTGATCACCCTGATCATCGAGGGCACGGGGGCGGTGCTGCTGGCCATCCGCATGGTGCCGGCGTACGGCTGGCCCAGAGGGATATGGCTTGCGGTGTTCCATGCGGTCAGCGCGTTCTGCAACGCGGGCTTCGACCTGTTCGGCAGCTTCTCCAGCCTGACGGGCTTCGCGGAGGATCCCCTGGTGCTGCTGACGGTGTCCATGCTGATTATCCTGGGCGGCCTGGGCTTCTCGGTGATGCTGGAGGTCGTGCGGGGGAAGCGTCAGGGCTGGCGGGGCCTGTCCCTGCACACGAAGGTGGTGCTGGTGGTGACGGCCGGGCTGCTGGTCACGGGCACGGTGTTCTACGCCCTGGTGGAGTGGAACAATCCCGCGACCCTGGCCAAGGACAACGCCAACGCCGCCCTCCGGCTGCTCAACGCCTTCTTCCAGTCCGTGACCATGCGCACGGCGGGGTTCAACTCCGTGGATCTGGCGGCGATGAAGGATTCCTCCAAGCTGATGAGCGTCATCCTCATGTTCATCGGCGCGTCCCCGGCATCCACCGGCGGCGGCGTGAAAACCACCACCGTCAGCGTGCTGCTGCTCATCGTGCTCAGCGTCATCCGCGGGCAGGAGCATGTGAACGTCTTTGGCAAGCGGCTGCCCCAGGGGCTGATGCGCCGGGCGCTGTCCATCCTGTTTATCTATCTGGTGATCCTGCTGGGCTGCACCATGGTGCTGACCCTGGCGGAGCAGGACGGCTATCCTTTCATCGACCTGCTGTTTGAGTCCGCCAGCGCCCTGGCAACGGTGGGCGTATCCACGGTTGGTACGCCGAACCTGAGCTTCATCAGCCGCCTGGTGCTGATCCCGGTGATGTACTTCGGCCGCGTGGGCCCGCTGACCCTGGCGCTGGCCCTGGCCAACAAGCAGAACAATACGCAGAATCGCCTCCGCTACCCGGAGGAGAGCATGATGATCGGCTGAGGAGGACAATTCCCATATGCGAAAGAGCAGCAAGAAGCAGTTTCTGGTGCTGGGGCTGGGCCGCTTTGGCGGAAGCCTGGCCCGCAGCCTGTGCAAGATGGGCCACGAGGTACTGGCTGTGGATATGGATGGCGAGACGGTGGAGGACATCGCTCCCTACGTGACCCAGGCTGTCCAGGCCAACGCCACCGACGAGGAGGCCCTGCAGACCATGGGCGTCAACAACTTTGACGTGGCGGTGGTGGGCATCGGCGCCGTCCGCGATTCCATCCTGGTGACGGTTTTGTGCAAGGAAGCCGGCGTGCCCTATGTGCTGGCCAAGGCCGTGGATGACCTCCATGCCAAGGTGCTGCGCAAGGTGGGGGCGGATCGTGTGGTCTTCCCTGAGCGGGACATGGGCGCACGAGTGGCGAAGTCCCTGGTGACGCCCAGCATCCTGGACATGATGGAGCTGGCGGATAATTACCAGATCGCCGAGGTGATGACGCCCTCCTCCTGGTGCGGGCGCACGCTGGTGGACGTGAACGTCCGCCGCAACTACGGCCTGAGCGTGCTGGCCATCCACCGGGGCAAGGATTTTTTCGCGTCCCCCGGCGCGGACACCATGCTCCGGGAGGGCGACGTGCTGCTGGTGCTGGGCAAGCAGGCCAGCATCGATGCCATTGAGCAGCAGTAAAGGAGTGCTATCGATGAGCAAGCGACCGGTTGTGGACTTTTCCTCCGAGCGGTGCCAGCCCTTCTTCCTGGAGGGCGGCAGCCATGCGGTGCTGCTGATTCATGGCTTCACGGGCTCGGCGGGGCATATGCGTCCCCTGGGGGAGGCACTCCATGCTCAGGGCTTCACCGTGCAGGGCATCAACCTGCCCGGCCATGCCACCTCCATGGAGGATATGGGCCGCACCCACTGGCAGGACTGGCTGCAGGCCTCCAAGGAAGCCTGCGTGGCGCTGAAGGACCGCTATGAGCACGTCAGCGTGGCGGGGCTGAGCATGGGCGGCGTGCTGACGCTGCTGCTGGCCGAGCAGATGGAGCTGACCGCAGCCGCGCCCATTTCCGCGCCCATGGCTGTGCAGAATAAAATGATGCCCCTGGCCCGGTTTGCCGCGCCCTTCATGCCCACGGTCTGGTGGCGCGGGGACGGGGAGCGCGCCGCCATGGTAGACAAGAACTATGACTTCGGCTACCCCGGCTTCCCGACCCGGTGCGCGGTGGATCTGTCCAAACTGATCCACATGGCCCGGCGGAACCTGCATGCGGTCACCTGCCCCCTGCTGGCGGTGCAGTCCCACGGGGATGAGACCATCTCCCGGGACAGCGCGGACGTGATCGTGAACGGGGTCAGCAGCAGGACAAAGGGCGTCCTCTGGCTGGAGGAGGTGCCCCATGTGTGCGTGCTCTCCCGGGAGCTGCCCAACATCGCCGATGCCCTGGGCGAACTGTTCCGCGGGGCGGAGCAGGCGTAATGCCATCAGTCCATGCAAAAGGCCGCCCGGTTTCATGCCGGACGGCCTTCGTGCGCATGGAAGGTATTATTGCTCGAACTTCTGCATGTCCCTGGGTACCATCAGGAACAGCACCATGCCGATGACGAACATCATAAGTACCGGGATGATGCCCAGGTACACCTTCTCCGTCGCGCCCCACACCAGGGAGAACAGCGCCGGGCCGATAACTGCGGAGAACTTGCCGAAGATGTCGAAAAAGCCAAAGTACTCGTTGGCGGAATCGGCGGGCACCAGCTTGCCGAAGTAGCTGCGGCTCAGCGCCTGAATGCCGCCCTGGGCCGTACCCACCAGGAAGCCCAGCGCCAGGAAGCCCATCAGCAGGGGCGTGGAGCCCATGTCGCTCAGGGGCTTGAGGCCCAGGGCCACGAAGCACACCAGCATGTAGGTGCCGATGCCCACGCAGATCATGTTCCGCACGCCGATGCGCTTGCTGATTTTGCCGTAGAGAATCGCGCAGGGGAAGGCTACCAGCTGCACCACCATCAGCACGATGATCAGGCTGTTGCTGCCCAGGCCCATGTTCCGCCCGAACACCGTGGCCATGTGGATGATGGTGCCCACGCCGTCAATGTAGAAGAAATACGCCAGCAGGAACAGCAGCATGCCCCGGTTGCCGGGGATGCGCTTCATCATGCTGCCGATGCGGCGCAGGGTCTGCTTCATCACGCTGCCCTCGGGCTGGATGCTGTGCACCTGATGCACATTGCGCCACATGGGAATGGTGAACACCAGCCACCACACCGCCGTCAGCATAAAGGACAGCTGGCAGGCCAGCACGGAGCCAACGCCGATTTTGTCGCCGAACATGATCAGCGCCATGGCGATGAGCAGCGGGATGGTGCTGCCGCCGATGTACCCCAGGCCGTAGCCGTAGGTGGAGACGGCGTCCATGCGGTCGTCGGTGGTCACGTCGGGAAGGAAGCCGTCGTAGAACACGCAGGAGCCGTTGAAGCCAATGGTACCCAGGATGTAGAACACCAGGATCACCTGCCACTGGGCCGTGAAGGTCAGCGCTGCGGTGGCGGCCACGCCCAGCAGCACGAAGCCCGTGAACAGCCGCTTCTTGTAGCCCTGGAAATCGCCCAGCGTACCCAGGAAGGGCGCCAGCACCGCGCAGATCAGCGTGGCCAGGGAGGTGGCGTAGCCCCACCAGGTGCCGGCCACCAGGTTGCCCTCGGTGAGGGTGGAGTAGAAGTTGGGCAGAATGATGGCGGCGATCAGCGCGGAAAAGGCGGAATTGGCCCAATCGTACATGATCCAGCCGCGTTCAGCGCCGGTGAACTTTTTCAGCATAAGCGTCGTCCTTTCTTCGGTGAAGGGCAGAGCCGCGGGACAGGTCATACGTGTCCAGGTCACGGGCACTGTTTGATTTATTATAGCAGGAGGCCGTGTATACCGCAAGGAAAACCTTTGTAAATCCCATGTTTTCTATAGAAAACAGAATATGGCAATACCATATTGCACACAAAAAAATGTGTTAATCCAATAAGCAGTTGCTGTAACCGCTTCCAGTGGCTTCCGAATGACTTGAAACGTCTTGAAAAAAGCATTATAATATGAAGTGAGTCAGCGCAGATGATCGGTGGAGGGGATGTACAATGGCAAAAAAGTGGACAGCGGACGCTGCTTTGGTCAGCAGCCTGGCAACGAACCTTGTGGAGGCGCTGCCCCTGTTTCCCAAGCGGATGATCCGCATGGATGCCATTGTCAGGGAGCATGGCATGCCCTTTTCCCATATCCAGATTCTGGTGATGCTCCGCGACGGACCTGCGTCCATTGGGGAATTGTCCAGCAAGCTGTGCATCGCCAAGCCCAACATCACCCCGCTGGTGGACAGCCTGCGTGATCAGGGCCTGGTGGAGCGTATCCGGGACGAACAGGACCGGCGCATTGTCAACGTGCGCATGCTGCCCGCCGGGCATGAAAAGCTGGACGAAATCCAGCGCAGCATTGCCGATCAGGTGATGCTCTGGCCCGGTGAATTCAGCAGGAGCGAGATGAAGGAGCTCAACAGCGCGCTGGCCAGCATCATCCGGATTGTGCAGGGCATCGGGGAAATCAACGTGTGAGCAGGGCAGTGGACATCAGCCCACAAAACCTTGTATACGTTGCGGGAGGACGGAGCATGACGCCTTCCCGCAGCGTTTTTGTTTACCGGGGGCAATGGCTTATGCAGGCAAAACAAAAAAGTGGCCAGAGCCACTTTTTTTGTGCAACGGCAAAAGACGGCTTACAGCCCCAGCAGCCGGGCGGCGTTGTCGTGGAAAATCTTTTGCTCCACAGCATCACCCAGGTGCTCGCCCAGCACTGCGTGAATGTACATGTCCGGGTTGCAGATGGGGTAGTCCGTGCCGAAGAGGATCCTGTCCGCGCCCACCTGATTCACCAAATACCGGATGCTGCCGAAGCGGAAGATGCCCGTGCCGGACAGATCAAGGTACGCGTTGTCATAGCGGCGCATGCGCTCAATATGCTTCTCCACGCTCTCACGCTCGCCGGGATGGGCCGCCACAAAGGCCATGTCCGGATGCGCGGCGATCACCGGCTCCAGGGGCCAGTCCCAGATGGTGTGGTAGCTGAACACCATGCCCCGCCGCTGCGCATCGTCCAGGAGGACGTTCAGCTCCTCCACCCAGGTGCGCTGGGCAAAGTTGTTCCAGCCGTGCATGTAGGGCACAAGCTCGCCGATGAGCTTCACCCCTGCCTCGTCCATGCGGCGGATCTCCGCCAGGGAGGCCTCCGTTTGCCCGGGATGGATGTGGAAGCCCGGCGTGTAGAAATCACCCAGCTTGTCCCGCAGGGTCAGGGCGGCGTCGTTCAGCTCCTGCATGTCGAAGCTGCGATCTGCCCGCAGCACGCTGCCGCAGATGTGGGTCACGCCGCTGGCAAGCAGCTGTTCGCGCATGCCCTGGGGCGTGTCGGGAACGGTGTCCGGGTAGAAGCAGAAATTCTGCTCCGCCGTCAGCAGCGGATGGGTGTGAAAGTCAATGATGCTCATGGGAATCTCCTCCTCGGCCCGGTGGGGTCATTCAATGATGTTGCTGGTGATGTAGTCCACGCCCCAGTCCGCCAGCCGCCGGGCGTCGTCAAGCTCGTTTACCGTCCACACGTTGACCAGGTGGCCCGCCGCATGTACCCGCTGCACCAGATCGGGGGTCAGGGCGGTGTAGTCCATGTCCAGGTCAAGGCAGTAGCGGGTCAGCGTGTCCAGCAGATCGGGCGTTTCCCGGCAGACCAGGTACTGGGCGGGCTGATCCGGCAGCAGCCGGCGCAGACTGATCAGGTTCTCCAGGTCGAAGGAGATGAACACCGTCTCTCTGAGCCAGCCCGCCTTCCGGACGATGGCCACGATCTCCGACACCTGCTCCGGGGAGAAGTGGTTCTTCAGCTCCAGCACGCTGACCTTGCCGTACTTGCGGCAGATCCGGCTGTATTCCGGCAGAAGGGGTAGTACCAGATCCCGCCGGGGCAGGCCATCCATGTCCCGCAGGGTCAGGGCCTGCAGCTGCGTAAGGGTCGAGCCCTCCACCGGCATGTCCACATCCGCCACGCGGTGGGTGTCGTCGTCATGGATGATGACGTAGGCCCCGTCGGCAGTGCGGTGCACATCCGTCTCAATGCCCCAATAGGAGCGGTTGCCCGCAGCGACGAAGGCTGCGGCGGTGTTCTCGCGCTCCAGGCCGCTGACGCCCCGGTGGGCGATCATCTTCACGCGGCTGTCGCGCAGCTTCAGGGTATCCTGCATGGCTGTATGCCTTCTTCCTTGATGATGGGTTATGCTTCCTCCGGGCTGCCCAGCCAGGGGTACACCTGGCGGAAGTCCATGTCCGAGGCGTAGTAGAACGAGGGATACACCGGCTGATTGTAGCAGTTGTTCTGCCAGGCCACGCCGCAGCGGTACTGCGGATCGTGCAGGAGGGTGGGTAGCTTATGGTGGGTCAGGTCGGTACTGGTGTAAATGCGGATGGAGCTGCTGTCACTGAGGCGCAAAAGCAGCTCCTCCCGGAAGTCCCCGAAGATATCCGCGATCAGGCAGGGATTGCCCTTGGTGCCGTTGTTGGTCAGGGTGCCCTCCGGCTCCAGGATCACGCCACGGCGCAGGTCGCAGATCCGGCCGGTCTTGGCGGAGTGGAGGTAGTCGGGGGTGTCGGTGACCTGCGTGGTCAGGTCGCCCATCCAGTAGATGCGGGCGTTGGTGGAGGGTTCGGGCAGGTCGAGCCGGTTGCCCTTGCAGTCGAACATGCCCTTGCTCCACACCTGCAGGCCCCGCACGCCCTCGGCCACGTCGCCGATCATGCAGCGGCCCAGGTCGCCCTCGTGGTATTCGCCGAAGCGGACTGCGCCCGTCTCCGCGTCCCGCAGCGCAAAGCCGTAGGGGGCGAAGCGGCCTTCCTCGAACACGTTGAAAACCTCCAGCCCCGGCACGTCCGGGTCGATGTCCGCCACATGCATGGAGTCCCCGTGACCCAGCTTGGCCCGGCGGCCATCAGGGAGCAGGCCCGTCGCGCTGTACTTGACGCTGCCGTCATGGTCGATGCAGGCCGCGCCGTAGATGATCTCCATGCAGCCGTCGCCGTCCACATCCGCGCAGGACAGGCTGTGGTTCCCCTGCCGGGCGATGCACCCATACACGGGATCCGTGCCGTCCTGGCTGTCCTCGGGGGTAATGCGGAAGGGATTGACCATGGGCAGGAATCCGCTGTCGATCTGCCAGCGCAGATGATGGGCCCCGCCGTGCAGGTCGTAGGCGGCGATGCAGGTGCGGGTGTAGTAGCCCCGGCAGACAATCAGCGAGGGATGCGCCCCGTCCAGGTACGCCACGCCCGACAGGAACCGATCCACCCGGTTGCAGGGCTCGATGCGGTTCCAGGCGTAGTCGCCCCACATGAGGCCATCGTCCACCCGGGGGAAGGGGAAGGGGATCGTCTCGATCTCCCGGCCGTCCCCGGCGAACATGGTCAGGTACTCCGGTCCGTCATAGATGAAACCCTCGAACTTCCACAGTTCATTGCGGGGGGAGCGGGCAGGGGCGTACTCGCGAATGAAATAGTCCGCCAGAGCCTCTGCGTCAGGCCGGGCGAGGGGATAATCATACCGCTGCGGAATGCCGAAGCAAGCCTCCAGCGTGGCGGGCCACTGACCACGCACTACCTCCGGGTGACGGTGCCAGCCCTCAAACATGTCCGCCACATGGGCGCGGTAGGCTTCCGCCGAGCAGACATAGTTGTCCTCGTGGGACCAGCCCGCGTCCAGGTCGCTTTGCGGCATGGTGACAAAGGCACGGCTCAGCACGGAGCCGTCGGGGTTGTAGCGGGTCATGACGGTGCCCGGCGCAGTCTTGACGGACATTTCCGCCCTGCCGTCCCCATCGAAGTCGTAGACCATGAACTGGGTGTAGTGCGCGCCGGCGCGGATGTTGGGGCCCATGTCCAGCCGCCACAGGAGCGTGCCGTTCAGCCGGTAGCAGTCGATCAGGCACCGGCCCGTGTAGCCCTTGATGGACACGTCCTGGCTGTTGGTGGGATCCCACTTGACGATGTACTCCATCTCCCCGTCGCCGTCCACATCGCCCACGGACATATCGTTGGCGGTGTAGGTGAAAGGCTGGCCAGCGGGGGTCACGCCGCCCTCGGGAATCTGCAGGGGCAGGTCGTAGTAGCCCTTCTCCCACACGCGCACCGGGGCGCAGGGGGCTTCCTCCACGCCATGGAGGATCGCCGCCACGGCGTACTCGTCCGTGTCGCAGCCTTCGGGGTCGATATAGTTGCAGCTGTCATGTACGGTGGCGATGGCTTCGCCGTTACGGTACACGCGGAAGTCCGCGCCCTGCAGGGCCTCCCGGGTGGCGGAGAGGGCTTCCTCCCGCATCAGCCGCCAGGACAGGAACACGCCTGTGGCGGCGCGGACGGCCACCAGCCCCCGGTTCAGCTTCTCCAGCTGGGGCGCGGGCACATGATGCACCGGCGTGACCAGCTCATCGGAGACGGCGGTCACCCGCCCGGCAGCGTCGAGGGCCTCTGTCCGCAGGCGGTAGGGCCGGTCGGTGACCCGGCGGAAAACGCAGGACGTCTCCGCCCGGGTGGGCAGACGCTTGTAGCAGGCACAGTCCGTCTCCCGGTCGGACCAGCACAGCCGGTAGGCGGACGCGCCGGGGACTTCATCCCAGGCAACGGTGCAGGACTGTGCGTCCTGGTGCAGCAGTCGGATGTTCATGATACAGTCCCTCCTTTACGCCAGCGTCACAACCTCCGCCTGGTAAGCCTCCAGGGTGACGGTGGCTTCCAGCCTTTCGCCTGTCAGCAGGGAAGTGACGGGATGGTGGAAAACAACCTCCTGGGGCTGCGACATGTAATTGAGCAGGAACAGATACCGCACGCCGTCCTTCTCCCGGACGGTCAGCTCCACGCCCTCGGGCAGGGATACCGTGTCCGCCCAGGGGGACAGGCAGCCCGCGTAGGCCAGCAGCCGGGTCAGGTTCTCCCGGGAGAAGCACGCGCCAAGGTGCAGCACCCGTCCACGGCCCACCCGGTTCTCCACCAGCGCGGCCTCACCCTTGTAGTAGCCGGAGGCGTAGCGGGCCAGCACCGTCGCCCCGGGGAGGGCTTCCAGTACATCGTTGAACACGGGCATGTCGAGGGGCGTGCCGTCCCAGTCGGCGGTGATGGGATCCTCGGCGGGACTGCAGAAGGTGAAGTCCTTCACCTGCGTCCCCGTGGCGGTGGACAGCGCCCCCGGCATGGGCGCCATGACGCAATGGCCCCGGCCGTCCTTCTGCCCAGTGCGGCAGCCGACGATCAGCGTGCCGCCCTGCTCCGCATAGGCGGTCAGGAGATCAGCCTGGGCCTGGGTCAGCATGACCTGGTGCGGGGCGAGCAGCACGGGGTAGCGCAGCAGCTGCTCCACCGTGGTGTTTTCCCGGAGGAAGAGCATGTCGTAGGGGGTGTGGGTGCGCTGGGCGGTCTCGAACACGGCCTTCTCGCTGGGGGTCAGCACCCGCCGGTGCCATGCGTCGATCTCCGCGTCCCACTGATTGTCGTAGTCCCGCACCAGGGCGAAGGCCGCTGCGCTGTCCGCCCCGGCTACAGGCTGGAGCTTCTCCGTCATGGCGTGGATGCGGCGCACCTCGGCCAGGCGGCGGTTGTCCCGGTTGTCGTAGTCCAGGATGCCGTGCCAGTACATCTCCGTGCCAAAGGTGCAGGTACGCCAGCGGAAGAAGCTGACATAGTCCGCGCCGTGGGCGATGCTCTGCATGGCCCACAGGGTCATCTGCCCGGGACGGGGCGCGGGGCCTTCCATGCGATTGACCCAGCCGTTGGGGCCGGACTGCTGCTCCATGATGCCGAAGTGCGGGCAGATGCTGCGCACCTCCGTCAGGTTCCGGGACCACTTGCGGTCATTGAGGCTGTCAGGGCGGAAGGAGCCGTCCAGGGGGAAGCCGAAGTTGGGGTAGGAATCGTAGGTGTAGGTATCCAGGCATTCCTCGGTCATGCGGTGGTTGTCGATATGCCCGAACATGCCGTTGGTGGTGATGAACATGCGCCCGTCCACATGGCGGCGGAGGATTTCCGCCTGCATACGGCAGAAGGCGTTCACGCTGTCAGCAATGAAGCGGCGGTAGTCCAGCTCCTGATGGGGATTGTGCGCGCCTGTGGGGGTGGGCCGGGGAACGTACACCTGCTGCCAGTCGGTGTATTCCTGGTTCCAGAACACCGTGCCCCAGGCCTGGTTCAGCTGATCGAGGGAGCCATATTTGTCCCGCAGGAACAGCCGGAAGGCCTCGCTATCCGCCTCGGAGTAGAACTCGTTGGCCTCGCAGTTGAACTCGTTGTCAATCTGCCAGCCCACAATGGCCGGATGCTGGCCGTAGCGGCGGGCGATCTTCTCCACAATGCGGGCGCACAGCTCCTGATAGCGGGGCGCATTGTAGTTGTAGTGCCGCCGGGAGCCGTGGCGCATGAGCGTCCCGTCCATGAAGGCGTTGAGGCACTCGGGGTACTTCTCCGTCAGCCAGGCGGGCGGGGTGGCGGTGGGCGTGCCGAAGATCACCTGCATGCCCTCCTCCCTGCACAGGGCAAGGAAGTCATCGAAGAAATCATAGGTGAACACACCCTCCGTGGGCTCAAACTTGCTCCAGGCAAACTCGCCCACGCGGATCACCCGGATGCCCGCGGCCTTCATCCGCTGGAGGTCGTCCTGCCAGAGGCTCCGGTCCCAATGCTCGGGGTAATAGCACACGCCCAGCTGCAGGCCGGGCAGGGGAAATGCGGTTGTCATGGGAATAATCCTCCTGAATCAGTTGTACAGGGTCGCTGAGGATAGTTTATCACAACATCCTCCCGGGGTAAACCTTCCATCAGCATTTTTTGTGCGGAATGGCCCGGCGGGCTGTGGCCGAACAAAAGAAAAACGCCCCCGCTTCGGGGGACGTGCAACGATTCATCGCCGGGATGATAAGATCCTTTCGTATCGCCGCTGCTCCCGGTTGGGGCCGTCGGCCTTCATGAGAAAGTCGGCCCAGGGATGGCCGGGGGCTTCGGCAGCCATGCGGCTTTCAGCCAGACAGGCCGTATATGCCGCAATGCGCGCCTGGACGGCGGCTTCGCAGCTGTCCAGGCCCTGCTCCCGGACGATGGCGGTCAATTCGTACAGCGCAAGGCCGATGGCGTGATCCTCCGCATGGACGGTGGAGCATCCCTGGCCCACGGCGTGGCACAGGGCCTCGTCTGTCGGGGTGCGAGCATCTCTGGCCATGGCGTGTACCAGCAATATGGCCTGCCGGGCCAGGGGCATCTTCACCGCACCCTCCGCCCACAGGCGCGACAGGCGCAGCGCCTCCCGGGGACGGTCGTCCTCCGGATAGCGTGCGGACAGCAGCGCCACGGGCCGCCCGGCGCAATTCAGCGCCCAGCATACCAGCGTCCGGCGGCTCTCCTGCCGCATGAACCCAAGCAGCTCCTGCAGACACGCGCTCTCCCGGCTGAATAGCAGCCGGTTGCCCCGGCGGTAATGTGTGCGGACATCGGTCATGTCCATGGGTCATCCTTCCCCGGTCAGGGAGAAGCCCTTGCCCTGGCTGACCGCCTCATGCAGGTTGCCCGCGATGATCTCCAGCGACCGGTAGAACGCCGCCCGATCCGCCTCCGGCAGCCCCGTGCTGCCCAGCTCCACCCACCGGGCAATCAGCCCGTCAATCCGCCGGGCGATGGCTTGACCGGCCTCCGTCAGGTGCAGCGCGGCACGGTAACGCCTGTCCGTCGCCTCCACATAGCCCTTTTCCTGCAAAAGCGCCACCGTGCGGGAAATGGCGGCCTTGTCCTCCTCGCACAGCTGGCACAGCTGCGCGGCGGTCAGCCCCTCCGGGTTGTGATGGAGGAAAAACAGGCACATCACATGCGCGCCCTTCAGGCCGAATTCCGTCATTTCCATGCTCTTGATGCGCTGGATGCACTTGTAGCACGTGGTGATGCCCGTCACGAAGGTCTCGAACCGCTGAAGCATGCAGCCACCCCTTCCATTCGATGGGGTCATTATAGCATCGGCGGCGTTGATGTGTCAACAAAGGCGGAAAAGAACGCCCTCCCGCAGGCCGGGTGAAGGCACGGGAGGGCGATGGGATGCGGAGGGGTCACGCGGTCTGTGCGGCTTCCGGCAGGTCGAACTGGGCGTTGTACATGGCGGCGTAGACCCCGCCCCGCTCCAGCAGCTCCCGGTGGCTGCCCCGCTCCACAATGCGGCCCTTGTCCATGACCAGGATCTCGTCCGCGCCCACGATGGTGCTGAGCCGGTGGGCGATGATGAAGCTGGTGCGGCCCTTTTGCAGGGCCAGCATGGCGTCCCGGATGAGATGCTCGGTGCGGGTGTCCACGTTGGAGGTGGCCTCGTCCAGGATGAGGATGCGGGCGTCCAGCAGCATGGCCCGGGCGATGGTCATCAGCTGCTTCTGCCCCTTGCTGATACTGCCGCCGCTGCCGGTGACAATGGTGTCGTAGCCCTGGGGCAGGGAGAGAATCATGTCGTGAATGTGGGCGGCCTTGGCGACAGCGATCACCTCCTCCCGGGTGGCGTCGGGCCGGGCGTAGGCGATGTTCTCATACACTGTGCCGTCAAAGAGCCAGGTGTCCTGCAGCACCATGGTGAACTGCCTGCGCAGGCTTGCGCGGGTCAGGGTGCGGATGTCCTGTCCGTCCAGGAGAATCGCGCCCTCGCTCACGTCGTAGAAGCGCATGAGCAGGTTGATCAGCGTGGTCTTGCCGCAGCCTGTTTCGCCCACAATGGCGATGGTTTTGCCCGGCTCGGCGGTGAAGCCGATGTGGTGCAGCACGGTGGTTTCCGGGATGTAGCCGAAGGATACGTCCCGGAAGGTGATCCGTCCCTCGCAGCCTGCCAGATCCTTCGCGCCGGGATCGTCCTCCGGCTCCACCTCCAGGTCGATCAGGCCCAGCACCCGCTCGGCGGCGGCCAGGGCGGACTGCAGCTCGGAGAGAATGTTGGCGAACTCGTTGATGGGGCCGGAGAATTTGCGGGAGTACAGCACGAAGGAGCTGACCCCGCCCAGGGTAATGCCCCCCGCCATATACAGGATGGAGCCGAACACGCTCACCAGGGACATGGACAGGTTGTTGATCAGGTTCACGGTGGGGCCGGTCATGGTGGCGTAGTGGTCGGCACGCCAGGTGGCGGTGGTGGCGTTCTCGTTATGCTCGGCGAAGCGCCTGTTGAACTCCTCCTCCTGATGATAGGCGCGGATGGTCTTCAGCCCCGAGACGGTCTCCTCGTTGTAGCCGTTGAGCCGGCCCAGCATCCGGGAGCGGGCGCTGAACAGGGGCCGCACCACCCTGGAGCGGTGTTTGGTAAAGAGGATAGAGGCGGGGATGGTGAACGCGAAGATGATCAGCAGCACGGGGGAGATGGTGACCATCATGGAGAAGCTGCCCACCACGGTGATCAGGCTGGTGAGAATCTGCGTCAGGTCGGTGGAAATGGAGGAACCCACGGTGTCTACATCATAGGACAGGATGGAGATCACATCGCCGGTTTGGTGGGTGTCGAAAAAGCTCACCGGCAGCCGGGTCAGATGGTCGAACAGATCGCCGCGCATCTGCTTGACCACGCTGCGGGACAGGTGGATCATCATCGCGGACAGCAGCCAGGACAGCCCCGCCGATACCGCCGCCAGGATCACCATCAGGATCACGTACCGTACCACCACGGGGAAGTTTACATTGCCCGGGATGATCGCGTCGATGGCCGCGCCGGAGAGCTTGGGGGTGAGCAGCGTCAGCACGTTGCACACCACGCTCAGCAGACAGGCTGATACAATCAGCCACCGGTAGCGGGCCAGGTACCGCCACAGCTTGCGCAGCACCTGGCCGGAGGGCTGGCGGGGCCGCGCGCCGGTGCCCCGGCTGTTGCCTCCCTGCATACCGCGTCCTGCGTTCATACGGCCTCACCTCCCAGCTGCATTTGGGTCAGTTCCTTATACATGGGGCAGGAAAGGAGCAGCTCCTCGTGGGTGCCCGCACCGATAATGCGTCCGCCGTCCATGACCAGAATCCTGTCCGCCGCCATCACCGAGGACACCCGTTGGGCCACGATGATGGTGGTGGCCTGGCCGTGGCGGGCCCGCAGGGCCCGGCGCAGCGCGCGATCCGTGCGGAAGTCCAGGGCGGAGGAGCAGTCGTCCAGCAGGAGCAGCCGGGGATCCCCGGCCAGGGCGCGGCAGATCAGCACCCGCTGCTGCTGCCCGCCGGAGAGGTTGCGGCCCCGCACATTCAGCGGGAATTCCAGCGCGCCCTCCTTCTCGCGGATGAAGCCGGCCTGGGCGCAGTCGATGGCCCCGTCGATGGCCCCGTCGCTGATTTCCCGGCCAAAGCGGATGTTCTCGCGGATGGTGTCCGCCATGAGAAAGTCGTTCTGGAACACCACGCCCAGGCGGTCATGGAGTTCCTCCGGGGACAGGGAGGACAGGGGATGCCCGTCCAGGAGGATCACGCCGCTGTCCGGGTCGTACTGGCGCATGAGCAGCGCCAGCAGTGTGCTCTTGCCCGAGCCCGTGGGGCCGATGATGCCCAGGGTCTGCCCGTGCTCCACGGAGAAGGACAGGTGGGACACGTTGTCGATGTTCTTGTTGTAGGAAAAGGACACGTCCCGGAAGGCCACGTGGGCGGAGGTTTCCTGGCCGGGGGCGTCCTCGGGCAGGAGATCACCGGGCATGTTGAGGATTTCCTCAATGCGCCGCGCGCTGGCCGAGCCCTTCGAGTACATGACGAACAGGCGGGAGATGGACAGCATGGCGTTGAGGATGATGGTGAAGTAGCTCAGGAAGGCGATGATCGCGCCGGGCAGGGCCGCGCCCACATGCACCCGCCACGCGCCCACCAGCACCACCAGGGCCAGACCCGTGTTCAGCACCAGGTTGACGATGGGGCTGACGGCGGCCATGGTCATGTCGGCCTTGCGCTGGCGGGAGGCCAGGTCGCTGTTGATGCCGCCGAAGGATTCCCGCTCATGCCCCGTGCGGGACAGAGCGCGGATGACGCGTGCGCCGGTCATGTTCTCCTGCACCTTGCGCACCATGTGATCCTGGCCCTCCTGCACGCTGGTGAACAGCGGCACGCCCTTGCGGCTGGAGATGATCACCGTCAGGGCCAGCAGGGGGAGCGTGGCCAGCAGAACCAGGGTCAGCACGGGATCCAGCGACAGGCTGACCAGGATGCCGCCCATCAGCAGGATGGGCGCGCGCACACCCAGCCGCTGCATCCTGTCCACCATGTTGTGGACATAGTAGGTGTCGGTGGACAGCCGGGACACCAGGGATGCGTCGGTCACCTGATCCTGCTGGGCGGCGGAGAGGGCGGTGGTCTTGCGGAACAGATCCGTCCGCAGCTGATAGGTGAATTTCCGGGTGATGTTGGTGCTCATGCGGTTGGCCACCACGTTGCCGATGCAGGCGGTCAGCGCGCACAGCACCATGCCGGCCCCCAGAATCCATACGCCCCGCATGTCCCCGGCGGGGGCGCAGGTATCCAGGATGATGGACAGGAGGCTGGGCAGGAACAGCTCCGCCACTGTGCCGCCCATCTTGATGGCCAGCTGCAGGCACATCTTGCCGATTTGCGGCTTCAGGTATCGCAGGACGGTGCGCACGGCGGCTCGTCTCCCTTCACATAGGCCTCCGCCCGGTCGGCCACGCGGCGCATCAGGCGGGAGAGGGTTTCCTTTTCCTCAGGGGTGAAATCGGCGGTGAGATAGGCGCTCCAGGTCTGGAGAATCTCCTGCAGGCGCTCCTGCAGGGCCAGGGCCTTCTCCGTGGGATAGACCAGGAGGCTGCGGCGGTCGGCGGGATCAGGCTCCCGGCGGACATAGCCCTTTTCCTCCATGGCGGCAAGCTGCCTCGTCACGGAGGATTTGTTCACGTTCAGGTCCCGGGCCAGCTCCTCCTGGGATATGCCCGGGCGGCGGTATAGCGCCAGCAGATACGGCGTGTGGCAGCCGGACAGGCCTGTTCCCGCCAGCTGCCGCTCCCGGTAGAGCGTGGCGCAGCGGGAGGTGATATTGATCTGCCGCATGAAGGGGGGCATCAGGGCATCATTCCTTTTTCGAATCAGAATCGTTGCGGGCGCAACGTTGCAAGCGCAACCATTATAGCCCATGACCCTGTGCCTGTCAACCGTGAAGGGAGAAAAATCACATGTCCCACAGGGACAGCTGCCGGGGCTGGCGAAGCTGCGTGGCCCGGTTGATGTCCCCAAACCGCCAGGCCAGTCCCAGACGTTCGCATTCCGCCCGGAAAAGCCGGAACAGCTCCTCTGCCTGGGGCGAGTCGCACTCGTAGGCGTTGCCGAAGGTGGTCAGGTACTTCTGACGAACGCCGGGGAAGTCACGCTCCAGCGCATCGAAGTAGTATTCCCGGTTGCCCGTACGCAGCGTCATGCCGAAGAAGCACACCACGAACTTCGCCCCGGCCTTGGCGGACTTTTGCACCACGCCCAGGATGTTTTCCGGTGTGTCCGTGAGGAAGGGCAGCACCGGGTTCAGCCACACGCCCGCGTACACCCCTGCGGCGCTGAGGGCACGCAGGGCTTCAAACCGCTCCGATGAGGGGGACACGTTGGGCTCAATGCGCCGGCAGAGGTCGTCCTCCGCGCAGGTGATGGTGATCTGCGCCCGCACCGGCGCGTGCCGGGCAATAGCCGCCAGCAGCTCCGCGTCCCGGGCGCACAGCGCGGACTTGGTGGTGAAGGACGCCCCGAAGCGGTAGCGGCGCAAAAGCTCCAGCGCGCCCCGGGTCAGCCGCAGTGTTTTCTCAAGGGGATTGTACGGGTCGCTCATGGCGCCCATGGATACCATGCCCGTTCGCCGCTTGCCGCGCAGCTCATCCTCCAGAATGTGCAGGGCGTTCTGCTTGGGCTGCACATGCTCAAAGTCCTCCACCCGGTAGCACACCGAGCGCGTGTCGCAGTAAATGCATCCGTGGCAGCAGCCGCGGTACAGGTTCATGTTCCAGTCCGCCTGGAAGAAATCATCCTCCCCGCAGGGCGGAATGGGCGTGAGCAGATGCCTGGCGGGCAAGCCGGTCATGGCGGGCCTCCTGTGTGCGGATTGATGATGCCATTGTACCCTGCATGCGTTCCCACGTCAAGGGGAACACGAACAAATATTCTGTACGGGCCGGCCTTGATTATTCCGCCGCACCTGGTATATAATAGTTTGTACGACAATCATACAGGAAGCGAGTGACAGGGATGCAGGTACCCCACATCCGTGACTATACAGGCAAGCGAATCCATATGATCGGCATCGGCGGCTCCAGCATGTCGGGGCTGGCGGAGATGCTCATCGACAAGGGCTACCGGGTGACTGGATCGGACCGGTCGGAAGGGTATCTGCTGGGCGACGTGCGCGGCAAGGGCGCGGAGGTGTTCGTGGGCCATCGGGCGGAGAACGTCCATGGGGCGGATCTGGTGGTGTACACCGCCGCCATCCCCGCCGACAACCCCGAGCGGGTGGAGGCGGAGCGGCGGGGCATCCCGTCCATGGAGCGGGCAACGCTCCTGGGCCAGCTGATGGAGGGCTACCGGGAGGCGGTGGGCGTATGCGGCGCCCACGGCAAGACCACCACCACCTCCATGCTCAGCCAGATCCTGGTGGAGGGGGGGGCCGACCCCACCATCCACATCGGCGGCAAGCTGGACGCCATCGGCGGCTCCACCCGCATCGGCCAGGGGGAGGCCTTCCTGGCGGAGGCCTGCGAGTTCCGCCGCAGCTTCCTGCAAATGCGCCCCACCATGGCGGTGGTGCTGAACATTGATGCGGATCATCTGGACTGCTACAGGGATATCGACGAAATTGAGGAAACCTTCGGCCGGTTCCTGCACCTGCTGCCGGAGCGGGGCCTGGCCATCGGCAAGGGTACCGACGCGCGGATCCTCCGCCAGCTGGCGAAGCTGAACTGCCGCACGGAGACCTTCGGCATGACCCGCGACTGCGACTGGCATCCCGAGAACCTGGTGGAGGACGACCGGGGCTACGCCTCCTACGACCTGTACCACGGGGAAAAGTATGTTACTCATGTGACCATGAGCGTCCCCGGGGACTTCAATGTGGAAAACGGCCTGGCCGCGCTGGCGGCCGCCCACGCCCTGGGCGTTGACATGGACAGGGCGGCGGACAGCCTGTCCCGCTTCACCGGCGCGCACCGCCGCTTTGAGCTGACGGACGTGATCGACGGCGTGGAGGTATTCCACGACTACGGCCACAATCCTGCCGAGATGCGCAGCGCCCTATCCATCGCCCGCAAGCGGTGCAAGGGGCGGCTGTGGGCGGTGATGCAGCCCCATACCTTCAGCCGGGTACGCTCGCTGTTCCAGGACTACCTGACCTGCACGGAGGTGGCGGACTTTACCCTGGTGACGGACATCTGCGCCGCGCGGGAGAAGGATCCCGGCGACCTGAACAGCGGCATGCTGGTGGAGGGCATGCGGCAGCACGGCATCGACGCGGTGTGGACGCCCTCCTTCGACGATACGGAGGCGTACCTTCGCGCCCACTGGCAGCCGGGGGATCTTGCACTGACCATGGGCTGCGGGGACATCAACATGCTCAACGCCCAGATTCACCGCCATGAAATGGAAAAGAAGCAGGCGGAATAACCATCGACACGACGGACGCGCGGGGAGAACCTGCGCGTTCTTTTTTGCGCCCTTTTGCTGTACCCTTGCCTGAGGGGGCGAGCATATGGACAATCAGGCGAAAGCTGCCGCCATGGCGGCGGTGGGTGCGGTGGTGGGGGCCGGGTTTGCGTCGGGGCGGGAGATCGACAGCTTCTTCAGCCGCTGCGGCCCATGGAGCTGGCTGGGCGTGGCCTCCGCTGCCGTGGTGACGGGGGCCATTGCCCTGGGGGTGCTGCGCCGCCCGGGGCAGGGCGGCATGCCGGAAGGGTGGCATGGTCGGTGGCCGGGCAGACTGTGGCAGGGGATGTTCGGCGCGCTGCTGCTGTTTACCGGCGGGGCGATGCTGGCTGGGGCCGGGGAAATCGCCGCGCTGATGCTGCCCCTGCCGGGCGCGTACCTTCTGGGGCTGCTTGGCACAGCTGTACTGACGGTGCTCCTGGCCCGGCAGGGCACGGCGGGGGCCGGCCGGGCAGGCAAGGCGCTGACCGCGCTGCTGCTGGTGATGGCGGGGGCAGGGTTCCTGCTGCCTGCCCGGAGCGGGGCGGTCGTTGCTCCGGCTGCTTCACCCGGACAGAGCCTGCTCCGGGGCGCAAGCTATGCGGGGTTCAACATGGCCCTGGCCGTCCCGGAGCTGGCCTCCGCCGCACCCGACATGACGCGCCGGGCCCGCAGGCAGTGCGCGCTGCTGCTGGCGGCGGTGCTGGGCGCGCTGCTGGCGGGGGGCAACGGGCTGCTCCTGCGCCACAGCGCGCTGCGGGGAGAGACCATGCCCTTCATCCACCTGATGGCTGCCTATGGCCGGGCGGGGTACGCCCTGGGCGGCGCGGCCATGTATCTGGCGGTGCTGACCACCGCATGCGCCGCCCTGCGGGGGCTGTGGACGCTGGGCGAAGGGCGGAAGTGGCGGATGCTCTCCGCGCTGGGCATGCTGGCCTGCGCAGGCGTGGGCTTTGCGGGCGTGGTGGGCAAGGCTTATCCGCTGCTGGGCGCAGGGTGCCTGATGCTGCTCGGCGGGGCCATTTTTCGGGAAAAATGAGAAAAAAGAAGCATGGGCTTTTAATCCGGGGAGGAATATGGTATAATATCCTGACATACCGCCTGCATGCGGGCGGGAGTCCTGCTTCAAAGAAGGCGTTTTATGACGGTGAATGTGAGACATCAGGTGCGTAGGGTGGATCTCAGTGCCCTGCGGGAGAACGTGAGGCTGATCCGCGCCCGGGTGCCTGCCACAGCCAGGCTGATGGCGGTGGTCAAGGCGGACGCCTACGGCCACGGCATGGTGCAGGTGGCGCGGGAGGCCCTGGCGGCGGGGGCGGATCAGCTGGCCACCGCCACGGTGGAGGAAGGCGTGCAGCTGCGCCAGGCGGGGATCGCCGCGCCGGTGCTGATGCTGGGGGCCACCTCCCTGGTGGAAGCTATGGAGGGTGTGGCCCACGATCTGACCCTGGCGGTGTGCACGCCGGATATGGTGCGCTTTGTGCAGCAGGCGGCGAAGAGCCAGGGCAAGACCGGTCTGGTGCATCTGAAGATCGACACCGGCATGAGCCGTATCGGCGTGCGCACGGAGGATGAGGTCCGCGCCATGCTGGATACCCTCGCCCAGTGCCCCGACGTGCGCATGACCGGCGCGTTCACCCACTTCGCCGATGCGGACGGCAGCGACATGGCCTTCACCGACGCCCAGTACGAGCGTTTCCTGCAGCTGACGAAGCTGCTGCCGGGGGGCATCCTGCTGCACTGCTGCAACTCGGCGGCCATCCACCGCAGGCCGGAGGCGGCCCTGGACATGGTGCGTATGGGCATCTCCATGTACGGCTATCCGCCGGTGGAGACGGACATGCCCCTGCAGCCCGTCATGGACTGGCGCACGGAGGTCACCTTCGTCAAGACCCTGCGCCCCGGGGACAAGGTCAGCTACGGCTGCACCTTCACCGCGGACAGGCCCATGGTGCTGGCCACCGTCTCCTGCGGCTACGGCGACGGCTACCACCGGGCGGCGGGGGAAGGAGCGCAGGTGCTGATCCACGGGCAGCGGGCCAAGGTGGTGGGCCGCATCTGCATGGATCAGATGATGGCCGACGTGACCCACATACCCGGGGTGAAGGCCGGGGACGTGGTGACCCTCATGGGCCGGGACGGCGACGAGTGCATCACCGCCGAGGACATCGCCCGCTGGGCAGGCACCATCAGCTATGAGGTGCTGCTGGCGGCGACGGGGCGCGTGCCCCGGGAGTGGCTCCATGCAAGCTGTTGACAAGGCGGCCCTGCGCAAGGCAATCCGCAGCCGCTTCCCCGGAGCGGACGTGCGCCGGTCGGAGAGCGAGGCCATGTGCCGGCACATTCTTGCCTGGGAATGCTACCGGCAGGCGGAAACCGTGGGGGCTTACATCCCGCTTCGGCGGGAGGCTGACGTGACGGCGGTGATGCTGGACGCGCTCACATCCGGCAAGGCACTGGTTCTGCCCCGGGTGGACGGCGAGGGAAGCATGACGCTGCGCCGGGTGTGCAGCCTGGAGGAGCTGGTTCCGGGAGCGTATGGAATTCCGGAGCCGGGCGGGGATACGGAGATCATTTCATGCTCAGCGGTGTCGCTGCTGATCGTCCCCCTGGAGGGGATCGACCATCGGGGCATGCGCCTGGGCAAGGGCGGCGGGTACTACGACCGGCTGCTGGAGGACAGCCCCGTCATGACCCTGGGGGCTGTGATGAGCTGGCAGTGGGAGGAACATCTTCCCGCCATGCCCTGGGACAGGCCCCTGCGGGCCGCGGCGGACTGTCGGGGCATCCACTTATTCTGATACCGAACAATCTTGTGAACGAAGGGACGGAGCATCCGTGGAGAAGAACAGGAACAAGGGCAAGAAAACCGTCAAACTCTCCGAGATCAAGCTGGAGTACCTCAAGGGCAGCCCCGTGGACGGCAAGACCGCCCGCAGCGCCCTGACCTTCATGGGCAGCCTGCTGATGATGGCCATCGCGTTCCTGCTGCTGGGGATGGCGATGATGATGGACAACGCCGTGCTGCGCGTGGCGTTCAACGGCTGCCTGATTGCGGCGGCGCTGCTGATGTTCTTCCAGACCGGCGCGGGACAGGGCGCCGTGGCGGTGAATCTGGGCGAGATGCTCTACGACCGCCGGCAGTCCGGCGGCAAGGTTACCGCCAAGGAGCAGAAGGCCTGCTATCATCCCCTGAAGGGCCTGATCACGGCGCTGCTGGGCTCCATCCCGGTGGTGGTTGCGGCGCTGGTGCTGGCGCTGGTGGCCCAGCGGCAGATGACCGCCCTGGGCGCTCTGCCCTCCTGGGTGTCCGCCTTTGAGGGACGGACGGAAATCGGCAGCGCGGTGGCGTACTATCATCAGCCTGCTGCGCTGACGGTGGAGGACGTGCTGCGGGTGATCATCCGCGTGCTGATGATGCCCCTGGTCAATATCGTCAATCCCTACGGTGCGGACGCCCTGCTGACCCTGGAGCGCCTTAGCCCCCTGGTGATGATGGTGCCCGCCCTGGCCTACGGCGTGGGCTACACCCAGGGCGTGCGGGCCCGCAAGCAGGTGCACGCGGGCATCGCCGAGGGCGAGATCAAGCGCAAGAAGAAGGAAAAGCGTCAGCGCAAGGCGCAGCAGCGCCGCGTCCCCAAGGGGCCGGAGCAGCTGAACTGACGGGGGAGGCCGGCCATGCGCATTATTGCAGGCACAGCCCGCTCCCGCACCATTGAGGCCCCCAAGGGCCGCGACACCCGCCCCACGCTGGACCGTGTGCGGGAGAACCTGTTCAACATCCTGCAGGGGCGGATCGCGGGGGCGGTGACCCTCGACCTGTTCGGCGGCAGCGGCGCGCTGTCTCTGGAGGCGGTAAGCCGCGGGGCGGCCATGGCCGTCATGGCGGATCGCGACCGGGCGGCCATCTCGGCCCAGCAGCTGAATGTGAGGAATCTCGGATTCGAGCAGAACACCCGGATCATTCATGCGGAGTGGCAGCAGACTGTCCGCACCCTGCAGGGGGAGGGCATGCGCTTCGACCTGGTGTTCCTGGATCCGCCCTATGCCATGCAGGATCTGACGGAGGTCACCGACGCGCTGATCCCCCTGTTGGCGGAGGACGCGCTGGTGATCGTGGAGCATGAGTTCCGCACGCTGCCGGTGGTTTCCGAAGCCTTTGAGCGGACGGACACCCGCAAGTACGGCTACGTGGGCGTGAGCTTTTACAGGATTCGGGAGTAAAGGTGCAAAGGAATGGAAAGAATCTGTGTGTATCCCGGCAGCTTTGACCCCATTACCATCGGGCACATGGATGTGATCCGCCGTGCCTGCGCGCTGTTCGACAGGGTGATTGTGGCGGTTTTGCATAATCCGGCCAAGCGGGGGTGCTTCCCGGTGGAGGAGAGGATGGAGCTGATCGCGAAGGCCTGCGGAGAGCTTCCGCAGGTGCGGGTGGACAGCTTTGGCGGTCTGCTGGCGGATTACATGCGCATCACCGGTGCTCACTGCGTGGTGCGGGGGCTGCGGGCCGTCAGCGACTTTGAGGCGGAGCAGACCATGGCCCAGCTCAACGCGCAGCTTTTGCCGGGGCTGGAGACGGTATTTCTGATGACCCGGCCGGAGCACGGGTGCATATCCTCCTCGGCGGTGCGGGAGATCGCATCCTTCGGCGGGGATGTGAGCGCCTATGTGCCCGGGGAAATCCTGGAGGACGTACGGGTGCATTTCGCCCGATAATACGCGCAAGGGAGATGGAGGCAGATGGCTGTGAGGGACAGCGGCAATGTGGAAGTGTGCATGAATATGATCCGCGAGCTGGACGAGCTGGTGCGCGGCGCGCGGCGGGCGTTCATCAACGGGGACGCGTGCGTCATCAACCGCAGCGAGATGCGTGACCGGCTGGACCGGCTGCTGGGCAGCCTGCCCGACGCGCTGAACGAGGCCGAGGGCATCATCCGGGAGGTGCAGCAGGTTCGCGCGCAGACCGACCGGGAGTGCAACGAGATGCTGAGCAAGGCGCAAAGCCAGGCCCAGCAGATGGTCAGCGAGGCCCAGCAGGCTGCCCAGCGCGCGAGCGCCGAGGCTCAGCAGGCCGCCCAGCAGGCGGAGCGCACCACCCAGGAGGCCGTCCGCCGGGGCCAGGAGGAAGCCCAGCGCATCGTCAGGCAGGCGGAGCAGAACGCCGCCATGATCCGGGCCAAGGCGGAGGAGGAGTGCCGCGAAAAGGTCAGCCAGGAAAACGTGTACCGCATGGCAGCGGTGGAGGCTGACGAAATGCGCGACGCCACCCGCAAGGAGCTGGCCCAGATCCGGCAGAACACCTTCGACTACCTGGACAACGTGATGGGTCAGGTGGACCGCTACCTGGGCGATGTGGTCAACGACATGCGCCTGGAGCGGGCGGAGCTGAACAAGCACAGGTGAGTCCGAAACAGGATGTGAAAAATGCCCAATCGGAAAATTTGTCATGAATATTCATCATTCGTTCATACAGACTTCATATTTCTCGGTTATCTTTATCTTGCGATCAGGAAGGAAGCCACCGCCTGACGGATCGCATCTCCTTTTTTCCCCGACATTCCACAAGAATGTCAACCTCCCTATCCTCCATACAAGCAAGGGCCGCCGGCACGGAAGCAATTCCTCCGGCGGCTCTTGTGACGTTTTGGGGCGGCCGGAGGAAAGCATTGCCGCCATGAATCGCCGCCTGAACGGAAATAGTACGTCTGAATGGGAAGGAAGGCGGTGCGGCATTGAACAAGGTCAGGGCGACAGCATGGATGGCGGCGGTGACGGCGGCTGCGGCGGCGCTGATGACGGCGCTGCCCTGGGCCATGCGCGCAGCGCAGCCCACGGAGCGCGCGGCGCAGGTGAGGCTGTGCCGGGTGGAGACAGGCCGGGTGGAGCAGGTCACAGCGGTGACAGGCATTGTGCGCTACGAGGCGGAGCGGGTAGCGGTGAGCCCGGCAACGGGACTGGTGGAGGCGGTGTACGTCGCCCCGGGGGATCGGGTGACGGCGGGTCAGCCGCTGTTCCGCCTGAGCGGCGACGCCCAGGAGCTGGCGGTCTCTGTGGCGGTGAGCCGTCAGGCGGAGAGCGGCGCGCTGCCTGTTTCAGCCTATGATGGGGCCTGGGCGGGCCTCAGTCAGGCGGCGGCGTGGGAGACGGACACGGCGCTGGCGGAAGCCAGGCTGGCGCTGTCAGCGCTGACCGTGCGGGCTGCCTCGGACGGGCTGGTACAGCAGGTGCTGGTGACGGAGGAGGGCGGCGTGGCGGCAGGGGCAATCGCCGTGGCGCTGAGCGGGGAGAATCAGCAGATCCGGTGCCAGGCAGTGCTGCGGGACGCGGAGCAGCTGCAGCCGGGTATGAGCGCGCGCCTCCTCCATGACGGGGAGACCCTGTGCATGGCCCGGGTGGAGAGCATCGGCGAGGCCAGGGCGGAGAACGGGCAGACCGTCTGCCAGGTGAACCTGACGCCGGAGGAGAACCTGCCGCTGCCCCTGGGGGCACAGGTGGAGGCGGAGATCATCCGTTGCGCCAGCAAAAACGTGCCCGTGCTGCCCGTGGCGGCCATCGGCCAGGGGGATACGGTGCGCTGGGTGGCGGAGGGCCGGTGCTACACCGCGCCGGTGACAGTGCTGCTGGCGGATGACGAGAACTGCTGGGTGGACCTGCCCCTGGGGACGCAGGTGGTGCTCTGGGGCGGGGAGACCGTGGAGGGCCAGCGGGTGCGGGAGGCAGGAACATGAAGCTGCGGGACGCCATGTGGCTCTCGGCCACCAACCTGATCAAGAATCCCATGCGTACCCTGCTGACTATCCTGGGTCTGGGCGTGGGCGTGGCGGCCATCCTGACGGTGATCACCCTGGGTGCTGCGGGACAGGTGCAGGTGGAGCGGGAGATCGACAAGCTGGGGGTGGACAAGGTCTGGCTGACAGCGGCAAGCGGCAGCAGCCTGACCACGGACAGCGCGGCCGCCGTGGCGGAGGCCTCCGGCGCGCCCGCCTGCGCAGCGGCCTACACGGCGGGAGCGGTGGTGGCGGACGGCGAGGCGATGCTGGTGTCCGTCACCGGGTACGATGCGGGCGCGGAAAAGGTGCTGCAGCCCGTGCTGGTGGAAGGAAGATGGTTCACGGAGCGCGAATATCAGCAGGGAGCGAGCGTTGCCATCGTCAACGACGCCCTGGCCTCCGCCCTGGGGGGCTCTCCTGTGGGGCGGCGCATCAGCCTGGGGGTCAGGCAGGTGACAGTGGTGGGCGTGGCGGCGCCCGCGGCGGCGCAGGCCACAGGCCCGCTGGTGGCGCTGCCCCTGCGTACGCTCCTGGACACCTACCCGGACGCTTCCGTCAGCGAAGTGACGGTGTCCGTGCCCCACGGGTTCAAGGCGGACGAGGTGGCGGCCATGGCCCTGGCCAGCCTGGGCGAGGGCTTTCAGGCGGCAACCCTGCAGACGGAGATCGACGCGGCCCGGTCGGTGATCCGCATCTTCGTGATGGTGCTGGCCTGCGTGGCGGCGGTATGCATGGTCACCGGGGGCATCGGGGTGATCAACATCCTGCTGGTGAGCGTGCGGGAGCGGCGGCGGGAGATCGGGCTGATGAAGGCCGTGGGCGGCACATCGGGCCAGGTGGCCGCGCTGTTCCTGATGGAGGCGGTGTGCTACGCGCTGCTGGGCGGGCTGCTGGGGCTTATGCTGGGCGTGGGGATGATCGCGCTGTTCGGCAGGATCATCGGGCTGAGCGCATCCCTGACGGCCACTGTGGCGCTGCCGACGCTGCTGGGCGCGGGTGCGCTGGGGGTCGTCTTCGGCGTGGCGCCGGCCATGAAGGCAGCCGGCATGCAGCCTGTGGACGCCCTGCGCCAGGAGTAGAGGCCTGACGAATCTGGTGGCATTCCGCCCGACACATACATTCTGTACAAAGAAACCGCGAGAAGCTTGTCACTTCGGCCAATTCACAATCTGGTCAAATAATTGTATAATTACAGCAGTCAAAGGGGGCAGGTTCCAATGAAGGAACCGGCACATGACATTCAGAGGAGGAGTTCATTATGGCAAGCGTATCCCTGAAGCACATCTACAAGATCTACACCGGCAACGTCACCGCGGTGTCCGACTTCAACCTGGACATCGAGGACAAGGAGTTCATCGTTCTGGTCGGACCTTCCGGCTGCGGCAAGTCCACCACCCTGCGCATGGTCGCCGGCCTGGAGGAGATCTCCAAGGGCGAGCTGTACATCGGCGACAAGCTGGTCAACGACGTCGCTCCCAAGGATCGCGACATCGCCATGGTGTTCCAGAACTACGCTCTGTATCCCCACATGACCGTGTTTGACAACATGGCTTTCGGCCTGAAGCTGCGCAAGGTTCCCAAGGATCAGATCAAGGCCAAGGTTGAGGCCGCTGCCAAGATCCTGGACATCGCTCACCTGCTGAACCGTAAGCCCAAGGCTCTGTCCGGCGGCCAGCGTCAGCGTGTTGCTCTGGGCCGTGCTATCGTCCGTGAGCCCAAGGTCTTCCTGTTCGACGAGCCTCTGTCCAACCTGGACGCCAAGCTGCGCGTTGCCATGCGTACCGAGATCACCAAGCTGCATCAGCGCCTGCAGACCACCTTCATCTACGTTACCCATGACCAGACCGAGGCCATGACCATGGCTTCCCGTATCGTGGTTATGAAGGACGGCGTTGTGCAGCAGGTGGATACTCCCCAGAACCTGTACGACTATCCCGCCAATGAGTTCGTCGCCGGCTTCATCGGCAGCCCCCAGATGAACTTCTTCGACGTGAAGCTGGAGAAGGAAGGCCAGGATGTCGTGGCCAAGTTCGGCGAGAACAAGATCGTCGTGCCCGTGGCCAAGGTCTCCAAGTTCGTGGACGAGTCCTACATCGGCAAGGAAGTCGTGCTGGGCATCCGTCCTGAGAACATCTCCGATGATCCCGCTGTGCTGGCTGCTCTGCCCACCGCGACCATCGCTGCCGACGTGGAAGTCACCGAGCAGATGGGCTCCGAGACCTATCTGTACCTGAAGACCACCGGCAAGACCGACAACATCATCGCCCGCGTTGATCCTCGTACCGCCAGCCGTGCCGGCGACAAGATCAAGGTGGCCTTCGATGTGAACCGCCTGCACTTCTTCGACAAGGAGACCAAGCTGACCATCCTGAACCGCTAATTCCGGTTTGACGGTCGCTGATTCTCAGCAAATGATCGGCATAGCCTGATACCTCCGTATCGGCTATGCCGATTTTCTTTTGAGCAGGCTGTATGGCGGATTCAGCTATGCCTGGGCAGAAGTATTACAAAACAGCATTTGTCCCCAGGCGTGTCCGACGACTTGCAGCAATACGCTGTAACACAATCCTGCAGCGCAGGTAAATGTTTGCCAGTCCGGCTGATGCTCCCATGCAGGAGCAGGTGAGTCTGACGCTGGTTCCACCTGTGTATTCTTTGAAGCCGCCCATGTCCCCGATAGCGATGGATGTGGGCGGCTTTTCTGATGCGTGCTGGAGCAGTGGCAGCACCGCATGGAAAGACACGTTTTGTGAAAATGTCACAAAAAGTTTCAATTTCCCGGGAGTGATTCACTTTTCAGCTGCCGGAAGCTGTGATATAATAGGGATGATAGCATCCTGTGCGCATGTGCGCTGATGGAAGGAGCGAACACTGTGTTGGATAAGCATATGCTGGAACAGATGGAATCAACTCTGGCACGGCTGACCATTCCCGTGGCTGTGCTGGATAAGGAATATGACGTCCGCCCCAATGTAGAGCTGAAGGCGCTGGAAGAAGGCGCGGTGACAACAGTGGACGGCAGTCTGTACCTGGTGGTAAAGCAGCCGCCGGTGGTACTGACCTGTCCGGCGGAAGCCCCCGGCGCGCTTGATGTGCTGACCCTGGCCGGTGTGCTGGTCTCTGCCGTGGCGGAAGCCGATCATCATACGGAGAACTGCTATGATGTGTACCGCCGGATGCTCCGCGGCGACCTGACCGGGGCGGAGCTGGAGGCCCTGAGCAACGAGCATCAGATCCCCCGGGAGCTGGAGCGGTGCGTCATGGTCTTCCACATGGTGCAGACGGAGAACGAGCGTGCCTTCGACCTGCTGCGGGATATCACCCCCATGCAGGAGCGGGACGTGCTGGTGGACGTGGACCGGCACACGGTGGTGCTGATCAAGGACATGACCGACGTGGAATCCATGGAGGATCTGACCATGTACGCCCAGGCGCTGCAGGAGACTCTCATGGGTGAGACGGCGCACCAGATGACCGTGGGTATCGGCTGCAGCCGGAATACCCTGGATGAGCTGCGGGAAAGCTATGCCGAGGCGCGCCGGGCCATCGAGGTGGGCCGCGTGTTCCAGCCGGAGGACAGCATCTATGTCTTCAACCGCCTGATCCTCGAGCGCTTCCTGATGGAGCTGCCCCAGGACATCAGCGCCTATTATCACAACCTGCTGTTCAACCGGCGCACCGCCCGGCTGTTCAATGAGGAAATGCTGTACACCATCGACATGTTCTTCAAGAAGGATCTGAACCTGTCCGATACGGCCCGGCAGCTGTACATCCACCGCAACACCCTGGTCTATCGCCTGGACAAGGTGCAGCGGCAGACGGGGCTGGATCTGCGCTCCTTCGAGGATGCGGTGACGTTCAAAATCCTGATGGAGCTGAAGAAGTGCGGCGGCGGGGATCGCCACAGCCGCAAGTGATGGATGGGCCCTGATGAAGATGGAGGTAATACAATGACGAAGAAAAAGCTGAGTCTGCTTCTGTGCCTGCTGCTGGCGCTTTGTCTGCTGGGCAGCTGCGCGTATCTGCCCTTCGAGGGTCTCAGCGATATGAATGCCACGGCGGAGGAAGATGATCTGCAGGCGCTGGATGGCGATACCGTGATTCTCTCCCGGGAGGATTACGAACGCTACAAGCAGTTCGACACGCTGCTGGAGCTGATGGACATTGTGGACGTCAACTTCTACGAGGATGCGAACGTGACCGACATGCTGGACGGCGCGGCCCAGGGCCTGCTGGCGGCGTTGGGGGATCCCTACACCTTCTACTACACGCCGGAGGATTACGCCAGCATGTGGGAGGACGACGAGGGCGAGTACGCTGGTGTGGGCATGCAGATTTCCGCCTCCTATGTGACGGGCATCTGCACCATCAGCCGCGTGTTTGACAACGGCCCCGCCAAGGAGGCCGGCGTGCACAAGGGCGACATCCTCTATCAGGTGGAAGACCTGTACGTGGACGCCTACAACCTGCAGGAGGCCGTGGACATCATGCGCGGCACTCCCGGCACGGACGTGGTGGTCAAGTTCCTGCGCAACGGCGAGGAGCTCACCTTCACCATGACCCGCGCGCAGATCAATGTCAACCGGATTGATTCCATGATGCTGACCGACGATATCGGCTATATCTTCCTGTATGAATTCGCGGGGGACTGTGCTGCCAAGTTTGAAACAGCGCTGAACAGCCTGCTTGAGCAGGGCGCGAAGGGCCTGATCATCGACCTGCGGGACAACCCCGGCGGCTGGGTCAATGACGCGGAGAGCATCGGC
>JAXEEE010000120.1:0-3687 GCA_034104265.1 Eubacteriales bacterium | reverse complement strand
ATGCTCCTGCACCCGTTGCATGTCACCATGACAACAAGAGGGGTACGAGGGGGCAACGCCCCCTGGCCTTGCGGTACCGCGTCGCGCCTCGCCCTTTGCGAGGCGTGACCCCCGCAAGCACGGCTCGCCCTCCGCGAGCCGTGCCTTCGCACAAGCAGCGGCACAGCCCCACGCGCGTTCAGCATGACCGAAGGCGCGCAACTCAATCGCGAGCCGGGTGTGGGCACTGCCCACCTCGCATGCTTGCGTCGGACGTAGGTTTTTGCTATACTGGTACTTAATCTGACAAAGGGGGCGCTGGGTGTGGAGAGACTGGACAGAATCCGCGGGAGCCTGCTGGCGGGAGCCTGCGGCGATGCGCTGGGCTACCCGGTGGAGTTCGATACCGGGGAGGAGATCCGCCGCCGGTTCGGGAACGCGGGCGTGCGCGAGATGGAAGTCCACCACGGCCTTGCCGTTGTGTCCGATGACACGCAGATGACCCTCTTCACCGCCGAGGGCCTGCTGAACAGCCTCCGCCATGGCCGGGACGCTGCCGCCTGTGTCTACCAGTCCTATCTGGACTGGCTGAACACCCAGGGCTACACGATGAAGCAGGGCCTGTATCATCAGGAGAGCATCCTCCTGCCGGAACAGCGGCTCCACATCCGCCGCGCACCGGGCAATACCTGCCTGTCCGCGCTTCTGTCCGGCGACATGGGCGATACCGAGCAGCCTATCAACCACTCCAAGGGCTGCGGCGGGGTCATGCGCACCGCCCCCTGCGGTATGGTTCGCGCCATGAAGGACGTTCCTGCGGAGGACGCCTATGCCCTCCAGGGCGCGGCGGCTGCGGCCATCACCCACGGCCATCGCATGGGCTATGTCCCGGCGGCCATGCTGGCCGATCTGGTACACGGCATCCTGGCGGAGGACGGCAGCTCCCTGGAGGAGCTGGTTGAGGCATCCCTGAACCGGGTGTGCCGTCTGTTCGCCCCGGAGGTTCGCGCCGCCGAGGGCTGCGAGGCCGACGATACCCCCGGTGACGGCGCCTTTGCCCAGATGCTGGCCTTCCGGGAAATGATGAACCGCGCCATCGCCCTGGCGAAAACCGATACCCCGGCTGAGGACGCCATCGGCCAGCTGGGCGAGGGTTGGGTCGGGGACGAGGCCTTGGCCATTGCCGTGTACTGCTGCCTGCGCTTCCCGGACAATATGGAGGATTGCCTCAGTGCCGCCGTCACCCACAAGGGCGACAGCGACTCCACCGGGGCCATCGCCGGGAATATCCTGGGCGCATGGCTGGGTGCGGAGGCCATTCCGCAGCGGTGGCTGGACGTGCTGGAAATGCGGGAGCTGATGGAGCGCATGGCTCGCCTGCTGAACGACGCGGCGCGGGAGGACAATCCGTGAGACCCATCTACGACATGCTGCTGGCGGCTTCTGGCCGGGGCAGGTTCCATATGCCCGGGCACAAGGGCCGCGCGCCCTTCGGCCCTGTTGACCTGTACCGGCTGGATACCACCGAGCTGCCCGTCACCGACGACCTCTACGCCGCCGAACGGGGTATTGCCCAGGCCCAGCGGCTCTACGCCGGGGCGGCGGGAGCGGCGGAAACCCTCTTCCTGCACAATGGCTCCAGCTGCGGCATCCATATCATGATGCAGCTGTGGGCCCGGGAGGGCGATACGGTGCTGCTGCCCCGCAACGCCCACCTGTCCGCGGTGAACGGCTGTGTCATGGGCGGGGCGCGGGTGCGGTGGATCCCCGTGACCCAGCGGGCGGACGGCTATTGCTGCGTCCGGGAGGAGGACGTGCTGGCCGCCATGGATCGCCACCCCCAGGCCCGGATGCTGCTGCTGCCCCGCCCGGATTATTACGGCGGATGCCTGCCCCTTGCGCGCATTATTGCCCGCGCCCATGCCCTGGGCATGAAGGTGGCCGTGGACGAGGCCCATGGCGCGCACCTGCCCTGGATGGACGCGCCCTGCTCCGCCGGAGCGATGGGGGCGGACGCCTGGGTGCAGTCCGTGCACAAGACCCTGCCGGGGCTGACGGGCAGCGCGGTGCTGCACCTGCGGGACGCGGCGGACGGGGAATACGCCCTGCGGCTGATGCGCCGGGAGCAGACCTCCTCGCCCTCGTTTCTGCTGATGATGGGCATTGACGATGCGCGGGCGTACATGGAGGAGCGTGGCGCGCAGGAGCTGAAGCGGGTGATCGCCCGGGCGGGGGAAGTCCGCCGTCGCCTGCCTGCCCTGGGCTATGCCGACGCCCACGATGCCTGGCGGGACACGGGGCTGGACTTCGACCCCACCCGCCTGGTGATCACCGCGCCTCAGGGAGGGGATGCGTTGGCGCAATCCCTGCGGCAGCGGGGTATTGACGTGGAAATGAACGACCTGTCCCGGGCGGTGCTGATTCTCACCGCCATGGACGAGGATGCGGACTTCGCCGCGCTGACGGACGCGCTGGCGGAGATTCCCCCCGCGGCGTCTCCGGCGATGACGCTGGCCCCGGCCTGCCCCCTGCCGGAGCGGGTGATGGAGGTGCGCCCTGCCGCCACCGCCCCCTGCGAAACGGTGCCGCTGGATAAGGCGGAGGGGCGGATTGCCGCGGCAAGCGCGGGGCTGTACCCGCCGGGGGTGCCGCTGATCTGCCCGGGGGAGAGGTTCGACAGGAATGTGCTGGAACGGCTGATGAACGCGGGCAATCAGCAGCGGTTCGGCGTGGAAGGAGACAAGGTGCTGTGCGTTACGACAAGTGTGTGATCTTTGACCTGGACGGTACGCTGACCCAGTCCGAGGAGGGCATCTGGAACTGCGTGCGCTACGCGGCGGAGAAGCTGGGCTTCCCCGAGCCGGACGCGGCGACCCTCAGGAAATTCATCGGCCCGCCGCTGTTCTACTCCTTCCACAACTTCATGGGCATGGATGAGGACATGGCACAGAGGGCCGTGGATACCTACCGGGAGCGGTATACCACCGTGGGCCTGTTCGAGAACCGGGTGTACCCGGGCATCCGCCGCCTGCTTAGGACGCTGAAGCGTCAGGGCTGCTGGCTGGGCGTGGCCACGGGCAAGCCGCAGAAGGCCTCCGAGCGGATCATCCGCTACTTCGGCCTGGACAGGTTCCTTGATCGGGTGGTGGGCCCGGACGGGGCCACCCGCAGCGCGGACAAGGCGGAGCTCATCCGCGCCGCCCTGCCGGAGGACTACGCCGAGGCCTGGATGGTGGGCGACCGCCGCTTCGACGTGGAGGGCGGGCTGGCCGCAGGGATTCACACCATGGGCGTGGGCTATGGCTACGGCTCCGAGGAGGAGCTGCGCGGCGCGGGCTGTGAGGTTTACGCGCCCACCGTGCAGGCGGTCATTGACACGCTCTGCCCCGGCGCGAAGGTGCCGGAGGGAGCCTTCCTGTCCATGGAGGGCCTGGACGGCAGCGGCAAAACCACGCAGATCGCCCTGCTCACCTCCGCCCTGCAGCGCTATGGTTTTGAGGTGCAGCACAGCCGGGAACCCGGCGGCTGCCCCGTGGCCGAGGCCATCCGCGGCGTGCTGCTCAGCCGGGACAACGTGGGCATGACCGACGTGGCCGAGGCGCTGCTCTATGCCGCCTCCCGTGCGCAGCATGTGCATGACGTGATCCGCCCGGCCGTGGCGGCGGGACGGGTGCTGCTTTGCGACCGGTTTGTGGATTCCTCCGTGGC
>JAXEEE010000119.1:0-37745 GCA_034104265.1 Eubacteriales bacterium | reverse complement strand
ACAGAATAAACCAACCCCAAGTGAACGCGCCAGCGAAAACGGGTCAAGGGGCGAATCCCCTTGCGCGGGTGCAGGGGCGGCGTCAGCCCCTGCGCAGGTCCGGGCGGCAGCCCGGGTGCACCAGAAATGAATAGGAAAAAGGAAAAGAAGAAACGGCAGGTTCGCGCAACACCAGGGGAACGACCTCATCCGACCTCGCTGCGCTCGGCCACCTTCCCCAAAGGGGAAGGCTGTGTGCTGTACCGCAGTCCACGAAGCAACCGGCTTGACATCGGCCAAAACAAAAACGCCGCAGACATCAGCTGTCCGCGGCGTTTTGTATTATCTCGTGTTCTTCGCGTTCACCGTGTCGATCTCCTCCATCCGCAGCTGCGGCGCGCAGGCCTTGCACCGGGTCAGCTTCGCGAAGCCCTCATCCTCCAGTTCCCCGTAGGTGAAGGCCGTCAGCGGCCAGTACTTCTCGTTGACCTCTGCGCAGACGGGGCTGGAGTGGTAGTATTTCCCGCCGTTGGGGTTGTAGTACAGCACCACGCTGTCGTCCGGGTAGCCCAGCACCCGGCCCACCTCGTCCCAGATGATCACCTTGGTGCAGCTCTTGCGGTTCAGGTTGTCCCAGAGCCACTTCATGTTGATGCCCTCGGGGGTCTTGCGCCGCTGGATGCGGATGCACCCGTGGCTGGCCTTTTCCCCCAGGTACGTCTCGAAATTGGCGTAGTTCTTGTCGATCATCTTTGTGGGATCGCTGCTGTCGTAGACGGGATAGCAGGGCACTTCGTGCAGGAGAATGCCGCCATTGATGCGCAGGGCGTAGTCGCAGTAGATCTCCTCCGACCAGAAGCCCCCCGTCCAGCTGACGATCAGGAATTCCCCGGCAGGGGTCTCGTTGAAGGGATCCGTTTTGGTGGGGAAGCCCGTGGAGCACAGCAGCGTGGAGTACAGGCGGCCGTTCTTGAACAGGTACAGCCGCTGCTGCAGCTTGTCCACCACAATGCCGTACTCCTGATCCACCTCACGCTCCTCCAGCAGGCTGGTTTGTACCCAGCCCTGGAACTTCTTCGCCCAGACCTTCACCTTCGACCCGCTGACGGAGGAAGAGTACGCCTCAATGAGCGTCCAGTCCCCCTGCTGCGAAAGGATGTGCACCGCCTGACTGTCGCAGGTGACCTCGCCCACGTAGTCCGTGCAGGCCTTGTCCGGCTCGCTGCGCACCTTGACCAGCTCCCGCTGCCCGCCCCTGAGCACCGTCACCGGCTGGGTCAGTACCTCCCAGATGGCCGCCTCGTCCATCTCGCCCATGTTCAGCTTCCAGTAGCATACGTCGTGATCGCACTGGATGGGGCTGTCCTCGCCAGGGGTGTGGTAGGTCACATCCGTGGCCAGGGAGGGCCAGACGACGGTCACATCCACCGTCTCCGGGTTGGAGGAGTAACCGGTCTCGTCCAGCAGGCGGATGGTCAGCTCCCACTCGCCGTTGGCTGCCGCCTTATTGCCCACAAAGCCGTCCCAGCTGAGGACCGTTTCGCCCGCCTCGCAGCGCTGGCTGATCAGCGTTTCATCCTTGCCCTCGGGGGTGCGCAGGGAGACCGTCAGGGTGCCGGGCATGCTGGCTTCCACCGTGGCTGTCCAGTCGCCGGAGCAGCTGTCGTCCGCCATCAGGCTCAGGATCATGGGCGCGGGCGGGCCGACGCGCAAGGCTGCCTCGGCGGTTTCCCCGCCGCAGGTCAGGCGAAGGGTGCAGCTGCCCTCGGGGAGCGGCTCACCGGAAGCGTCCAGACCGTCCCAGTACAGCCGGGCTGTGCCCTCCTGGGGCGATGCTCCCTGGGCCAGCATCACCGCGACGCTGCCATTGCCGCTCAGCACGGATGCGTCGAACACCCCGTCCGCTTCGGCGGTCAGGCGGACGGACTTGCCCGGGCGGATGAGCTCGGGCACCTCCGTCCAGGCAGGCTCGGCCAGGGCGAAAAGGGGCAGGAGCAGCAGGAGCAGCAGCGGGGGAAGCAGCTTGCGCATGGCGGTATCCTCAGCTTTCGTGATCATAATGCGGTCATGAAGATCAACGCATCAGCGGCGGCAATTCATGCCCAATGCAGTATTGTACCGCATCCCTTCCAGCATTGCAAGGCCGTGGAAGCTGTGCTATAATGCATCTGTCTGACCCTATGCGATGATACAGAAGGAGTGACATGGTTTTGCTCAGAAAACTGACGGGGAGCCAGTGGCTGTGCCTGGCGCTGGCCGTGCTGCTGACGGGGCTGGCAATCGTGGTCTATCAAACCAACGTCCTGACCAGCGAAAGTGACGAGCGGCTGATTGACACGCACAAGCAGGGCGTGGGCGCGCTGGGCGAGGGCGACAGCGCCCGGCAGAGCTTTACCGCCTCCAGGGGCGGTCTGGTGGGCGTGGACGTGATGGTTTCCAATTACAATCAGAAAGTCAGCCAGGGTACGCTGACCCTGTGGCTGACCGATGCTGCCGGCCAGGAGCTGGCCCGGCAGGAATACCCGGTGTCCACGCTAAAGAACACCGCCTTTGTTACCCTGCAGCTGTCCATACAGGCAGAGAGCAAAGGGCAGATTTATGTGCTGCATGCCTCCAGCGACTGCACGGAGAAGAAGGGCGTCACCCTGCGCATGGGCCCCGTGGAGGAGCATGTGGGTGAGCTGGCCCTGCCGGACGGCACCGTCACCACGGAAAACGCCCTGAACCTTCGCCTGCGCTATGAGGACAGGATTTACGGCGGCATGGGCGCGGGCGAACTGATGCTGATTGCCCTGAGCCTGGTCGCCTGTGTGCCCCTGGCTGGCAGAAAGGAGCGTACCCATGGCTAAAAAGCGGAAGATCCTGGCAGCAGCGCTGCTGGTGGTGTGGGTGCTGGCCGTCATGTTGGGCACGGAGGTGCTGTGCCAGCTGCCTGTGCTGAGGCTGCCGGCGGCGCAGCGGGGGATTCAGTCCGTGCCGGTGGAGCAGCTGTCCGTGGCAGGCGGCGAGGCCTCCTGGGATGACGAGAAAGCCTGGGACGAGGAAGAAGCCTGGGATGAGGAAGAAGCCTGGGACGAGGAAGAAGCCTGGGATGACGAGGAATCCTGGGACGAAGAAGAATCCTGGTCCGGGGAGGAACCCTGGGACGAAACGGCGTCTGCGGCGCAGGAGGAGCCTGCCGGCCCTGTGACGGAGGTGTATGCCGCCGCCGGACAGACGGTGACGATCCCCTTCAGCGGCTATGTGCAGACGCTGACCCTGTACGGGGATATTGAGGGCGACGACGGCAAGTACACGGTGCAATGCGTGCTGCCGGACGGCTCCGCCTGGAGCACGGAAAGCTATTTCTGGGCGCTGCTGCCCGAGGGCAACCGGGACTCCGTGACCATCGGACGGGAAATCGTTTCGGCGGAAGTGACCTTTGCCGCAAGCGGCATGACGCTGACCGGGGCGGAGGCGGACAACCGCTTCATCTTCAATCCTTACCGGATGCTGCTCTCCGGCGCCATCGCCGCGGGACTGTATCTGCTCATCGCCCTGCGGCGGGTGATCGGCCGAAGGGCGGAAATCGGCTTCCTGGTGGTGGCGCTGTGCGCCGGGCTGGTGCTGAGCGTCTGCATGCCCCCCTGCATCGGGCAGATTTTCGACGACGAGACCCATTTCAGCCGCATTGCCACCCTGTCCCACGGCTATCCCGGCTTCCGGACGACGGCGGAGCACCTGATGGTGGAGCTTGGCTTCATGGTGGTGTATGACAATACCTACCATCATGAGACGGATACCCTGCAGGATCAGCTGGCCTTCGCCGCGGCGGTGGATACCCTCGGGGAGGATCAGACCCCCGCGACAGAGGTGGAAATGCAGTGGGCCTTCAGCGACACGGGCTATGCCCTTCAGGCGGTGGGCTATGGCCTGGCGCGGCTGGTGGGGCTGCCCATGTCCTGGCAGATCATCATGGCGCGGGTGTTCAACATGCTCACCTATGTGCTGCTGACCTTCCTGGGCATCCGGGTGCTGGGCCGCTTCAAGATGGTGCTGTCGGCCATCGCGCTGATGCCCACGCCCATGTTCCTGGCCTGCAGCCTGACCTATGACACCACCATCAACGCCCTGTGCTTCCTGGGTACTGCGCTGGCGGTGAGCGCCATGCTGGATCGTGATACCCGCCTGACGTGGCAGCGGGGCCTGGCGATCCTGCTGACGCTGATCCTGGGCTCGGTGAGCAAGGTGGTGTACATTCCCCTGCTGCTGCTGACGCTGCTGCTGCCCCGCAGCAAGTTTGACACCACGGCGGCCCGGGTGTGGTACAAGACCCTGGCAGTGGTGCTGTGCCTGCTGACGGTGGCCACCATGGTGATGAGCGTGGGCGGCGGCGCGGTCGAGCTGCAGGATTCCCGCGGCGGCGCGGTGGATACTGCGGCGCAGATCTCCTATGTGCTGCATCACCCCTTCACCTATCTGCAGACCTTCTTCTATTCTATCTGGAGCGGCTTTGAATATTACTTCCTGACCAGCGGCCGCCTTTACCTGGGCTTTGGCGGCGGCATCTCCGCAACCATGGGGTATGTGTCGCTCCTGCTGGTGATTTTCGCGGTCATTACGGACAACGAGCCCGAATGGAACCAGCGCCTGAACTGGAAGCTGCGCCTGGCCATGCTGATCATCGCCATGATGGCGGTGGGCATGACCTTCACCACCATGTATGTGGCCTTCACCCCGGTGGGCGAGGGCAGCATCGCGGGCGTGCAGGGACGCTATCTGCTGCCTGTCATGCCGCTGCTGTGCATGCTGTGCAGCCCGGAAGGTGTGCAGAACCGTATGAGCAAGGTCGGTTGGCACACGGTGTTCTTCCTGCTCAACGGCGTCATTCTGGCCACGATCTGCGTGCGGAATCTGGCGTCGTTCGGAATGTAAGAAAGGAGCAGGGGTATGGAGCATGTCTTTGCCATCTGCGCGTACGGGGACAGCCCCTATCTGACAGCGTGCATCGCTTCCCTGGAGGCGCAGCGTGCATCTTCGCCCATTCTGCTGTGCACCGCCACCCCGTCGGAGCGCCTGGAGCAGCTGGCCCGGGAGCATCAGCTGACCTACTGCGTGAACCCGGACGCGCCCAACATTGCCGGGGACTGGAACTTCGCCCTGGCGCAGGCCAGGGACATGGGCGCGCGCTACGCCACGCTCTGCCATCAGGATGATTTGTACCTGCCGGACTACGGCGAGGGCTTCCGGCAGGCGGCGGAAAGGGATCCGGAGCTGCTGATCTACTTCTCGGACTACGGCGAACAGCGGGGGGAGGAAATGGTAACGTCCTCCCGGCTGCTGAAGATCAAGCGGATGCTGCTGACGCCCCTGCGGCCCCGGGCGGCTCAGACGAGGGTTCTCTTCAAGCGCATGGCCCTGAGCCTGGGGGATCCCATCTGCTGCCCGGCGGTGACCTTTAACCTGGACAGGCTGCCGCTGCCCCTGTTTGAGGTGGGCATGAGCACCAACCTGGACTGGCAGACCTGGGAGCGCATTTCCCGCCTGCCCGGACGCTTCGCCTATGACCCGGCGGTGCGGATGCTGCACCGGATCCATCCCGGCTCCACCACCAGCCAGGTGCTGGGAGAGGGCGGAAGACGGGCCCAGGACGAAATCATGTTCCGCAAGTTCTGGCCGGCGCCGGTGGCCCGGCTGCTGACCCGGCTGTACGCCGCCAGTGAAAAAAGCAACAATCTGTGATCAAAGGAGAGAAACAGCATGCGCGAGCTGAAGGAGGCCATCCTGCGGGAGGGCGAGGGTATCGGACAGGATATTGTGAAGGTGGACGGGTTCCTGAACCACCGCATCGACACGGCGCTGTCCACCAGCATGGGCCGGGCGTTTTACGAGGCCTTCCGGGAGGATGGGGTGGACTGCATCATGACTGTGGAGGCCAGCGGCATCGCCCCGGCGGTCACCACCGCCCAGGCCTTCGGCAACATCCCGGTGATCTTCGCCAAGAAGGGCGACCACCGCAACGTGGGCTCGGATGTGTACACGGCGCAGGTGTATTCCTTCACCCACCAGAAGATGAACACCATCCGCGTCAGCCGCAAATATCTTCGGGAGGGGCTGCGGGTGCTGATCATCGACGACTTCCTGGCCAACGGCGAGGCGGTGGAGGGCATGCTGGACATCCTCCGCCAGGCCGGGTGCGAGGCCGTGGGCGTGGGCATCTGCGTGGAGAAGGGCTTCCAGCCCGGCGGCGCGAAGCTGCGGGAGCGCGGGGTGAAGCTGGTCTCCCTGGCGGTGGTGGACGCCATCGACAACGGGCGGATCATCCTCCGGGACTGACAAATAGAGCGCTTTGGTTGATTGAAGAGTATCCCCCCAACAAAAGCGTATCGGAACCATCAGGCTCCGGTACGCTTTTGTTGTACGCGAATGCGATCTGTGAGGGGAGAATCGGCAGTGGTCTATGCATGCAGGAGAATGTTGCAGGCGTTGTATAGAGGCGGCGGAACAGGTGTGCTGCAGCGTATGGGTCATGAGCGGAAGAAGGGAAGCAACAGGCAGCAGACTGTCTGCCTGGGCAGGCGAGCCGTATCAGCAGCCTTCTTCCTGATATACGGATCTACCGGCTACGATAGTATGGGAGACGTGAATATGCTCATCAAAGAGTGTCAAATCGGCGCGAAGTCCGGCTTGGATCAAACCACGGTCATGCAGGCCCATGATATGCGCAGGTGTCCGGGAGGCCATCGTGATGACCTGGTCAAGGGGCACATTCGCCATGTCATGCATGTTACGAACCAGGAGATTGAATGTGGCGACGCTGCCTGCGAAGGATGTACGGTCAGGGAGCTTGGCAACGCCATCCTCAATGATCACTGGCAAGCCGTTGCGGAAATGCCCCAGCATACTGGGACCGTCAGGCATGCCTGCACCACGCATGGCGTCTGTGACAAGTGCGATATGGTCAGGCCCCTTGATTTTGTAGACCAGGCGAAGCAGCTCGGCGGGAAGATGCTTGCCATCGGCGATTATTTCAACCGTCATGCCGTCGATCAGATAGGCGGATTCCACCACGCCGGCATAACGGTAAGCGTTGCGGCGATGAACGCCACTCATGCCGGAATATAGGTGGGTCACATGGGTATAGCCGTTTTCCCAGGCTGCAAGCACCTGAGGATACTCGGCGTCGCTGTGCCCGATGGCAGCGACAATGCTACGGGCACGCAGCTCTCTACCTAAGTCCAATGCGCCGGGCAACTCCGGCGCAATACTCCAGCGCATCAGATGGCGACAATGCTTCAGGATATGCATGTACTCCTCCGGCTGAGGGTTGCGCAAATAGCGGGAATCCTGTGCGCCGCGCTGGTTGTAGGAGAAGTATGGCCCCTCCAGATGCAATCCGGGCATGTCTGCGCCGCAGGTGTTGCAGGCTTGGGCTGCTTCCAGCGTTTGATCCAGGGCAAGTATCGCCCCAATGTCACCGGAGGTTGAGGTGGGAATCAGCGTAGTGACGCCATAACGGGCATGGGTTTCAGCAGCGGTCAAAAATGCTTCCACCGTGCCGTCGAGAAAATCTGCGCCTCCTGCGCCGTGCGCGTGGATTTCAACAAAGCCGGGGGCGACATAGCGGCCATGAGCCTGAATTTCCCTATCGCAGGGCAGCGCGCTGGCAGTGACAGCGGAGATCTTGCTGTCCTGCATATAGACGTTGACATCTTTTGTCATCCCTTGGGGAAGCAGAACGATTCCGCCGGTGATCCTGGTTGTCATACGCAGCCTCCTCTGTTATGATGGGTAAACCTGATTATACAATTATCGCCATGGGAGATCAAGCGCCAGCGCAGACGGAATACCCATGAATATTAAAGATTCACCATAAAAAACAATGAATTTGCAAGCTGTGAAAAGGATTCGGAAAATGGCTTAGGTAATGTAACATCATACGGCTTGTACTGCTTTTCCTTGTATTGCGGAAGGAGGCGCCGCTTTGAAAGCGTTGATTGTGGATGATGATATGTATGTGCGTCAGTGCCTGATGCAGATGCTGCCCTGGCAGGTGCTGGATTTCTCTCAAGTGCTTGAAGCCGCCAATGGCATGGAGGCACTGGAGATTTCAAGACGGGAAAAACCCGAGCTTGTGATCACCGATGTGAAGATGCCGCGCATGAATGGCTTGGAGCTTGCCAGCCGCCTCAAGCGGGAGATGCTGGATACCTGTGTGATTCTCCTGAGCGAGCACAATGATTTTTCCTTTGTCCACGACGCATTACAATGCGGCGCGGACGATTATATCCTCAAGCCTCTGATGCCTGCGAAGCTGGAGGAAATCGCAGAGAAGATCCGTCAGAAAACAGCAGAGATGGCGATGCGCCGATACTACACCGGGCTTCGCAGCGATCCGGCCAGCTTGCGCACCATGATCCGCGAGGCGATGCATAGCGGTGACGATCAATCGCTGCCGGATACCTTCGAATATTTGGCAGGGAGAATGATCCATCGGGATGATTTGCGGCACTTTGGACTGATGATTCTGACGGAGGTGTTTGAGGCGGCGGAGGATGCATCGCCACGCAAAGCCGAGCTGGAAGCGCTGCGTCGGGATACCATGAGCCGTTATGCCGCTATCCGGGATGTGGAAGCGCTGATGGGCTGTGTGCGAGAGGCAACCGTGTGCTGTGTCAGATTGTGTGACAACAGCATGGCTGTATCTTTCCACGTGAACAGGATGAAGGAATACATAGAAAGCAACTATATGGATCCGGATCTGTCCGTAGCGAAAGTATCGGAGAATGTGCATCTTTCGCCCATCTATACCGGGGCGCTGTTTAAGAAGCATATGGGCAGGAGCATCGTGTCCTATATTCATGAGGTGCGCATTGAACAGGCGAAAAGGTTGCTTGCAGATGGGACAATCAGCGTCAAGGAGATCAGCAACCGTATAGGCTATGTAGCGCCGGACTATTTTTCACGCCTGTTCAGCAAGGCAGTAGGGGTCAAACCGTCCAGATATCGTGCTATCATACAAGAGGAAGCGGGTCGTAACGAGGAGGAAACTCAGGCGTAGCCATGTCCGGACATTCAGGCATGTGTCGGTAGTGAGGAGGCTCTTTCATGCGCAACAGTATTCGGAAACGTACATTTCGTTATCTGCTGTTATCAATGGTACTGATTGTTGTAGCTTTCCTGGCTGTTGTACTGAACTATCTGGATCAAGACTATAGGGCGCAGTATGCCTCTGCACAGCTGTACATGACGGAAAAAACTGCGGAGACTGTGGAGGATCTTTTACGCAGCATGAAGCAGGATGCATTCTATCTCTGCTGCAGCGAGGCTCTGGCTGATGCGCTTGTGAATACCGAGGGTACCAGCCACAGCGTTCAGACCCGCCTCATCAACGAAGCGTTCATGATGAATACCGGCACGCCCACAACGCCGCTGCTGCGATATGCCAGCGCAGTGCTGCTGGTGGACAGGCAGTTTCCCTTTGCGGAGAAACGTGATGCTGTTTTTACGCTGGGAGGCGTATCACAGCTGAAGGTATTCAGCGCGCTGAGCGTTTGTGATGACGCCTGGTACAAACAGACGGAAGCATACAATGCTGAAATCTATGCCTTTATGCTTCCCGAGCAGCCGGATCGAGTGTTCTTCTCGCGCCTCCAGCGTAACTTTTACCTCAAGGATTCACGTTATAGCGATCAGGTTGGTGTTGTTGTGTATACCATGCCTGCCATATCCCTCAAAATGATTCTGCAGGATGATCAGATGAGCGATGGTGTGGTGAGCCTGATGACGTTCAATGGACAGGTGATGGCCTGTACGGATGACGCCCTTCTTCAGGCATACAGGACGGATGTCGATACGGTGCTGTCGAATCTTCCTGGAAAAAAGGAGAGCGCTTGCGCACGTCTGAATGGCAAAACCTATACGATCACCAGCCGCTCTGTCAACGAGCGCTGGCAGGTGGTTGTTCTGCAGCCACAGGAAAGGCTGTGGCATTCCATGCGGGATACGCTGACGCTGCTGGGGGGCTTTGGCGTTGTTTTTGTGGTGATGGTGCTGGTGATATCGGCGGTGCTTTCCCGGCGGCTTTCTCTGCCGATTATGAGGCTGTCCAATGCTATGATACAGGCGCGTAAGGCGCAGACATTACCTGAGTCAATACCTGTTGTCAGCAGCAGTGACGAGATTGAGTATCTTTACCAAAGCTATAACGACATTGTGGAAAACATTCACCGTATATCCGAGAAGGAGAGACAGCAGTATGCACAATTAAGGGCCACGGAGCTGAAGGCGCTGCAATCACAGATCAATCCGCACTTTATCTACAACACCTTGGATTCCGTAGGCTGCATCGCGCTGATGAACGGAGAAGAGGATATTGCTACCATGGTGACGTCTCTGATCAACATACTGAAATACAGCATCGGCTTTTCCAATATGCAGGCGGAGCTGAGCGAGGAGGTTGATTATCTGCAGCAGTATATCCAGATTCAAAGGCTGCGTTACCATGACAGCTTTGATTTCATCTGCGAAATACAACCTGAGTATGGACGGGTGCTTGTGCCGAAACTGATGATTCAGCCCCTTGTAGAGAATGCCCTGTTCCATGCGGAAAGCCAGGATCAAAGGCTGCGCATCCGCGTCTGGTGTGAGAGAGACGAAGCGATGTTCCGCATTCATGTGTGTGACAACGGATTCGGCGCTGATGTGGAACGAATGAATCAATGGCTTCGTGAAGGCAGTGGCGATGAAAAATTCGGCATTGGTATTCGGAATGTCAACAAGCGTATTCAGCTGATGAGCAGCGCTGAGTATGGTATTCACTATGCGCTGTTGGCGGATGGAGGACTGGATGCAGTCATTACCTTACCGTACAAACTAATGAATCGGCCATGATTTATCCTTGCTATTTCTGGTTGAAAAAGCACCCATTTGCCATTAAAATCAAGGCATAGGGAATGACAAGGAACACGATGCAAGGCGACCATCCGCCGCACGGAAGATGAAACCGCGTGTTCAATCCCCTAATGGCAAGGAGGCGTGAGGTATTGGCATACACAGATGCTTTGAAGCTGAACAGGAGGAAAAACCGCACACTGTTCGGACGTGTTTACCTTCACATGCACCGTTATTGGCAACTGCATGTGCTGGCGCTGCCCACGGTGGTACTGCTGCTGCTGTTCAGTTATGCGCCTATGTTTGGTACAGTGATGGCATTCGAGAATTATCATGCCGCCAAGGGATTCCTGCATAGCGAATGGGTTGGACTGAAGAACTTCGAATTTCTGTTTTCAACCACGGATGCATGGCGAATCACCCGCAATACCGTGCTGTATAATGTAACGTTTTTGCTGGTCAATACGTCGCTGTCGATACTGCTGGCGATCATTTTCAACGAGCTGTACATGAAAAGGCTGGCCAAGACGTTGCAGACGATGCTAATCATGCCGCACTTTCTCTCGATGGCAGTGATCGCAATTATTGCGTATGCGTTCCTGAATGCCCGTGACGGCTTGCTGAACCGTGTGATTGCAGCGGTGGGCGGAAAGACGAGAAACTGGTACATGTACAAGCCGATTTGGCCAGCGTTGCTGGTGCTGATTAACGCATGGCGCGGCGTTGGCTATAATGGCATCGTCTATGTGGCGTCCATATCCGGCATTTCCCAGGAATACTACGAGGCAGCTGTGCTGGACGGCGCGTCAAAGCTGCAGCAGGCGTGGTATATTACGCTGCCGTATCTGCGGCGGATCATCGTGATCATGCTGATCTTGAACCTGGGCAGCATCTTCCGGGGTGACTTTGGATTGTTTTACAATGTGCCGATGAACATGGGAGTCCTGTATGAGTATACCGATGTGATTGATACCTATATCTACCGTGCACTGACCAACCTGGGTAATACGGGCATGTCAGCTGCTGCGAGCCTGTATCAGTCAGTGGTGGGATGCGTCATGGTGTTGCTTGCCAATATGGTTGTTCGCCGCATTGATGAAGAGTCCGCGTTGTTCTGAGAAAGGAGATAAGCGAGTAATGGCCATGAGGGATACCACTGACAACTCCTTTGCACGGATTAACCGGATCAAACCCGGAACAAACGCGGTGTTCAGCATTGTATTGACGTTCATCGCACTGCTGACGGTTCTGCCCATTGTGCTGGTGGTGATGATCTCCATATCGACTCCGGAAAGCCTGACCTATCGCGGGTTCTCCTTCTTTCCGCAAAGCATCAGTCTGACTGCCTACGTCAGTTTGTTCAAGACAGGCTCTCAGCTGCTTGATTCCTATATCATAACCATAGCCATGACGGTCGTGTCCACCTGCCTGGGGCTGCTGATCATGTCAGCTTTCGCCTTTGTGCTGGCACAGCAGCGCTTTGGGGCAAGGAAGATCTACACGGTGCTGTTGTTCATTACGATGATTTTTTCAGGTGGGTTGACAGCCTCCTATATCATCAATGTCAATTACCTCAAGCTGTATGACACCTTCTGGATTCTGGTGCTGCCTGGGTTGGTTAACGCGTTCAACATCATTGTGCTTCGTACCTTTATCACCACGACCATTCCGCTGGAGTTGTTCGACGCTGCGGCAATAGACGGCGCAGATGATTTTAAGGTTTTCTTCAGGATCGTCCTTCCGCTGGCCAAGGCAGGACTGGCTACCATCGCGCTATTCCTGATGGTCAACAAATGGAACGAATGGTTCACGGGCATGCTGTACATCGACAACCCCAAGCTGGTGCCGCTTCAAACCTTGTTGACCCGTATCCAGCAGAAAATTGATTTTGTCAAGAATAATTCGGATATTGCTTCTACGCCCGATGGTATGGCCTTGCTCGAAGCTATGCCGACCGAGCAGACCCGCATGGCGATTGTGATGATTTCGACGCTGCCCATTATGTGTACCTATCCTTTTTTTCAGCGTTACTTCATCCAGGGGATGACCATCGGCTCCGTCAAGGGCTGAGGTGCACTGCTTTCTTTCCTGTTCCAATTCCGGTTGTGCACGGCCGGATTGAGAATAACAATCAACTTTAGGAGGTATTCCCCATGCGAAAACTCGTTTCCCTGCTCCTGGCCGCTATGATGCTGCTGGGCGTACTTACCGCTTGTGCCGAGGAGACGCTGGAGCCTGTCACCCTTGAGTGGTATGTCGCGGAAAACACACTGCCTGACAACGCTACCGTTTTTGAAGCGCTGAACAAGTACTTCAAGGAAAAAATCAATACCACCGTCAACTTCCACTTCATTCCGATCTCCGAATATGCGCAGAAGGTTAGCCCGATGCTGGATACCAATCAGGCCATCGACATTGTGAATGCCAACAGCGCTATCAATTACGTTGATTATGCCAGAAAGGGAGCCTTTGCGGACATTGGCGAGTTGCTCAGGGAATATGCGCCTGAAACCTACGCGATGATTCCCGAAGATTATTGGAAGGCGATGTATGTGGATGGCGCGATGTATGGCATCCCTTCCTACAAGGATTCCTGCCAGATGTTCTCCATGCATTACAATGAATCCATGGCCAAAGAGCTGGGCATGGACATGAGCGGTGTTGTCATCGATAACGCCCAGGACGTGGTGCCTCTGCTGTACCAGGCCAAGGAGCTGCGTGATGCCAAGTATCCTGAAATGAAGGATTTGCCGATTACCCGCTCCGATTTCAACATTGACCGGTGGGTGCAGAACGTCAGCAACAATTCCTTCCTGTCGTTTAACGTACCCGGTACCGAAGGCTTCTCGGAGTATGGCGAGAATACGATTTTCAACAAGTATGCAACAGCTGAATACCGCGAACTTTGCAGAACGATTGCCCAGATGGTGGATGACGGCATCTATCCATATGACGTGCTCAACTTTGATACGGGGCGTGTGTACGACAAGGAAGGCAAGTATTTCCTGTATGGCTTTGGTTCCGGCTATGTGACCGTTGCCAAGGATAAGAACGGTACTGCCTTTGATACCGCCATGATTCCCTTCTCTGCCAATATCGCCTCTACGGCGCATCTGCAAAGTGCAGTGGAGTGTATCGCAGCCGGCTCCCAGAACAAGGAACGAGCGATGATGCTGCTGGAACTGCTGAATACTGACCCGTATGTTGTTACAACCCTGCGCTTTGGCCTGGAGGGCGAGCACTATACGGTTGGTGAGGATGGTATTCTGGACTTTACCGGCACCAAGAACGATCCTTCTCTGGGAACCCGCGGTCACTACTATTGGTACGGCGCCATGTTTGGCTCATTTGTCAGGGGCGCAATTCCTGCCGGCTACCCTGCCAATTTCTTTGAGCTGATGGAGAATGCCAACAAGTCCGCGCTCACCGACACCAACATGGGCTTCATTTTCGATGCTACGCCTGTGCAGAATGAGGTTGCAGCCTGCTCTGCGGTTGTGGACGAGTTTGCAACCGACCTGCAGAAGGGTTACATTGAGCTGGAGGATGTGGATGCCCGCGTTGACGAGTTCAACGCCAAGCTGGAGGCTAATGGTGTCCAGAGAGTGATTGATGAGGCACAGTGTCAGCTGGATGCGTTTCGTGCGCAACAGAACTAAATTCCTGAGCGTGGAATGAACCCACAGGGGGACGGCCCGGTCTGCAGCCCGGAAGGGGCTGTCCCCCGCCTTTTCAGGGCGGCTGCCTTGGATGGAGAAGTGTACTATCGATGGCGGGAGGTTCTTGCAATGTCAGAGGGAGATTTTTCTTTTGCTACGCCTGAGTCCCTCGGGATTCCTTCCGGAACAATTCTGGACCTGCTGAAGGATATCCGCAGTCACAGCATTCCGTTGCATAGCTTTCTCGTGATGCGGCACGGCTACGTAGCGGCAGAGGGCTACTGCGCCCCCTTCACACAGGACAGGAAGCATCGCATGTATTCTGTCAGCAAGAGCGTGGTATCGGTGGCTGTCGGCATGCTGATCGATGAAGGCAGGCTGTCGCTGGATAGCAGAATTGCAGATTTTTTTCCTGAGTACGTCGCCGACGATACATCCGATTACCTCCGTAAGGCGACGATTCGCCATCTGCTGATGATGGCTACATGCAACGAGCATACTGCCTACCACTGGAATGATCAAGACTTCGTCCGAGCTTTTTTTCAGAACAGCGAGACCAAGCATATGCCAGGCGCAGCCTTCAGCTATGACACAAGCGCAACGGTGACGCTGTGCGCTGTGGTTGAAAAGCTTGCCGGGAAGCCTCTTTTGGAGTATATGCGTCCGTTGCTGGACAAACTGGGTATCTCCGGGGATGCATGGTGCATTCAAACGCCGGAGGGGCGCTCCTGGGCGGGAAGCGGCATTCTGTTTACAACCCGTGATCTTGCGCGGTTTGCGCAGCTGTGTCTCCACATGGGTGAATCGAACGGCAAACAGCTTGTCAGCCGTAATTACATGCTGCAGGCAACGGCCGAAAAAATTGACAACTATGTGTCAGACTTTGGTCTGGCACGCTGCGGATATGGTTATCAGTTCTGGATGATCAAGGATGGCTTTGCATGCTGTGGAATGGGTGGACAATTTGCCCTGATGTATCCGGGGAAGGATCTGGTCGTTGTGACAACGGCTGATACGCAGCACATCAATGCCGGGGATGATTTCATCCGCTGCTGTGTTGAACGGATGGTGGAAAGCGTTGGCGATCATCCGCTGCCGGAGAATCCGGCTGCACAGGCTGAGCTGACGAGACAATCTGTTCTCAGCCTGCCGATGCGGGATGGAAGCGCAGTATCGTCCATGGCGGAAAAAATCAGCGGTGCGCGATACATGCTTGAAAAAAACAGCCTTGGCTATGAGTGGATCACCATGAGCTTTTCGGATGGCTTATGCACCATGACCTACAGCAAGCGTGGCGAAGTGCTGACGCTGCCACTGTTTTTGGGACGATATGGTGAATTTCTGTTTCCGGAAAAGTACCCGGGCAAGAATATTGCCGTAAAGGATACCAACTACCGGTGTGTTTCTGCGGCGGTGTGGCGGGGCGAGCATACGCTCATTGGCGATATCTACGCGGTAGACGATTACCTGGGCTCTATCAGGCTACAGTGCACGTTCATGGGTGATACGCTGACGATGCTGATGACCGCTGCCGCAGAGAACTTTTTCCTTGATTATCGTGGCTTCCTGTCAGGCCGTCTTGTACGCGAATGAGCTGCGTTATAAAGTAAGGAGCGAAACAGATGAAAAAGTATGTCCTTGTTGGCGCAGGTTGGCGAGGCACGTTCGCCTATATCGAACCGCTTGTGCGGGAGTATGCTGATTGTGCCAGACTATGCGCTGTGTGCGATGTCAATGGCAAACGGGCCCGCTTTGCGGGCGAGCATCTGCATGTGGATCTGCCTGCCTATACGGACTTCCGGCAAATGCTCATGGATCACAAGCCTGATGTAGTGATTGTCACGACCAAGGATTCCGCACATGAGCAGTACATCGTGGAAGCATTGGAATACGGCTGTGACGTCATCAGCGAGAAGCCCATGACCACGACTGCTGAGATGTGCGCCCGGATTATTGAGGCTGAAAGACGCACCGGACACAAAGTAACGGTGACATTCAACTGCCGCTTCATGCCCTTTTATGTAAAGATCAAGGAGCTTGTCGCCGGTGGCCTTGTGGGAGATGTGCTCAGCGTGCATTTTGAGTGGTTGCTGGACACAAATCATGGCGCGGATTATTTCCGCCGGTGGCATGCTATCCGCGCGAACTCGGGTTCTTTGCTGATTCATAAATCCACACACCATTTTGATCTGGTAAACTGGATCATTGATGATGAACCAGTGAAGGTCAATGCCTTCGGCGCCCGTCGCTTTTATGGCGACAATCAGCGCCCGCATGGGAAAAATTGTCGCACCTGCCCCAGCAAGCATACCTGCGAGTTCTATCTGGATATCGCCAGGGAGCAGGGCGGACTGATGGAGCAGATGTACGCAGCCTGCGAGGACGAGGACGGGTATATGCGTGACAGATGTCTGTTCTCGGATGAGGTTGATATTGAGGACACGATGTCTGTCAATGTCAGGTACCGCAGGGGCGCTGTGATGAGCTATTCTTTGACGGCTCATTCGCCCTATGAGTGCATGAAGCTTGTCATCAATGGCAGCAAGGGACGGTTGGAAGCAGACACGGCTTTCGGCAGGGAGACATTGAAATTCTATGACAGGGAAGGACAGTGCGTGACGTTTGACCGTTCGCATGTCAAGCAGCTGCCGGGGGGACATGGCGGCTCAGATCCTGCCATGCGGGACAATCTCTTCCGCGGCTACACCGAGGATCCGCTGCATCAGATGGCGGATACCCGGGCTGGCGCCATGTCCATTGGTATTGGTATCGCGGCCAACATGTCCATGGCCGAGGACCGCGCCGTGTATCTGAACGAGTTTCTGGGTAAGTACTATCCGGACATTGTGCCGGATAAGAACAAGTAAAGGAGAAATGAATCATGCGTATTGTCATTTCCAGGACGGCGGAGGAACTTGGTATCCGTGCTGCTGCATCGGCTGCGGATGTGATCAATCAGGCTATCGCCTCCAATGGGCATGCCCGCATCATCCTTTCCACCGGTGCATCGCAGTTTGAGACGCTGGAGCATCTGGTCAAGGCGGATGTGGACTGGTCCAGGGTGGAGATGTTTCATCTGGACGAATATGTGAACCTGCCGCAAGACCATCCTGCCAGCTTCCGCAAATACCTCAAGGAACGCTTTGTGGCCAAGACCCACGTGGGCAAGGCACATTTTGTGGACGGTACTGCTGAAGGTATTGCCGCCCTGACGCAGGAGCTGCGCAGCGCTCCGATTGATCTGGGGTTAATCGGTATCGGCCGGAATGCCCATATTGCCTTCAATGATCCGCCTGCGGATTTTGATGCCAGGGATGCCTATCTGATTGTGAATCTGGATGAAACCTGCCGTGGCCAGCAGGTGGCAGAAGGATGGTTCGCCACCATGGATCAGGTGCCTCGGCAGGCTGTCAGCATGAGTGTGTATCAGATCATGCAGTGCAGGCATATCATCTCTGCAGTGCCGCATGCAGAAAAGGCATGGGCTGTAGCCAATACGTTGCGTCATCCGCTGACCAATACCGTTCCGGGTACAATGCTGAAGATGCATTCGGATTTTGAACTGTATGTGGATGCAGATTCCTATGCGGATGTGGACAGTATCGTTACCCTGAGGGGTGAAAGCAAGATTGAGGACTACCGCTGAGGTGGGTCGCAATAGCGATTGACGCACAGAGGTCTGTCGGCTGCAGAAGCGTATTGGTGTTGTGCGCATGTGTTTCTGCAAGTGCATTTCAATGTGGCGGGGAAGCATACGGGCTTTACAGGCGTGAAGGACAACGGGGTATCCTGCTGCATTGTTCACATGACCCTGGATACCATCGTCATCCGGAAAGGCGGGAAGTCCATGGATATCACGAAAATTGTGGCTCAGCTGACGTTTGCGGAGAAGGCTGCGCTCCTCACGGGTGCGACCAGCATGTCCACAGCCGGGGTGGAACGGTTGCATATTGCCGGCAAAAATCTGGCGGATGGGCCACATGGCATTCGAAGCTATGAGCCTGGAACAAACTGTGTGACGATTCCTTCAATGTGCGCCATGGGTGCTACCTGGAGCATAAAGGCGGCTGAAACGGCAGGAAGGATGATTGCCCAGGACTGCATTCATCATAACAAGCAGATGATCCTTGGACCTGGGCTGAACATGAAACGTAATGCGCTCAACGGCCGCAACTTTGAATATGTTTCCGAGGATCCTGTTCTTACAGGGGAGATCGCAGGCTATCTGATCAAGGGCGCAGAGGAAGCTGGCGTGGCGACCTCGCCAAAGCATTTCGCCCTGAACTCTCAGGAAACCTACCGCACGGAAACCAGCGTGGAGATTGATGAGCGTACGCTCCGGGAGATCTACCTGCGGGGATTCCAGCGCGCAATAGAAATCGGGCATCCGCAGAGTGTGATGTGCGCATATAACAAAATCTACTCTGTATGGTGCTCCGAAAACAGAATGCTGCTCAGGGAGATCCTCAAGGATGAATGGGGGTTTGACGGCCTGGTCATCTCCGATTGGGGCGCAGTTCATGATGCAGCGCGCGCTGTCCACGCTGGGCTTGACCTGCGCATGCCCGGCATCCCGGAGACGGAGGAGGAGCTGTGCAAAGGTATAGAGGCGGGTATGGTTTCCGTGGAGGAGGTGGATGAGGCTGCGGAGCGTGTGCTGAAGTTCATTCTCCGTCCCACGCCTGAAGAACAGGATTATCAGCGTGAACAGCTGCATGAGGAAACCCGGGCGTTGGCGAGGGAAGCCATATGCCTGCTGCGCAACGAGCGGCAGCTGCTGCCCATTACACCGGAAAAATATAAAAAAATATGTGTGACCGGCGAATACGCTGTGAAGCCCTATATCAATGGGCAAGGAAGTGCGGAAGTATTCACGGAGCCGGCGTATATCGATTCGCCGTTGGCGTTTCTGCGCCAAGCGCTGCCGCAGGTGCAGATAGACTACTTTGAGTATCTCCCGGCCAGAGAACCGCCCAGAATGCTTTGGCATACCTTCCGTCAGCAGATGCCGGATATTGAGAGCTATGATCTTGTGCTGGTGTTTACTGGTGTGCAGCCGTCCCAGGATTCCGAGCAGTTCGATCGCGGCAGTAACCGTTTGCCGGGTTTTGTGGAGGATGTGCTGCGTAATGTCACCAAGCATAATCCCAATTGTGTGCTCGTCTTGAATAGCGGTTGCTCCACGTTCCGCAGCCCGAAGGCGGACGCCTTCCCGGCCATTGTGCAGCAGTGGCCTGCGGGGGAGGGAGCGGGCGCGGCGATTGCGGATGTGCTGACAGGCAGGGTCAATCCCTCAGGGAAGCTGTCAGAAACCTTTCCGATCAGGATGCGCACCGATCTGGATCCGGAAGGAGACGGCCTCAAACAGGAGTATACGGAGAGGTGGCGCATCGGTTACAGGTATTATGATCTGCATCCTGAGGAAATCTGGTTTCCCTTTGGGCATGGGTTGTCCTATACCTCCTTCGTGTATGCCAACCCTGACATTCAAAAAAGTGAACATGGGTGGACGCTCTCCTTTGACCTGACCAATTCAGGCGCCCGCGACGGTGCGGAGGTCGTGCAGATCTACATTGGTGATCCTGTGTCCACGGTGTCCAAGCCTGTGAAGGAGTTGCGGCAGTTCGACAAGGTTTTTCTGCATGCAGGAGAGACCAGAAGGCTTCAATTTCTGCTGACGGACAAGGATTTTGCTTACTATAATGTGGCGCAGCATGACTGGACGGTTGAATGCGGCAGATATGACGTGTATGTCTGTGCATCGTCACGGGATATCCGCCTGCAGGTTTCGCTGCTCTGGGATGGGCCCGAATCATATTCTGTGCAGAAGAAGCAGGAGGATATGATAGGCTGAATCAGTGTGCCGGAAAACAGAAGGACGAAGGCAGAGAAACAGGCGAGGATGGATCCGGATAAACAATCCTCCGCATGATGCGTTCATGCGGAGGATTTCTTGTACCGGCGGCTTTCGGTGCGGATCAGATGGCCTTCCTGCACGGCGGCCAGGGTGGCCAGTGCGCAGACGAGGCACCCGGTGATGCGCAGATCGGCGAGGGGCAGCGTCAGCGGCAGGAGAAACAGAGCGAGTCCGGTAACCTTGTTCAGCAGGGTGTGCTTCGCTGCCAGCTTCTTCTGCAGGATCAGGCCCGACAGTAGGTTGATCCCCTTGATCAGGGCAATCGCGCCGATCCACAGCCAGAGCCACGCAGGGATGGTCAGCACGGGCAGCAGCCGGATCAGACAGGCGGCGGCGAAGACCATGTCCGCCAGGGTATCCAGCCTTGCGCCGAAGTCGCTGGCGGTGCAGGTGCGCCGGGCGATGGGCCCGTCGAGCATGTCGGACAGTCCGGCGGCGGCGTACACCGCCCAGAACCCCGGCGACATGACGGGTGCGAACAGCATCAGGACGCTCAGCAGCACCCTGACGCCCGTAACGATATTGGCCACAGAACCGCTCCTTCCCCCGCGCGGGAGGTTTGTCTCGGCGTTTGGTTCGGGACCAAAAGGCCGCGCGCCTGCTTCTTTCCCTGCGCGGAAGGCTTTCCTCTGGCGGATCATGCGCAGGCCGCGGCCAGGATGCGGTCAACCTCCTCCCGGGGCAGGGCGGAAAAGGGCGTGGGCTCGGCGGGGGCGGCGTTGTGGCTGCCCAGGGCCAGCTGCAGCCAGATCACATCCCGCCAGGCATCCAGCTTGTAGCCCGTGCGGGGGAACACGCCCAGCTCCTCAAAGCCGAAGTGCCTGTGCAGTCCGATGGAGCGGGGGTTGGGCAGGGTGATGCAGGAATAGGCCAGCAGGAAGCCCTGACGGCGCAGCAGCATAAGCAGCGGCCCCATCAGTGCTCGGCCGGCGTGACGGCCCTCATGGCCCGGCTGCAGGTAGATGGTCAGCTCCACATCCCAGCGGTAGGCGTCGTGGGGGCGGAAGGCACCGGCATAGGCGAAGCCCGTCACCTGCCCCGCCTCCTCCAGCACCAGGAAGGGGTACGCGCCGGAGGCAATCTGCCGGGCGTAGTGCTCGGCGGAGGGGGCCTGGGCGGCGAAGGTGATCACGGTGTTGCAGGCGTAGTGGCTATAAATCGCGGCGATGGCGGACGCATCCTCCGCACGGGCAGGCCGGACAGGCATAAGGGGTCGCCTCCTTCATGGCGCCTATTATACCGTCCGGCCGGGCAAATTGCAAGCCGGGGCTACTCTGGCGGCACAAAGTACCGCCTGCCCGTCATGGCGGCTGCGGCCACGCGGATATCCGCTGCCCGGCCCGCCTCCCGCAGGCCCACCGCGGCACGGCCCTCCATGATGACCGTGTCCACCCAGGCGCAGCCGGGCAGCTCAAACTCCAGGCAGACCAGGGCGTTGCGGCGCAGCGTGTCCGCCTTGCGCCCGCCCTCGGGCACGGTCAGGTGGATGATCACCTGCCCCCGGGTCACCTCCAGCTGATAATGCATGGGCGCCACATAGGGCTGATCATGGTCGGAGACGGCCAGGCGTGTCAGGCGGGCGGCGCGCAGCACGTCCAGGATCTGCATCAGGTTCAGTTCCATATACTTCAGCTCGGGCATGGACGGCATCCCCCAGTTCTTCGGGGCGGAAACACCCCGTTCAGCGTATGTCCCCGGGAGCGTCCCGGTGCGCCTGTCAAAGCTGGAAGGGAAATGACCGAAAGACACAAAGGCGAACGTTTCCTGCGCTTTTTGCAGGAAAAGTGCAGGAAAAATGCAGGAAAGCCCCTTTACGGCGGCGGACGCGATGTGTATAATAGGTGCAAGAATCAAGGGAGATGCTTCTCTTGATTCCCTTTTCCCTATTTCGGACGCTAGAAGGAGGAACCAAACGATGAAGATTCGCAAGCTGGCCGCTGCGGTTCTGGCCCTGGCCCTGGTGCTGTGCATGGGCACTGCCGCCATGGCGGAGGACACCATCAAGATCGGCCTGATTGGCCCGCAGACCGGCGGCGCCGCTGTGTACGGCATGGCCGTGGCCCGCGCCGCGCAGATCGCCGTGGACGAGATCAATGCCCAGGGCGGGCTGCAGATCGCCCTGGACGTGCAGGACGACGAGCATGACGCCGAGAAGTCCATCAACGCCTACAACGCCGTGCTGGACAACGGTGCGCAGATGATTCTGGGCAGCGTGACCACCACCCCCTGCATCGCCGTGGCCGCCCAGGCTTATGAGGAGCGCGTGTTCATGCTGACCCCCTCCGCCTCCTCTCCCGCGGTCATCGAGGGCAAGGACAACATGTACCAGGTGTGCTTCACCGACCCCGCCCAGGGCGCTGCCTCCGCTGACTACATCTTCCAGAACAAGCTGGGCGAGAAGATCGGCGTGATCTATAACAACGGCGACGTGTACTCCACCGGCATCTACCAGACCTTTGAGACCAAGGCTGCCGAGCTGGGCCTGGAGATCGTGAAGGTGTCCACCTTCACCGACGACACCACCGACTTCTCCGTGCAGGTGACCGACATGAAGAACGCCGGCGCCGACGTGGTGTTCCTGCCCATCTACTACACCCCCGCTTCCCTGATCCTGACCGAGTCCAGCAAGCAGGAGTTCGCTCCCGTGTTCTTCGGCGTGGACGGCATGGACGGCATCCTGACCGTGGAAGGCTTCGACGTCTCCCTGGCCGAGGGCGTTATGCTGCTGACCCCCTTCTCCGCCGATGCTGAGGACGAGAAGACCAAGAGCTTCGTCGCCAAGTATCAGGAGCTGTATGGCGAGGTGCCCAACCAGTTCGCCGCTGACGCCTACGACGGCATCTATGCCCTGTACGCTGCGGCTGTGGCCGGCGGCATCACCGGCGACACCTCCGTGGAGGACGCCTGCGAGATCCTGATCGAGCAGTTCCAGTCCCTGACCGTGGAAGGCCTGACCGGCACCATGACCTGGTCCGCCACGGGCGAGGTGACCAAGACCCCCACCGCTGTCGTCATCAAGGACGGCGTGTATGTGGGCGCTGGCAAGTAAGCCTTGAATGACGGCTGCCTCCGGCTCCCGGAAAACCCGGGGCCGGGGACGGCCCGATATGCGCAAAGCTCCATATCGCAGCATGAGGTAACCAACACCAGTCACGCCAAGGAGGGCTGATTGCTGTTGATTACCTTACTGCGTTTCATTGCAGAAGCATTCTTCCACAACATTTGAAGCACAAGCGAGGTGCTGGGGAGCATGATCCAATTCCTTTCCTACCTGGTCAACGGTATCGGTCTGGGCAGCGTGTACGCCATCATCGCCCTGGGCTATTCCATGGTTTACGGCATCGCCAAGATGCTGAACTTCGCCCACGGCGACGTCATCATGATCGGCGCGTACATTTCCTTCTGCGCCACGCAGTACTGGGGGCTGCCCCCGGTGGTGTCCGTGCTGGCAGCCATGGTGGTCTGCACAGTGCTGGGCGTGGTGATCGAGGGCCTGGCCTACAAGCCCCTGCGCCAGGCCTCCAGCCTGGCGGTGCTGATCACCGCCATCGGCATGAGCTACCTTTTGCAGAACATCGCGCTGCTGGTGTGGGGCGCCAACCCCAAGAGCTTCCCCTCCGTGGTGAGCGTGGGCTCCCTGTCCCTCTTCGGCGGGCAGATGATCATCTCCGGCGAGACCATGATCACCGTGGCGGCCAATATCATCATCATGATCGCCCTGACCCTGTTCACCGGCCGCACCAAGATGGGCAAGGCCATGCGGGTGGTCTCGGAGGATCGCGGCGCGGCTGAGCTGATGGGCATCAACGTGAACCGCACCATCTCCCTGACCTTCGCCATCGGCAGTGCGCTGGCGGCCATCGCGGGCGTGCTGCTGTGCTCCACCTACCCCGTGCTGATGCCCACCACCGGCTCCATGCCCGGCATCAAGGCCTTCACAGCGGCGGTGTTCGGCGGCATCGGCTCCATCCCGGGCGCGCTGCTGGGCGGCGTGCTGCTGGGCATCATCGAGATTCTGGGCAAGGCCTACGTTTCCACCGAGCTGGGCGACGCGCTGGTGTTCGGCGTGCTGATCATCGTCCTGCTGGTGAAGCCCACGGGCCTGCTGGGCAAGAAGATCCACGAGAAGGTGTGAGGTGAGAAGCATGAAGAAATCGAGAAAGGTTTTCATCAGCAACCTGATCACCTACGGGATCGTCATTGCCGCGTTCCTGATCTGCCAGCTGGCCACGAGCGGCTCCATCGAGGGCTTCAAGATGTCCCGCTCCCTCAAGGGTCAGCTGATCCCCATCTGCGCGTGGGTGGTCATGGCGGTATCGCTGAACCTGACGGTGGGCGTGTCGGGCGAATTGTCCCTGGGCCACGCGGGCTTCATGAGCGTGGGCGCGTTCTCCGGCATCATCATGTCCACCTGGCTGCTCAGCGCCTTCCAGCTGGAGAACGAAACCCTCCGGCTGATCCTGGCCATGGTGACCGGCGGCGTGATGGCCGCCGGCATGGGCGTGCTGATCGGCATTCCCGTGCTGCGGCTGCGGGGAGACTATCTGGCCATTGTGACCCTGGCCTTTGGCGAAATCATCCGCAACGTGCTCAACTGCCTGTACTTCTCCGTAGACGGCATGGCGCTGCATGTTGCCTTCAATAACCCCAACCTGCCCGGCAAGGTGATCTTCAACGGTCCCGCCGGCGCCACGGGCGTGAACAAGATCGCCACTTTCGGCATGGGCTTCGTGCTGGTGATGTTCACCCTGGTGGTGGTGCTGAACCTGATCAACAGCCGTTCCGGCCGGGCCATCATGGCCATCCGCGACAACCGCATCGCCGCCGAGAGCATGGGCATCAACGTGACCAAGTACAAGATGATGGCCTTCGTGACCTCCGCGGTGCTGGCAGGCATGGCCGGCGCGCTCTACGGCCTCAACTATTCGACCGTTCAGGCGGTCAAGTTCAAGTTTGACACGTCGATCCTCGTGCTCGTTTTCGTCGTCCTGGGCGGCATCGGCAACATCCGCGGCTCGGTGATTGCAGCGGCGCTGCTGACCGTGCTTCCCGAGGTGCTGCGCGAGTTCGGCGACTACCGCATGCTGGTGTATGCCATCGTGCTGATCCTGGTGATGCTGGCCACTAACAGCCCCATCCTCATGAACCTGATGGCCCGCATCCGTCCCGCGAAGAAGGAAGAGGAGCCCCGGAAGGAGGGTGACGCAGCATGACCCAGCAGAAGAAATTCAAGCCGGACACCATCATGGTGCCCGCGCCATCCACCTCCATCCTGCCCCAGCGCGATGTGGACAAGCGTCCCGTGCTGGAAACCCGGCACCTGGGCATTGAGTTCGGCGGCCTGAAGGCTGTGGACGATGTGAACCTGATGATCGGCCCCACGGAGATCTGCGGCCTGATCGGCCCCAACGGCGCGGGCAAAACCACCGTCTTTAACCTGCTGACCAAGGTGTACCAGCCCACCACCGGTACTGTGCTGCTTAATGGCAAGGACACCGCCGGCATGAGCACCGTCCAGGCCAATAAGCTGGGCATCGCCCGAACGTTCCAGAACATCCGCCTCTTCGGCAACATGACCGTGGAGGAGAACGTGCGCATCGGATTGCACAACCAGGTGCGCTACGGCATGGCGTCGGGGATCTTCCGCCTGCCTTCCTTCTGGAAGGGCGAGAAGAAGCAGCATGAGCAGGCGCTGGAGCTTTTGTCCATCTTCGACATGCAGCACATGGCGGACGTGAAGGCAGGCTCTCTGCCCTACGGCGCCCAGCGGCGGCTGGAGATCGTCCGCGCGCTGGCCACCAACCCCAAGCTGCTGCTGCTGGACGAGCCCGCCGCGGGCATGAATCCCCATGAGACGGAAGAGCTGATGGAGAACATCATCAAGATCCGCGACCGCTTCCAGATCGCCGTGCTGCTCATCGAGCACGACATGAACCTGGTCATGGGCATCTGCGAGGGCATCTGCGTGCTGAACTACGGGCGGATCATCGCCAAGGGCACGGCGGATGAGATTCAGCGCAACCCGGCGGTCATCGAGGCCTACCTGGGCAAGCAGAAGGAGGCGTGAGGATGAGCCTGCTGAAAATCGACAACATTCATGTGTTCTACGGGGCCATCCACGCCATCAAGGGCGTGTCCTTCGAGGTGAATCAGGATGAGATCGTCACCCTGATCGGCGCCAACGGCGCGGGCAAGTCCACCACGCTGAACACCATCGCGGGCCTGCTGCGCCCCCGCTCCGGCGCGGTGTATCTGGAGGGACAGAACCTGGCCAGCGTGCCCACGGCGAAGATCGTCCGCCACGGCATGGCCCTGTGCCCCGAGGGACGGCGCATCTTCCAGCAGATGACCGTACGGGAGAACCTGGAAATGGGCGGCTTCACCCGTCCGGACAAGGAAATCCCCGAATCCATGGACGAGATGTTCCAGCGCTTCCCCCGGCTGAAGGAGCGCGAGAAGCAGATTGCCGGTACCCTGTCCGGCGGCGAGCAGCAGATGCTGGCCATGGCCCGCGCGCTGATGAGCAAGCCCAAGCTGCTCATGCTGGACGAGCCGTCCATGGGTCTTGCGCCCATCCTGGTGGAGCAGATCTTCGAGATCATCAAGGAGCTGCACGGCAGCGGCACCACCATCCTGCTGGTGGAGCAGAACGCGCAGATGGCCCTGTCCATTGCCGACCGGGCCTACGTGCTGGAGACGGGCCGGATCACCATGGAGGGCCAGGCGTCGGAGCTGCTGCACAACGACGCGGTGCGCAAGGCCTACCTGGGCAGCTGAGAAGAGAAAAGACAAGGGGCGTCCGCTCAAGAGGGGGGGACGCCCCTGTTGCGCGCAACCCCAAGGAATCGCGCCAGCGAAAACGGGTCAAGGGGTGAAACCCCTTGCGCGGGTGCAGGGGCGGCGTAAGCCCCTGCGCAGGTCCGGGCGGCAGCCCGGCGCAACAGGGAAAAGTAGACAAAAGAGAACGGAAAAAGCCTGAGTTTCCGGGCGGGATGCTCCGCATCCCGCGATGGAAACGGCAAATTCGCTCAACTGCAAGGAATCGCGCCAGCGGAAACGGGTCAAGGGGTGAAACCCCTTGCGCAGGTGCAGGGGCGGCGATAGCCCCTGCGCAGGTCCGGGCGGCAGCCCGGGCGCAACACATCGGTACAATAAAAGGGAAAGAAAGCAAGCGAGTTTCCGAGCGGCTGCGCAGCAGTCCGCAATGGAAACGGCAGGTTCCGTGCACTGCATCCATCCGCACATTCCGCCCCAACCACCCCGTGCGCCAGGGACACAGCCGCATGAACCGCCATACCCCATGAAGGAGGAATCAATCCGTGGAGAAGATCAGGCAGGAGGGCAGAGCGTCGCTGCATTATACCATCGCCTTCGTGCGGTGGATGCTGACAGCCGTGTTCATCGGCCTTTTGTGCGGCGCAGTAGGCGCGCTGTTCGCCATGGCGGTGGAGTGGGCCACGGAAACCCGCACCGCCCACGGCTGGCTTTTGTACCTGCTGCCCCTGGGCGGATTGTGCATCGCCGGGCTGTACCGGCTGCTGCGCCTGCCCCTGTCTCTGGGCACGGATGAGATCATCACCACCGTGCGCACCCAGGGCAGAGTCCCGGCGCAGATGGCCCCGGCCATCTTCCTGTCCACCACGCTGACCCACCTGCTGGGCGGCTCGGCAGGCCGTGAAGGCGCGGCGCTGCAGCTGGGCGGCAGCATCGGCGCGGCGGTGGGCGATCTGACCCACCCCAAGGAGGACAGCCGCCGCATCTTCGAGCTGTGCGGCATGGCTGCGCTGTTCTCCGCCCTGTTCGGTACGCCGCTGACAGCGACGATCTTCGTGCTGGAGATCATCGAGGTGGGCAAGCTGAACTACCGGGCGCTGCTGCCCTGCGTCGCTTCCGCCGTGACGGCCCAGCTGACGGCCCGGGCCATGGGCGCGCCGCTGGACAGCTTCCCCCTGGCAGCGGGACTCCAGGCCATCACTCCGCTCTCTGTGGTGCAGGCGGCGGGGCTGGGCGTGGCCTGCGCGCTGACGGCCATCCTGTTCTGCGTGGCGATGCACAAGTCGTCGCGGCTGATGCGCAGGTGGATTCCCAACGACTTCCTGCGGGTGCTGGCGGGCGGCGTGGCGGTGATTGTGCTGACGCTGCTAACAGGTACGCGGGACTACAACGGCGGCGGCATGGGCGTCATTGAGGAAGCGCTGGCGGGACATGCGGTTCCGGTGGCGTTCCTGCTGAAGATCCTCATGACGGCGGTGACGCTGGGCTCCGGCTACAAGGGCGGCGAGATCGTCCCGTCCTTCTTCGTAGGGGCGACCATGGGCTGCGCGGCAGCGTCGCTGCTGGGGTTTTCCCCGGCGGTGGGTGCGGCGGTGGGCATGGTGGGGGTGTTCTGCGGTGTGACCAACGCCCCCGTGGCCTCGCTGATGCTGTCGGTGGAGCTGTTCGGGCGGGAGTATCTGCCGCTGTTCGGCGTGGCGGCGGCAGTATCGTTCATGCTGTCGGGCTACTACAGCCTGTACCATGCCCAGCGCTTCGCCCAGGTCAAGCTGGGTAGCGATGAAAAGCCGCCGGAAGAATGAAAAACGCCACGCCGGAAGCCTTGCGCGGCCCGGCGCGGAAGCGTATAATGAAGGAAAAGAGCCATACCAAAGCAAGGGGAAATGCGCATGCCAGTCAGGGATTGCCGCTACGACGGCTCCAGGAAGCTGAACATCAAGGCCGCCCCCACCGGCGCGGGCGATGAACGGGAGCACAAGCAGGAGCTGGAGGCAAGGACGGCGGAGAACATCGCCCGTGCCTGCCAGCTGCAGGAGATGCTCATGGCCGAGGGCCGGGAGGGGCTGATCGTGGCCATCCAGGCCCGGGACGCGGCAGGCAAGGACAGCCTGATCAAGAAGGTCTTCTCCGGGCTGAACCCAGCAGGGCTGACGGTGCATGCCTTCAAGGCCCCCACCGGCACGGAGCTGGCCCACGACTACCTGTGGCGGATCATGCAGGCCGTGCCGCCCCGGGGGCAGATCGGCGTGTTCAACCGCAGCCACTATGAGGACGTGCTGGTCACCCGGGTGCATCACCTGGAGAAGGGCTATGCCCTGCCCCAGCGGTGCCTGACGGAGGACTTCTACCAACGGCGATACGCCCAGCTGCGCGCCTGGGAGCAGTACCTCTACGAGAACGGCTACCGGATGATCAAGCTGTTTCTCAACGTGAGCAAGGAGGAGCAGCGCAAGCGCTTCCTGGACCGGATGGAGCTGGCGGAGAAGCACTGGAAGCTCTCCCTGGCGGACATGAAGGAGCGGGCCCAGTGGGACGAGTACGACCGCGCCTATGAGGATGCCATCAACGCCACCGCAGCCCCGGAATCCCCCTGGTACGTGGTTCCCGCGGACAACAAGTGGTACACCCGATATCTGGTCAGCCAGATCCTGGTGGATACGCTGGAGGAAATGAACCCTGCGTATCCGCCCCTGGACAGCGCGGAGGCCGCGAAGATCCCCGCCGCCATCGCTCAGCTGGAGCGGGAGGAATACAACTGACTCCAAGGGAACGCGCCAGCGGAAACGGGTCAAGGGGTGCAGATTCGACCAACGCCAAGGATCGCGCCAGCGGAAAAGGGTCAAGGGGTGAAACCCCTTGCGCGGGTGCAGGGGCGGCGTTAGCCCCTGCGCAGGTCTGGGCGGCAGCCCAGGCGCAACAGGAAAGAGCAGGAAAAAAGGAAAAGAAGAAGCGCGAGTTTCCGAGCGGCTGCGCAGCAGTCCGCAATGGAAACGGCAGGTTCGCGCAACGCCAAGGGAATGGCTTCAACCCTGCGGGGTACGCGAAGGCCAGGGAGGGAGCGACCTCATCCGACCTCGCTGCGCTCGGCCACCTTCCCCAAAGGGGAAGGCTCATGGTGCGATGCGGCCCGCGCCCCAAACGGCAGGTTCGCACAACAGCAAGGGAACGAGCTCACCCCGCAGGGCACGCGATGACCAGGGAGGGGAATGACCTCATCCGACCTCGCTGCGCTCGGCCACCTTCCCCAAAGGGGAAGGCTGCGGCAGCGTTCACCCCGCTACGATCCTCTGAAGGAGCGCCGCGCTCCCAAATAGCAAAGCCGCCCTCCATAACCTTGTGGAGGGCGGCTTTATGCGTGGGGTGGGTTACTCCGCGCTGCCGGGGGCGGGCGTGCTGTCGCCGTCCTCTGCACGGGCGCGGCGGCGATCCCGGGCACCCATCAGTGCGTCAAACAGCGCAGGATCAGTCAGAAGCGTATCCAGGTCAAAGTCGAAATCGGCCTCCACGTCTTCCTCGGAGGATCCGTCGGGATAATGTCCGCGAAGCGGCTGCTTGTCCATACCGACACTCCTTTCATTGGCTGCGGGCGGATGCGTCGCGCAGGAAGCATCCGTGTTCTTCCATTATAGACCACCCTTGTGCAAATGTAAACATTTTTGTCCTGGGGATGGCGCAAAATCTTGCGCGTCAGGCGGCCCGGGGGCTTGCAATGCGGGCAAAGCTGTGCTATAATCTACCCGATTACGCACCTTTGTCCTGCGTCGCCTTGTGCCGGGGTTCCCGGTGGATCGCCGCGAAGGGACAGAGGGTGGAAAAAACAAGGAGGAAACCACAATGGCAGTCATTTCCATGAAGCAGCTCCTGGAAGCGGGCGTGCACTTCGGTCACCAGACCCGCCGCTGGAACCCCAAGATGGCTCAGTACATCTTCACTGAGCGCAACGGCATCTACATCATCGACCTGCAGAAGACCGTCAAGAAGGTTGACGAGGCCTATGCCTTCGTCCGTGATGTGGCGATGGAGGGCAAGTCCATCCTGTTCGTCGGCACCAAGAAGCAGGCCCAGGAGTCCATCGAGTCCGAGGCCAAGCGCTGCAACATGTTCTACGTCAACAACCGCTGGCTGGGCGGCATGCTGACCAACTTCCGCACCATCCAGACCCGCATCAAGCGCCTGAACGACATCGACCGCATGGAGCAGAACGGCCAGTTCGACGTGCTGCCCAAGAAGGAAGTCATCAAGCTGAAGGCCGAGCGTGAAAAGCTGGAGGCCAACATCGGCGGCATCCGCGAGATGAAGAAGCTGCCCGGCGCCCTGTTCGTGGTGGATCCCCGCAAGGAGCACATCGCCGTGACCGAGGCCCGCATCCTGGGCATCCCGATCGTGGGCATCGTGGATACCAACTGCGACCCCGATGAGATCGACTACGTCATCCCCGGCAACGACGACGCCATCCGTGCCGTGAAGCTGATCGCCGGCAAGATGGCCGACGCTGTGCTGGAAGGCAAGCAGGGCGAGCAGTCCGAGGTTCCCGCCGAGGAAGCCAAGGCTGAGTAATCCTCATCCTGCATGAAAACGAATGGTCTGCGGGCATCTTTTCCGCCCTGACTTTGCTTCACTCCGGTCAACGTAGCGCTGCTACGCCTCCCTCCGTTCAGCTTTGTCAGAACGAAAAATCTGCTCCGCATCCTGCTTCGTTTTCATTTGGATTCGGATCTCCCGTCCTTTTCCGAATGCATTCGGATTCGGACGAGCCGATATCCCCTTGTGAAGCAGATAGCCACCTCAATAGACAGATGAAAGGGTGAATAACCAATGGCAGCTGTTACCTCTGCAATGGTTAAGGAACTGCGCGAGCGTACCAACGCCGGCATGATGGACTGCAAGAAGGCGCTGGTCAACTCCGACGGCGATATGGACAAGGCCATTGACTGGCTGCGCGAGAAGGGCCTGGCTCAGGCCGCCAAGAAGGCCAGCCGCGTGGCCGCCGAGGGCGTTGTGACCCAGTATGTCACCCCCTGCGGCTGCACCGGCGTGATCGTCGAGGTCAACTGCGAGACCGACTTCGTCGCCAAGACCGACAACTTCATGAACTTCGCCAACAACGTGGCCAAGCACATCGCCATGGCCAACCCCGCCGACCTGGACGAGCTGCTGGCGCAGAAGTTCGTGGACGACGAGAGCAAGACCATCGCCGACCTGATCTCCGAGGCCACCGTGGCCATCGGCGAGAAGATCTCCGTGCGCCGCTTTGCCCGGTATGAGACCGAGGGCGCTGTGTCCACCTACATCCACATGGGCGGCAAGGTGGGCGTCATGGTTGAGGTTGCCACCGACGCCAAGGACAATGACGCCGTGAAGGAGTTCGCTCACGACCTGGCCCTGCAGATCGCCGCCGCCAAGCCCGAGGCTGTGCGCCGCGAGGAAGTGGACGCCACCAAGCTGGAGAAGGAAAAGGAAATCCAGCGCGCCAAGGCCCTGGAGGCCGGCAAGCCCGAGAAGATCGTCGACCGCATCGTCGAGGGTCAGATCGAGAAGTACTACAAGGAAGTTTGCCTGCTGGATCAGCAGTTCGTCAAGGACGGCGACAAGACCATCAAGGGCCTGATGGCCGAGGTGGCCAAGGCTGCCGGCTGCACGCTGGACATCGTGCGCTTTGCCCGTTTCGAGCGCGGCGAGGGCATCGAGAAGCGTCAGGACAACCTGGCTGAGGAAATCGCCAAGATGACCAACGCGTAATCATGCGCAATGCAAGGAGCTGTACCCGCGGGTGCAGCTCCTTTTTTCAGCCCGAAGGGGCGAAAGGGGTGACAGCGATGCCCATTCCCGTCGTGACACAGCCGGAGATCCTGCCGGTGGACGGTGAAATACGGCTGCGCAGGTTTGACGGGGTCTATGACTTCGCCCTCGGCTGGTATCAGGATATGGACGTGGTGTATCTGGTGGACGGGGTGCGGTCGGCTTACGATATGGACAGGCTGACGCGGATGTACACCTACCTGGATCGGCAGGGAGAATTGTACTTCATCGAGGCCCGGGAGGGCGAGGGCTGGCGTCCCATCGGCGACGTGACCTTGATGCAGGACGACATGCCCATTGTCATTGGCGACGGGGCCTGGCGGGGCCGGGGCGTGGGGGGCAGGGTCATCCGCGCACTGATCCGCCGTGGCCGCGAACTGGGCTATGACCGCCTGGGCGTGCGGGAAATCTACGCCTTCAACCCGGTGTCCCGGCGGTGCTTCGAGGGGGCGGGGTTCCGGGTGTGCAGCGAGACGGACAAGGGCTGGCGGCTGTCGCTGTCCCTGCGGGAGGCGCCGGATGATTGACCTCAGGCCCCCTTGTGGTATATAATCTTCTCAGAGGCAACAATATGAAGGAGGTCTTTTCCATGGCGGCTTACAAGCGGGTTCTGCTCAAGCTCTCCGGCGAGGCGCTGAAGTCTGACGCGGATCTGTTCGATTTTGACAAGGTGCGCCGGGTGGCCAAGGTCATCCGCGATATGCACGATATGCAGGTGGAGATCGGCATCGTTATCGGTGCGGGGAACATCTGGCGGGGCCGTCAGGGGCCTGCGGTCAACATGGACGCGGTGACGGCGGATCAGATGGGCATGCTGGGCACGGTGATCAACTGCCTGTGCGTGGCGGACGCCCTGCGCCAGGCGGGTCTGGACGCGGTGGTGCAGTCCGCCGTGGATATGAACCGCTTCTGTGAGCCCTTCAACGCCCAGACTGCCCGGCGGCATCTGTCCGAGGGCCGGGTGGTGCTGTTCGCGGCGGGCAGCGGCAACCCCTTCTTCTCCACGGATACGGCGGTGGCGCTGCGGGCCATTGAGATGCAGGTGGACGCCATCCTCATGGCGAAGAACATCGACGGCGTGTACACCGCCGATCCCCACAAGGATCCCACCGCCACCCTTATCAAGGACATCACCTACAAGGAAGCCCTGCAGCGGGGCCTGAAAGTGATGGACGCAGCGGCCTTCGCCCTGTGCGCGGAGAACGCCGTACCCATGGTGCGGGTGTTCGGCCTGGACGTGCCGGAGAACCTGGTGGCCGTGCTGGAGGGCAGCGACATGGGCACCTTCGTGCATCCCTGACAGGGGCGCGGCGCAAGGAAAAATGGCGCGTTCCCTCTTGTCAGGAAGGGAAAAACAGTTTACAATAGATATTATCAATCGAACCCCCGATGTTGAAGGAGGCATTTCCTATGACCGTGAAGGAAATTCTGGATACCGCAAAGGATAAGATGGGCAAGAGCTGCGCCGTCTATGAGCGGGACATGCAGGCCCTGCGCACCGGCCGCGCCAACCCCAAGCTGCTGGATCGTATTACGGTGGATTATTACGGGACGCCCACGCCCCTCAACCAGGTGGGCAACGTGTCCTCCCCCGAACCGCGGATGCTGGTCATCGCCCCCTGGGAGGTCAAGATGATCCCCCAGATTGAGAAGGCGATCCAGAAGAGCGACCTGGGCCTGAACCCCACCAACGACGGCAAGATCGTCCGCCTGGTGTTCCCCGAGCTGAACGCCGAGCGCCGCAAGGATCTGACCAAGATGGCCCGCAAGGGCGCGGAGGATGCCAAGGTGGCCATCCGCTCCATCCGCCGCGACGCCATTGAGCAGGTCAAGAAGCTCAAGAAGGATTCCCTGATCACCGAGGATGACCAGCGCAAGGCTGAGGAAGACGCCCAGAAGATCACCGACAAGGCCATCAAGGATGTGGACGTGATCTGCGCCGCCAAGGAGAAGGAACTCCTGGAGATGTGATGGAACCGATGGAGCAGGTGCTGGGCCTGGAGATGGATGAAGCGCTGGAGCGGCTGCGCGCCATGGGTGTGGAGCCGGAGGTGGTCACCGCCTGCGCGCCGGGGACGAGCCGCGAGGGCGGCACGCTCCGGGTGATTCGCGTGCGCGGGAAGGAAATCACCGTCAGCGCCTTTCAGGATGCAATCAGGGAATGATAACGGAGGCGCGGGTTCCTGGCGGGAGCCTGCGCTTCCGTACTGTTAAGGAGAAAGATGAACAAGCTGTTCACAAAACTCGGCAAACGCGGCGGGCAGCACGCCAAAGTCCGGGAGGATTTTGCCAAGCTGCCCCGGCATGTGGCCATCATCATGGACGGCAACGGCCGCTGGGCGAAAAAGCACAAGCTGAACGTGGCCATGGGCCACCGCCAGGGCACGGAGACGCTGCGGGAGATCATCCGCCACACGGATGACCTGGGCATCGAGGCGCTGACGATCTATGCCTTCTCCACGGAGAACTGGAACCGTTCCCCGGAGGAGGTGGGTGCGCTGATGCAGCTGATCCTGGACTTCTTCGCCTCGGAGATCGACGAGCTGGATGCGAAAAACGTGCGCATTCTGATCCTGGGGGACAAGCAGGGTCTGCCGGAGAAGCAGCGGGATGTGCTGGTGGAGGCGGAAACACGCACCTGCAAGAACACGGGGCTGCGGCTGAACATCGCGCTGAACTACGGCGGGCGGGCGGAGATCGCCCGGGCGGCCCGGGAGCTGGCGACGCTGGTGCAGGCGGGACAGCTGAGGCCCGAGGACATCGACGAGGAAGCCATTGCCTGCCATCTGTACACCCGGGGCCAGCCGGAGGTGGATCTGCTGATCCGCACCAGCGGGGAGATGCGGCTGAGCAACTTCCTGCTCTACCAGTGCGCGTACGCGGAGTTCCTGTTCCCGAAGGTATTGTGGCCTGACTTTACCGTGGCGGATTATGACGAGGCGCTGACGGCCTACGGCGGGCGGGAGCGCCGCTTTGGCAGGAGGTTGTGACGATGGCTGGAAGCAACGAGAAGATGCAGCGGTTCGTAACCGGGGCGGCGCTGGCGCTGGCGGCGGTGATCCTGATGTGCTTTGGCGGCGCGGTGATGGCCACGGCGGCGCTGGTGTGCATCTGCATCGCCATGTATGAGGAGTATCACGCGCTGACGGTGGCGGGCAACCGGCCTGTATCCTGGCCCACGTGGGTGGGCGTGGTGCTGAGCATCCCGCTGTCCATCCTGGGCGGGGCGAAGGTGCTTGCCCCGCTGATCCTGGGGGTGTTCCTGCTGACAGCCATCTGCGTGGTGTTCCGCTCCGAGCCCCGGCTGGAGGATGCGCTGATGAGCATCATGCCCCTGTTCAGCATTGCGCTGCCGGGCATGTGCGTGGTGGCCATGTCCCTGGTGCAGCCACGGGGGCTGCAGGTGGTGCTTTTGTGCATGGCCTTCGCCACGCCCTGCGTGGGAGACATGTGCGCCTACGAGGTGGGCAGCCGCATCCGCGGGCCGAAGCTGTGCCCGGCGGTCAGCCCCAACAAGACCATCTCCGGCGCCATTGCCGGGCTGGCGGGCAGTCTGCTGACTACGCTGCTGGTGGGGCTGATCGGCTACCTGTGCGTGTCGCCGGAAACCCGGCTGCTGCTGCCCAGCTGGTGGCAGTATCTGCTGATCGGCCTGATCGGCGGCGTGGCGGGTCAGATGGGCGACCTGTGGGCCTCCATGGTCAAGCGTCACTGCGGCATCAAGGATTTCTCCAACCTGTTCCCCGGGCATGGCGGCATGCTGGATCGTATCGACAGCATCCTGTTCATGTCGGTGGTGGTGTTCTGCTTCTGCCTGATGCTCTGACGGGCCCTGGCGGGCCTATGCCGTCGGAGGGCGCAGTCCCTCCGGCGGGTTTGTGTTTCCGCCCCGGTCATAGGCGGCGGGGCGGCTGTTTACAATAATCACAACCCCTTCGGCAAGGAGGCTTGTTTCCTATGCAAAGCATGGCTGTTCTTGGCTCCACGGGCTCCATCGGCACCCAGGCGCTGGAACTGGTGCGGCTGCACCCGGAGCGCTTCCGGGTATCCGCGCTGACGGCGCACCGCAACAAGGAGCTGCTGTTCCGGCAAGTGCGGGAGTTCCGCCCCGACATGGCGGGCCTCACCGAGCCCATTCCCCTGACGGACATTCCGGAGGATCTGCGTTTCTGCCATTGGGTCATGGGGGAGGAAGCCCTCCGCGCCGCAGCGGCGGAGGTTCCCTCCGACATGGTGCTGGTGAGCGTGGTGGGTATCGCGGGGCTGCAGAGCGTCATGGACGCGCTGGCGGCTGGGCGGCAGGTGCTCCTGGCCAACAAGGAAGCCCTGGTCACCGGCGGCCATCTGGTGATGGAGGCGGCCCGGAAGGCCGGCAAGCCCCTGCTCCCCGTGGACAGCGAGCACAGCGCCATCTTCCAGTGCCTGCAGGGCGCGGCCCCCAACCGGCCCGTCCGCCTGCTGCTGACGGCTTCGGGCGGCCCTTTCCGCACCTGGGACAAGGCCCGCATGGACGCGGCCACCCCGGCGCAGGCCCTGAAGCACCCCAACTGGAGCATGGGCGCGAAGATCACCATCGACTCGGCCAGCATGTTCAACAAGGCCCTTGAAATTATGGAGGCCCGCTGGCTCTTCGACATGCCCCCGGAGAAGATCCAGGTGGTGGTGCATCCCCAGAGCATCGTGCATTCGGCGGTGGAGTTTGCCGACGGGGCTGTGCTGGCCCAACTGGGCGTGCCGGACATGCG